>DOWL01000122.1:0-2519 GCA_003519585.1 Nocardioides sp. | reverse complement strand
GGGCTATCCCGACCAGCCGTCGTTCACGCCGTTCGTGGCTCGGCTCGCGACCGAGGTCGCACCCCACCACCTCGTCGTCCTGCGGCTGCCCAGCATCGCGGCCGTGGTTGCGCTCACGCTGCTGGCGGTGCAGTTCGCCCGGCTGCTCTCCGCGGGGCGCGCCGGTCAGGTGCTGACCGCGGTGGTCGTCGCGGCCTCCGCGGTGGTGATGGCGGTGGGGCATCGGCTCTCGACGGCGACGTTCGACACCCTCGCCTGGACGGCGGTGCTGGTGCTCGCGACCCAGGCCGTGCTCGACGTGCGACCACGGCTGTGGCTGGCCGCCGGGCTGGTCGCGGGGATCGGGCTCAACAACAAGCACGGCGTGGTGTTCCTGCTGGCGGGGATCTTCGTCGCGCTGCTCTTCGATCGGGAGCTGCGGCCCCAACTGCGCACGCCATGGCCCTGGCTGGCGGGGCTCATCGCCGCGGCCCTCTGGGTCCCGAACCTGCTGTGGCAGGCCGATCACGGCTGGCCGGTCTTCGACCTGTCCGCCGACATCGCCGAGGAGTACGGCGGCATCGGCGGCCGGATCGAGCTGGTGGGGCAGGCCGCGATCATGTTCAGTCCGGTGATCCTCGCGGTGTGGGTGGCCGGACTGGTGCAGCTGTTCCGGGTGCCCGAGTGGCGACGCGCCCGGCTGCCCGCCCTGGTCTTCCTGGTGGTCATGACGGTCTTCCTGATCACGGGCGGCAAGGGCTACTACGTGGCCGGCGCGATCGTCCCGCTGGTCGCCGCCGGGTGCACCTGGGTCGCCCGGAGCTGGGCGCCCCGCCGCCTGGTGGTGGTCGGCGCCGTCCTCGCGCTGTCGTCGATGGTGGCGTGGTCGGCCCTGGTGCCCGTGCTGCCCGTCTCGACGTACGCGAGCTCGTTCTTCCCGAAGATCGACGCCGACCAGCCCGAGACCGTCGGCTGGTCGACGTACGCCGACCAGGTGCGTGCCGTCGTCGAGCCACTTCCGGACGGCACCGTCGTTTTCACCGGCAACTACGGCGAGGCCGGCGCCTTCGAGTGGTACGGCGTCGGTGCGCGGGTATTCAGCGGCCACAACGGCTGGCGCAACTGGGGCCCGCCCACAGACGAAGCCGGCCCGGTGGTCCTGGTCTACCCGGTCGAGCCCTCCGACGACTTCACCGGCTGCGAGCGGGCCGCCACGCTGCGCAACGACCTCGGCCTCGACAACGAGGAGCAGGGCATGGGCGTGTGGGTGTGCGACGGCCCGGTCGGCTCGTGGTCCACGGCGTGGCCGCGGCTGTCGCACTACGACGCGTGAGCTCGGTTCTGGTTAGTTCGCAGCTGCGCCGCGAACCAACCGGTGCACGAACGCGAGCTTGCGCGCCACCGGGTCCGGGATCTCGAAGGGGTAGAGGTCGTCCCGGCCCATCGCCCGGTTGATCCGGTTGAAGAAGAACGACAGGATCCGCCAGTCGGCGAGGATCCGCTCGACCGGACGGTTGCGGTAGTCCTGACCCGGGACCAGGTCTTCGGCGAGCACCTCGGGCACCCGCTCGGCCCGGAGCACCAAGCCTCCCGACGCTGACGCGCTCAACGTGCCTTGGATGTGCAGGTAGTGGGCGAAGCACTCCGCGAAGTCCTCCCACGGGTGCATGGTCGCGTACTCGGAGATGAACGTCGTGTGCCAGCCCTCGGGCGCTCCCAGCCGGTAGTGGCGGGCGATGGCGTCCTGGTACGACGCACGCTCGTCTCCGAAGAGGCGCCGGCAGTGTTCGAGCAGGGTCGGGTCCCCTGCGGACTCGACCAGGATCCACTGGTAGTAGTGCCCGACCTCGTGCCGGAAGTGGCCGAGCATGGTTCGGTAGGGCTCTCCCAGCCGCACCCGCATCGACTCGCGGTAGTCGGCCAACGACTCGACCAGGTCGATCGTGATGATGCCGTTGGCGTGCCCGATCATCACGGGGGTGTTCGCCGTCCGCGACGACAGGAGGTCGAATCCCAGGCCACCCTCACGCTCGTACCACCCGACCACCGGCAGCCCGACCTCGTCGAGCTGCACGAGCAGCCTGCGCAGGTCGAGAGCCGCGGTGGCGAGCTTCTCTCAGGCCATCGTGTCGTCGGCGTCCGGTTGCTTGCGGATCAGCCGACAGGCGGCGCAACGCGCCGACTCCTCGTCGTCGGGGAGGAGCCAGTTGCAGCGCCAGGCCCGGTTGGAGCAGGCGATCCAGGTCCGTCCCTCGTGCACCACGCCGTCGCGGCCGACGGCCAGCATCGAGGTCGACTCGCGGTGGAAACCGAGTGGCGTCAGGCACTGCACGCATTCGAGCGTCTCGAGGAACGCAACGCTGTTGCAGGTGGGACAGGTCATCAGACGCACGTGCACAACCTAGTGCCGCGTGTCGAAAGTTCTTGGGCGCTTCGCGCACTGAAGCCACGCACCTCGCTTCGTTGCCGCAACTCGCTGGACGTACGGGTAGAGCGTCGTTCCGGCGCCTCGCGATGCACGCACCTTGAGCACGCCAACC
>DOWL01000004.1 GCA_003519585.1 Nocardioides sp. | reverse complement strand
CGCACGTGAGACCAGACCCGACCAGTGGTCGAGCAGGTGCCATCCCTGCGGCGGTTTCGACACCGATCGGCGCTGACGCGCCTCCGGGCTCAACCACCGGTGGTCGAGCAGATGCCATCCCTGCGGCGGTTTCGACACCGATCGGCGCTGGCGCGCCTCCGGGCTCAACCACCGGGTGCACGGCGTTGAGCCGGTGCCCGAAACTCGCCGGTATTAAGCGCAGAGGCCGTTCTGGTCTGCCTCGAGCTCGCCGGTCGGAGTCGATGGTGAACTCTCGGGGGAGGTCGGGGACTCGCTGGCCGAGCCGGACGCGCTGCTCGACGTACCGCCCGATGCGTTGCCCGACCCGGAGCCACCGGGCGTCTGGTTGGCGGAGATCACGCCCTCGCGGTAGCGCTTGGGCAGTGGCTGGTCCTTGATGAGGATCGGCCACAGCCCCTTGGCCGAGGGGGCCCACTGGAGCCGGTTGGGGTCGGGCGCGTACTCCTCGAAGGGAACGGTGATGAAGGTGATGTCGTCGAGGTTGGTCTTGCGGAACTGGTAGGCGAGGTTGGCCAGCTTGCTCACCGAGGCCAGCTTCGGGTCGGTGACGATCGAGGCGGTGGCGGCCTTGAGGAAGGCGTACACCCGCGTCGGTTGGGTCAACGTGCCCGCGCTCACGACCTTGTTGATCATCGAGGCGATGAACGCCTGCTGCCGTTTCATCCGGCCGATGTCGGAGTTGGCGGAGAGCACGTATCGCTCACGCACGTAGTTGAGCGCCTGCTGCCCGTTGAGCTCCTGGGTGCCCGCGTCGAAGGTGATGCCATGCGCGCTGTCGTCGACGTCCTCGGGGATGCAGACCGTCACCCCGTGCACGGCGTCGACCATGTCCTTGAAGCCGTTGAAGTCGATCGTCACGTAGTGGTCGATGTAGATCCCGGTGAGCGACTCGACCTGCTCGACCGTGCACTTCGGGCCGCCTTGGGAGAAGGCGTCGTTGAAGATGACCGAGTCGGACGCCGGCACCGTCTCGCCGTCTTCGGTCGTGCACTCGGGTCGGGCCACCATCGCGTCGCGGGGGAGCGAGACGCCGTACACCGTCTTCCGGTCGGCAGAGATGTGCACCAGGATCGTGGTGTCGGAGCGCTGCCCGATGTCGGTCTGGCCGTCGACGTCGTTGCCCTTGCCGACGCGTGAGTCCGAGCCCATCACCAGGATGTTGAGCGGTTCGCCGTCGGCCACCCGGTGCTTCTTGGCCCGGTGGTCCGGTTCGGCTCCGGGGTCGATGTTCTTGTCGAGCCGCTGGTAGGCCGTGGTGATGATCAGCGCGGTGGCCAGAGCGACGACCAGTTGGGTGACCACGATGACGATGAGCACGCGTCGACGGTCTCGCCGCTCCAACCGGTGCTCGGTCACGTTGTGAATCGTGGCAGATGAGGTCAAGCGACCGCCCCGAGACCGCCTCTGAACTGCGCCGACGCGTAGGGATGCCGGTGTCCGATTCCCGCCAGCTACTGTCGGTGCCGTGGGTCAGGATAGGGGCATGAGCACCGAGCCCCGGCACGTCGACGCGGAGTCCTGCTACCGCGCTGTGAAGTCGCGCGATCGCCGCTTCGACGGCGTCTTCTACACCGCGGTGCGCAGCACGGGGATCTACTGCCGGCCCTCCTGTCCCGCGCGCACGCCGGCCTTCCACAACGTCACCTTCCATCCGAGTGCCGCGTCGGCCCAGGCCGCCGGCTACCGCGCCTGCAGACGCTGCCTCCCCGACGCGACGCCGGGCAGCCCCGACTGGGACGTCGCCGCCACCGCGGCCGGCCGCGCGATGCGGCTGATCGCCGACGGTGTGGTCGACCGCGAGGGCGTCGACGGGCTGGCCCGACGGGTCGGCTACACGCCGCGTCACCTCACCCGGCTGCTGACCGCGGAGCTCGGCGCGGGCCCGTTGGCGCTGGCTCGCGCGCGGCGTGCCCAGACCGCTCGGGTGCTCGTCGAGACCACCGACCTCGGGTTCGCCGACGTCGCCTTCGCGGCCGGCTTCTCCAGTGTCCGGCAGTTCAACGACACGGTCCGCGAGGTCTACGCCGCCACACCCACCGAGCTGCGCGGCCGGCGCCGAGGGACGCCCGCCCAGGGCACCGTGACGATGCGGCTGGCCGTCCGCACACCGTTCGCCGGTCGGGCGCTGCTCGACTTCCTGGCCTTCCACATCGTGCCCGGCGTGGAGACCGCGGGGGTGACGGACGGCCGGGGCTGGTACGCCCGCACCCTCGACCTGCCACACGGCCCGGGCACCGTGCGGCTCGAACTCGACGACGCCCCGGCCACCGGGCAAACGGCGTTCGTGCAGGCGGAGTTCCGGCTCCACGACCTCCGCGACACCACGGCTGCGGTCGAGCGCGCTCGTCGACTGGTCGACGCCGACTGCGATCCGGTCGCCGTCGACGACCAGTTCCTCGGCGATCCCGTCGTGGGGCCACTGGTCCGCGCCACCTCGGGGCTCCGGGTGCCCGGCCAGGTCGACGGTGACGAGACCGCCGTCCGCACGGTCATCGGTCAACAGGTCTCGGTCACCGGTGCGCGCACGGTGACCGGCCGCCTGGTCGCGGCGTACGGCACCCAGATCGAGACCGATATCCCTGGCCTGACTCACCTGTTCCCGTCAGCCGGCGCGTTGGCGGCGATCGACCCCACCGAACTGCCGATGCCCCGGGCCCGGGGACGGGCGCTCACCGGATTGGCCAGTGCGCTGGCCGCCGGCGAGGTCTCGCTCGACCGCGGTGCCGATCGCGACGACGTCCGCGCCGCTCTGGTGGCGCTCCCGGGCATCGGGCCGTGGACCGCCGACTATGTCGCGATGCGAGCGCTGGGCCACCCCGACGTGTTCCTCCCGACCGACATCGGAGTCCGCAACGCCCTCGCGGGTCTCGGCCACGACCCGACGAGCGTCGTCGCCGACAGCGACCGCTGGCGGCCGTGGCGCTCGTATGCCCTGATGCATCTCTGGAACACCCTCATGCCTTCCCTGAGCACGACCCAACCCCTTACGAGCAAGGAGGACTGACATGTCCTGGACTGTCATCGAGAGCCCCGTCGGCGACCTGCGTCTCGTCGAGACCAACGGCGCGCTCACCCAGATCGAGTTCTCGCCGTTCCGCGACCACGACGGTCGTCCTCGCGGTGGCCGCGACGACGACCAGCCGGTCCTTGTCGAGACAGCGCGGCAGTTGCGCGCGTACTTCGACCGCGACCTCAAGGAGTTCGACCTACCGCTGGCCCCGGTCGGCACCGACTTCCAGCGCCAGGTCTGGCACGAGCTGTGCGAGATCGGCTACGGCGAGACCTCGTCGTACGGCGAGCTCGCGCATCGGCTCGGCAAGACCAACGCCGCCTCGCGCGCCGTCGGTCTGGCCAACGGCCGCAACCCGATCCCGATCGTGATCCCGTGCCACCGGGTCATCGGCGCCAACGGCACGCTCACCGGCTACGCGGGCGGCCTCGACCGCAAGCAGAAGCTGCTCGAACTCGAGCAGGATGCCCTCTTCTGAGCCGTCCCGAGGGTTAACTGACCCGATGAGCTGGCAGCAGCGGTCGAGCCGCGAGGTCTATGCGAACCACTACATCCGGGTGCTCGAGGACGAGGTCACCCGACCTGACGGTTCGCCGGGGATGTTCGGTCTGCTCGAGGTGCGCGCGCCGGCGGTGTTCGTGGTGCCGGTGACCGCGGACGACCGGATCGTGATGGTGCACTGCGATCGCTACACCACCGGTACGTCGTGGGAAGTGCCGGCCGGGGGCAGCGACGGTCAGGAGCTGCGGGCCGCAGGGGAGCGCGAGCTCGCCGAGGAGACCGGGTACGCCGCTGCTCGGTGGGATTACCTCGGCGGCCAGTGGGGGCTCAACGGCGTGGCGCGATCTCGGATCGAGGTGTTCCTCGCGCGCGATCTGACCCGCGTCTCGACGACGTACGACGAGGGCGAGGGCATCGGCGCGGTCGAGCCGTTCTCGTGGGACGAGGTGAAGGCGATGCTGCGCGACGAGCGGATCAACGACAACGAGAGCGCGGGTGCGCTGCTGCTCGCTGCGATCGAGCTGGGCTGGACCTGACGGTCAGCCGGGTTTCAAGCGGAGTCGGCGGCGGCCGCGCGGCGCAGTGACTCGGAGAGTCGCTCGGCCGCGGCGAGCACCGCGGGTGCGTGCATCCGGCCCGGCTGGCGGGAGAGCCGCTCGAGCGGGCCGGAGACCGATACGGCGGCGATGATCTTGCCGCTGGGGGAGCGGACCGGGGCGGAGACCGAGGCCACGCCCTGCTCGCGCTCGCCGACCGATTGGGCCCAGCCGCGTCGGCGGATCCCCGACAGCGCAGCGGCCGAGAAGGCGGCGTTCTGGAGGCCGCGGTGCATCCGCTCCGGGTCCTCCCAGGCGAGCAGCACCTGCGCCGCGGACCCGGCCCGCATGGTCAGCTGGGAGCCGACCGGGATGGTGTCGCGCAGCCCCGACGGGCGTTCGGCCGCGGCGACACACACACGTACGTCGCCCTGCCGGCGCCACAGCTGAGCGGACTCACCGGTGATGTCGCGGAGCCGGGCCAGGACCGGGCCGGCGGTCGCGAGCAGCCGGTCCTCGCCGGCCGCGGCGGACAGTTCGGCGAGTCGGGGGCCGAGGACGAAACGGCCCTGCATGTCGCGGGCCACGAGGCGGTGGTGCTCGAGTGCGACGGCGAGTCGGTGCGCGGTCGGTCGCGCCAGGCCGGTGCCGGCGACCAGGCCCGCGAGGGTCGCCGGTCCGGACTCGAGTGCGGTGAGCACGAGGGCGGCCTTGTCGAGAACGCCGACCCCGGATCCACCGCTTCCGCTCGAGTCCATATGGCAATACTGCCGTCTCAGATCATGGGACGCAAGGTCTACACTCTCCGGGCACAGTGAACAGGGTCACGAGGGAGTGCTCATGAGCAACACATCACCCCGCACGTTGGCGGAGAAGGTTTGGGACGAGCACGTCGTCCGCGCGGTCCCCGGAGAGCCGGACCTGCTCTACATCGATCTCCATCTCATCCACGAGGTGACCAGCCCCCAGGCGTTCGAAGGACTGCGGCTCAGCGGCCGCACCGTGCGTCGGCCCGACCTCACCATCGCGACCGAGGACCACAACGTCCCGACTCTCGACTGGGACAAGCCGATCCAGGACCCGGTCTCGCGCACGCAGGTCGAGACCCTGCGCACCAACGCTGCCGAGTTCGGCGTCCGCCTGCACCCGCTCGGCGACCTCGACCAGGGCATCGTGCACGTCGTCGGGCCCCAGCTCGGGCTCACCCAGCCCGGCATGACCATCGTGTGCGGTGACAGCCACACCAGCACCCACGGCGCCTTCGGCGCGATCGCGTTCGGCATCGGCACCTCGGAGGTTGAGCACGTGCTCGCCACCCAGACGCTGCCGCAGGCCAAGCCCAAGACGATGGCGGTCACGATCAACGGCAGCCTGCCCGACGGGGTCACGGCCAAGGACCTCGTGCTCACCCTGATCGCCCACACCGGCACCGGTGGCGGACAGGGATACATCGTCGAGTACCGCGGCCAGGCGATCGAGGAGCTCTCGATGGAGGGCCGGATGACGGTCTGCAACATGAGCATCGAGTGGGGCGCCAAGGCCGGGCTGATCGCTCCCGACCAGAAGACCTTCGATTACATCGAGGGCCGGCCGGAGGCGCCGAAGGGTGCCGACTGGGACGCCGCGGTGGCCTACTGGAAGACCCTCGTCACCGATGACGACGCCGTGTACGACGAGGAGATCGTCTTCGACGCCGCCACGATGACGCCGTTCGTCACGTGGGGCACCAACCCCGGGCAGGGCGTCCCGCTGGGCGCGAGCGTCCCGAGCCCCGACGACTTCGACGACGCGCAGGACCGGGTCGCGGCCGAGAAGGCTCTCCAGTACATGGGTCTCGAGGCCCGCACGCCGATGCGCGACATCAAGGTCGACACCGTCTTCGTGGGCTCGTGCACCAACGGCCGGATCGAGGACCTGCGGGCCGCGGCCGCGATCGTGAAGGGCCGTCACGTCGACCAGGACACGCGCCTGCTCGTCGTACCCGGCTCAGTCCGGGTGCGGCTCCAGGCCGAGGACGAGGGCCTCGACGTGATCTTCAAGGAAGCCGGCGCCGAGTGGCGCGGCGCGGGCTGCTCGATGTGTCTCGGCATGAATCCCGACACGCTCGAGCCTGGCGAGCGCAGCGCCTCCACCTCTAACCGCAACTTCGAGGGCCGGCAGGGCAAGGGCGGCCGGACCCACCTGGTCTCCGTCCCCGTCGCTGCGGCGACCGCGATCCGCGGCACCCTCTCCTCGCCCGCCGACCTCGATCCCGTCAGCACCGGAAGCCAGGAGGCCTGACATGGAGCCGTTCACCGCGCACACCGGCGTCGGCGTACCCCTGCGCCGCAGCAACGTCGACACCGACCAGATCATCCCCGCGGTCTACCTCAAGCGGGTCAGCCGCACGGGCTTCGAGGACGGGCTGTTCTCGGCTTGGCGCAACGACCCTGACTTCGTGCTCAACCGCCCCGAGTACGCCGCGGGCACGGTGCTGGTCGCCGGCCCCGACTTCGGCACCGGATCCTCCCGCGAGCACGCAGTGTGGGCGTTGATGGACTACGGATTCCGGGTCGTGATCTCCCCACGGTTCGGCGACATCTTCCGCGGCAACTCCGGCAAGGCCGGACTGCTCGCCGCGCGCGTCGACGAGAAGGTCGTCCAGCGGTTGTGGGACTTCCTCGAGGACAATCCGGGTGGCGTGATCACCGTCGACCTCGAGTCGCGCACGGTCCGGGCCGGCGATGGACTCGATGCGATCGAGGACTCCTTCGACATCGACGACTACACGCGTTGGCGGCTGCTCGAGGGGCTCGACGACATCGGCATCACCTTGGGCCACGAGGACGACATCGCGACGTTCGAGGCGACCCGGCCGTCGTTCAAGCCGACGACGATCCGGGCCTGACCGCGAGCTGCGTAAGTCCCGATTCCCCAACCCTGTAAGGGAAATCGCATTCACTGCGAGGTCGGCTGACTTTGGTGAGGCCGCGGTGGTCGACAGACGAACGTGGCTTCGAGGCTGTGTTTTCGCGAACGCGCACCTCGAAACGCCTTGAAAAAACTACGGTTTCGTGCGGCGTGGTGATTGTGACCGACGCTCGTCTTTCCTAAGTTGCTTGTGATGAACCGGTGCACCAAGCTCCAGTTCAAGAAGTGACATCCGAAAGGGAAGCTCGTGAACAAGAATCAACTGATCGACGCGCTGGCTGAGCGGTTCAACGGCAACAAGAAGGCCGCCCGCCACGCGCTCGAGTCGGTCCTCGACACCATCACCCGCGAGGTGGCCAAGGGCGAGAAGGTGGCCATCACGGGCTTCGGCTCCTTTGAGCGCCAGATGCGCAAGGCGCGCATGGTTCGCAACCCGCGGACCGGTGAGCGCATCAAGGCGAAGAGCACGCACGTGCCGAAGTTCAAGGCCGGCCAGGACCTCAAGAACGTCGTGTCCGGTGCCAAGAAGCTGCCGAAGCTGACGATCGTGGCGGCTGCCCCGGTCACCGAGCGCGTCGCTGCCGCGGCCGCTCCGGCCAAGAAGACGACGACGAAGAAGACGGCCGCCAAGAAGGCGCCGGCGAAGAAGGC
>DOWL01000110.1:2294-2519 GCA_003519585.1 Nocardioides sp. | reverse complement strand
TCGTCGATGATGCCGATCTGCTCGGCCACCACACGACGGTGATCGCCGGAGCCCTTCAGCCAGATGACCCGGTGCGAGACGTTGTTGGAGACATCGCTCTCGACCAGGCGCCCGAAGGGGTTGGCCTCGACCGAGAGGATGTACTTGCCGTTCGGCACACCGGAGATGTCGATCGCCTGGCCGGCCCGGATCTGGTGGTAGGTATCGCCCGAGCCCTGGAGCAGC
>DOWL01000110.1:1615-2134 GCA_003519585.1 Nocardioides sp. | reverse complement strand
CCTCCCGGAGCGTGATCACCGACCGCTTGCCGCAGGCCGAGCTGAGGTCGGTGTTGTAGATGTTCCACTTGGCACCTGGATAGGTGAGGTCGACCGCGTCGGTGTTGGCCAGGCAGAACGACTGCTTGCCGGACGGCGCCACCTCACTGCCGTCGACGCGCAGCAGCCGATAGCGCGCGAAGTCCTCGTAGTGCCAGTGGTTGTGGTTGGCCTCGTGGTAGTGAAATTCACCGACCTCCTGATGGCCGGTCTCCTTGCCCGCCTGGTCATAGAAGTACTGGTACGCCGTCATCTCGTCCGCGCCCTTCTCACGGAAGCCGTCGATGACCAGCGGAGCGTCGCCGGCGTTCCAGACCGTCGCGCCGAAGCGTAGCCGGGTGCCCTTGCCAGCGACCTTCATATCGAACGCCGGCAGGCTCCTCAGGTCGACCGAGGCGCCGGACGGCTTCCCACGGCTCGGGACCTCGGGCTCGCTCCGGTGGGGCTCGAGTCGGGGCGGCGCGGGCGACGCAGCCGGGT
>DOWL01000110.1:0-1530 GCA_003519585.1 Nocardioides sp. | reverse complement strand
AAGCCGGGTGGTCGCGGTAGTAGGCGTTGGGGTCGGTCTCGACCGCCATGTCGCTGGTGACCGCCGACTGCGACGGGTCGAGTCCGAACATCGCGACGTACTTCGGTGCGACCGACGCACGCAGCGTGAGGTGGGTCGGACCGCCGTCCGCAAGCTTGATGGGGCGCCTGGCATAGAGGCTGGTGCCCCACCCAGCAGGGAGTCCCTGCACGGTGCCGAGCGTGTAGGGGTGGTACGGGCAGGCGCGCGGATAGGGGTTGTCACTCGGCGCATCGGGCGAGAGCCGGTGCGGGTCGGCGCCGACACAGAGCGTGAGGCTCTGCCGCGAGATCGTCGCTCCACTAGGGTCGCTGATCTCGATCTGAAGGAAGTCGGCGAGCCCGCCGAGGTTCGACGCCATCGCGTCCTCCGGAAGCCGAACCGCGCCTCGCGAGGTCCGCCACTCGGCCCTGATCGGCTTGCTGTACGACGGCCGCTCGGCCCACAGCTCGAAGGGCTCACCGTTGGCCCGGAGGAGGAGGCCGAGGTCGAGTGAGTACTTCGTGGACTTGGTGGAGAAACGGAACGCCGTAGCCGTTCCCGTCGTCACCAGCGTCAGCGGGCCGGATGTGGCCGCAGCCGACGCCCCGGGAGGCGGAGGTCCTGGCGCAGTTGGCGGCCGGCGCCGCGAACAAGGAGATCGGCGCCGCACTCGGGATCAGCGCCAAGACGGTCATGCACCACTCCGTCTCGATCTACCGCAAGCTCGGCGTCCGCGGACGCGGCGAGGCGACGGCCTGGGCGGTGCGAGCGGGGATCGGCTCGGATTGATCGTGCACGGACGGTCGACGGTTCTGCGCTGAGCTGCTGGTGCGTGACGCTCTCTGCCGCGCTCCTCCGCCTAGCCTTCCGGCATGTCCACACCGACGCAGCCCTGGGGGCTCGACGACACTGCTGAAGGCGTCAGTGAACTGCTCGCCCTGGCGCTCACGGCGAGCGTCACCGCGCCCGCCGGCGAACACCCACCGTCAATCACACCCTGATGTTTCGGTCTTTGAGCTTGATGCCCGTCTTCATCAGGCCGAGGATGCAGGCCAACGTGCACTCGAGGATGTAGTCCTCGAGACCTTGACACTCTTCGACGTCGAACTCGACGTAGTCGTACCTTGAGTCGTTCAGCGGAGGCCGGGGTGCGAATCTCCTCGCACTGATGCCCCAGGTCCGTTGCCGATCGGTGGGGATCGGCACGAAGACCGTGTACTGCTTCTGATGAGTCGACGGGTAGACCGTCGCTCCCTTGTAGACGCCGGGCCTGTCCCCCTTTCCGAGCAGGACGAGGAACCTGATCTCCCAGTCGGGCAGTTCATCAACGAAAGCCGCACCTTCGACCGCGGCAGCAATGCGCTCCTCCAGCGCAATCCACTCGCGATGCAAATTCGGCAGATCAACGATCGCTGGCGAGAACTCCACTCCGAACTTCACGAGTCCTCCTCCGGGTTGACGGACTTCCCGGATATGTCGGTCCGGTCGGCGATGGCGTCGAGCGCGCCG
>DOWL01000027.1:10232-11427 GCA_003519585.1 Nocardioides sp. | reverse complement strand
GTGGACTTCGACCACCCCGACCCCTACAAACCCAACGGACCACCCGGTCAGACCGGAGACCACAACGCCGCACCACTCGGGCGCCGACATCACCGAGCCAAAAACCCACCTCGGCTATCGGGTCCGACAACTCGGCCCCGGGATCTACCTGTGGCGCACACCCCACGGCCTCTACCGACTCGTCGACCCGACCGGCACCCACCACGTCGCCCCGACCTCAGCGGTCAACTTCCACTCACCGGAATCCGACGGCGAGGCGGGATCGTCACCCGCCTTACCGTCAGGACCGTGACCAGTGCGGAGGCCACCCAGGCCGACATCACCGAGGAGATCGAGAAGATCTCGGCGGGCTACGCCGGGGGCGAGAGCCAGACGCGGCTCGACTACCCGCCGTACCGATCCAGCATTCTGCGGCACCCCACCAAAGCGCCCCAGCAGGCCGATCCGGAGGGCGTGGAGCTGTGGTCGCCGGTCTTCGGCCAGCGCGACGTCGGTGAGCTCGAATCCGACCTCACCATCCAGCACCGCGGTGAGCCGCAGGGCGAGCGGATCGTGGTGTCCGGGCGGGTCCTCGACGGCGACGGCCGCCCGGTGCGCGGACAGCTCGTCGAGGTGTGGCAGGCCAACGCCGCCGGCCGCTACATCCACCAGCGCGACCAGCACCCGGCTCCGCTCGACCCCAACTTCACCGGGATGGGCCGCTGCCTGACCGACGACGACGGGTACTACCGGTTCACCACGATCAAGCCCGGTCCCTACCCGTGGCGCAACCACCGCAACGCGTGGCGGCCGGCGCACATCCACTTCTCGCTGTTCGGGACCGAGTTCACCCAGCGGATGATCACCCAGATGTACTTCCCCGGCGACCCGCTCTTCGCCCTCGACCCCATTTACCAGGCCGTGGTCGACCCGGCGGCACGGGAGCGGTTGGTCGCGACCTACGACCACGACCTCACCGAGCCCGAGCGGTGGATGGGCTACCGCTGGGACATCGTGCTGACCGGACCGCACCGCACACAGATGGAGCAGTTGGAGCAGACGGAGGCGGAGCAGTGAGCCTCACGCCCACCCCCGGCCAGACGGTCGGCCCCTTCTTCGGCTATGCGCTGCCCTTCCCCGAGGACCAGCACCTCGTGCCGCCCGGCTCGCCAGGCGCCGTCCGCCTGCAGGGCACCGTGTACGACGGGCGCGGCGG
>DOWL01000027.1:7162-10074 GCA_003519585.1 Nocardioides sp. | reverse complement strand
TGCGTGTACGACGGGCGCGGCGAGCCGGTCCCCGACGCGATCCTCGAGCTCTGGCAGGCCGACGCGTCCGGCGCGGTCGTGCAGCAACCCGGGTCACTGCGTCGCGACGGCTGGACCTTCACCGGCTGGGGCCGTGCGTCCACCGATGCGCTGGGTCACTACTCGTTCACGACCGTGGCGCCGGCGGCGCCGTTCTTCGCGGTGACCGTGTTCGCGCGTGGACTGCTCGACCGATTGTTCACCCGCGCCTACCTGCCGGCCGCCGCCGACGACCCCTTCCTCGCCACGCTCGACCCCGACCGCCGCTCGACGCTGGTCGTCACCGAGCCCCAACCGGGTGGGGGATACGTGTTCGACGTGTACCTGCAGGGGGAGCGGGAGACCGTCTTCCTCTCCTACCCGCGACACTGAGGTCGATGAGCGACGACTTCTGGCCCGGCGACCATCGCGCCGGCGACCACTTCACGCAGGACACCTTCCGCGAAGCGATGACCGCCGTCGAGGTGGTGTGGCTCGCTGCCCTGGTCCGCCACGGCATCGCACCCGCCTCCGCGGAGGTCGACCTCGGCGACCTCCTGGAGCCCGACCACGAGGACTACCTCGCCGAGGAGACCGACGCGGGCGGCAACCCGGTCATCGGCCTGGTGAGCCTGCTCCGCTCGGCGCTCGAAGACGAAGAGCCCGACGCCGCGCGATGGCTGCACCGTGGGCTGACCAGCCAGGACGTGCTCGACACCGCGATCATGCTGATGGCGCAGGACGCGGTCGGGCAGCTGCAGTCGGAGATCCGCGGCCAGGCCGAACGGTTGGCCGCGCTCGCGATGAAGCACCGGGGCACGGTGATGGTGGCGCGCACGCTCACCCAGCACGCGGTGCCGACGACGTTCGGGCTCAAGGTCGCGCAGTGGCTCACCGGCGTCCTCGACGCGTACGACGGGCTGGCCGCGCTCTCGTTCCCGGTCCAGATCGGCGGCGCCGCCGGCACCGGGGCGGCGGTCGCCGAACTCGGGGCCGACCCGACGACGTTGATCGCGGAAGTCGGGCAGGAACTGGGGCTGGACCCCGCGGTCCCGTGGCACACGGTCAGGACGCCGATCACCCGGCTCGCCGACGCCCTGGTCGCGTGCACCGACGCCTGGGGGCACCTCGCCTCCGATGTGCTGATCCTCTCGCGGCCGGAGATCGGCGAGCTCAGCGAGGGCTCCGGCGGCGGGTCCTCGACGATGCCCGACAAGCACAACCCCGTGCTGTCGGTGCTGATCCGGCGCACCGCCATCACGACACCGCAGCTGGCCGCCACCCTCCACCTGACAGCAGCGCTGCAGGTCGACGAGCGGGCCGACGGCGCCTGGCATGCCGAATGGGCGACGCTGCGCGATCTGGTCCGGCGGACCCTGGTCGCCGCCTCGCACGCGTTCGACCTGGCCGCCGAGCTTCAGGTGCACACCGACCGGATGACCCAGACCCTCGGTTCCGCCCGCGGCACGGTGCTGGCCGAGCAGCGGACCATGGCCGAGCTGGCGGGGCACACCCCCATGGCGGCGTACGTCGGCGAGGCCGGCACCTTCGTGGACGCCGCGGTCGACCGCGCGCGCCGTACCTTCGAGGCTCCGGCATGACCACCGGCGTGACCACCCTCGTGCTCGGCCCGTCGCTCGGCACCTCGGCCGACGCGTGTTGGGGCGCCTGCGCGGCGCTGCTGCGCGACGACTTCGACGTCCGGCTCTGGGAGCTGCCCGGCCATGGCACCGACCGCGGTCCGTCCCCCGCCGACCTCACCATCGCAGACCTGGCAGCGACGATCCTGGACAGCGTGGACGGCCCGTTCCTCTACGCCGGCGACTCGGTCGGCGGTCAGGTCGGGTTGCAGCTGCTGCTGGACGCGCCGGATCGAGTGGCCGGCGCAGTGCTGTGCTGCACCGGCGCGAGGATCGGCGACGCCGAGATCTGGCGTGATCGGGTCGCACAGGTCCGCGCCTCCGGGACCGCGTCGCTGGTCACCGCGTCCGCCCAGCGCTGGTTCGCACCCGGCTTCCTCGAGCGCGAGCCCGAACGCGCCTCCGCGCTGCTGCACGCGCTCCGCGAGGCGTCCGACGACGGCTACCTCGCGGTGTGTGGCGCATTGGCGGCGTACGACGTCCGCGATCGGCTCGGTGAGATCACCGCGCCGGTGGTCGCGCTGGCCGGGGCCGACGATCCGGTGTGCCCGCCCGACCTGCTCCGTGAGATCGCCGAGGGCCGTGCAGCGCGGCCGCCTCGTCGTCCTCGACGACACCGCCCACCAGGCACCCGCCGAGCGGCCCGCAGAGGTCGCCACCATCATCCGCGAACTGGCCCGAGAGGTAAGCGCATGACCAGGTACGACGACGGCATGACCGTGCGACGCGAGGTGCTCGGCGACGAACACGTCGACCGCGCCACCGCGGCTGCCACCGAGCTCACCCGTGACTTTCAGGAGCTGATCACGGAGTACGCCTGGGGCACCATCTGGACCCGCCCCGGCCTCGACCGACGCAGCCGTTCGCTGATCACGCTCACCGCGTTGGTCGCGCGCGGCCACCACGAGGAGCTCGCGCTGCACCTGCGGGCCGCGCTCCGCAACGGACTGACCGTCGACGAGATCAAGGAGACCCTGTTGCAGACCGCGATCTACTGCGGCGTACCCGATGCCAATACGGCGTTCCGGATCGCCCAGAGCGTGCTCGCAGAGGAGCGCACCGATGGCTGAGGCGTTCGTCTATGGCGCGGTGCGGACGCCGTTCGGGCGGTTCGGTGGGGCGTTGGCCGAGGTGCGTCCCGACGACCTGGCTGCGACCGCGGTGTCCGCGCTGCTGGCCCAGGCGCCGGAGCTGGATCCGGCCGCCATCGGCGACGTGGTGTGGGGGTGTGCCAACCAGGCCGGCGAGGACAAC
>DOWL01000027.1:0-7082 GCA_003519585.1 Nocardioides sp. | reverse complement strand
GGCCGGCGAGGACAACCGCAACGTGGGTCGGATGGCGGTGTTGTTGGCCGGGTTGCCGGTCTCGGTGCCGGCGGTGACGGTCAACCGGCTGTGCGGGTCGTCCCTGGACGCGGCGATGCAGGCCTCGCGGACGATCGAGGCCGGTGACGCGGAGGTGGTGCTGGCCGGCGGTGTCGAGTCGATGACGCGCGCGCCGTGGGTGCTGCCGAAGCCCTCGCGGGCCTTTCCCGCGGGCAATGTCACCGCGGTGTCGACGACGCTGGGGTGGCGGCTGGTCAACGAGCGGATGCCGGCGGAGTGGACGGTGTCGCTGGGTGAGGCCAACGAGCTGTTGGCCGAGCGGTTCTCGATCGGGCGGGAGCGGCAGGACGAGTTCGCGGCCCGGTCGCACAACCTGGCGGACGCGGCGTGGGAGGCGGGGTTCTACGACGAGCTCGTCGTCGGGGTTCCGGGTGTGGAGTTGGCCCGCGACGAGGGCATCCGGCCGGGTTCGTCGGCGGCGAAGCTGGCCGGGCTGAATCCGTCGTTCCGCTCCGCCGAGCAGGGTGGCACCATCACCGCGGGCAACGCGTCGCCGCTCAACGACGGGGCGTCGGCGGTGCTGCTCGGCGCCGAGGGCGCGGTGCCAGGGTTGGATCCGCTGGCTCGGGTCGCGGGTCGCGGCACGCACGCGAACCTGCCGCAGGACTTCGGGTTCGCGCCGGTCGAGGCCGCCGGGAAGGCGCTGGCCCGGGCCGTGATCACCTGGGCCGATGTGGCTGCGGTCGAGCTCAACGAGGCGTTCGCGGTCCAGTCGCTGGCGTGTGTGGACGCGTGGTTGAAGGAGGGGTTGGTCGATCCGGAGATCGTCAACGCCAAGGGTGGCGCGATCGCCATCGGACACCCGCTGGGCGCCTCCGGAGGCCGCGTGCTGGGCACGCTCGCGCATCGGTTGCGTGAGTCCGGCGACCGGTGGGGCGTGGCAGCGATCTGCATCGGGGTCGGCCAGGCGCTTGCGGTCGTCCTGGAGAACGTGAGCGGGTCTGCCGCGTGATCACCGCCATCTGCGAGACCACGGCCGAGGCGGTGGCGGGCATCGAGGACGGGTCGACCGTGCTGATCGGCGGGTTCGGCATGGCCGGCATGCCGGTCGAGCTGATCGACGCGCTGATCGTCCAGGGCGCCACCGACCTGACCGTGGTCTCCAACAACGCCGGCAACGGCGACGCGGGGCTCGCCGCGCTGCTCGCGATGGGGCGGGTCCGCAAGGTGATCTGCTCCTTCCCCCGCCAGTCCGACTCGTGGGTCTTCGATCGGCTCTACCGGGCAGGTGAGGTGGAGCTGGAGCTCGTGCCGCAGGGCAACCTCGCCGAACGGATGCGCGCGGCCGGCGCCGGGATCGGGGCGTTCTTCTGCCCCACCGCGGTCGGTACGCCGCTCGCCGCAGGGCCCGATGGACCCAAGGAGACCCGAGAGATCGACGGACGCACGTACGTGCTGGAGTACCCCATCCACGGCGACGTCGCCCTGATCGGCGCGCACCGGGCCGACCGGATGGGCAACCTGGTCTACCGCAAGACCGCCCGCAATTTCGGGCCGGTGATGGCCACCGCCGCGGCGACGGTGATCGCGCAGGTGCACGAGGTGGTGGAGGTGGGGGAGATCGACCCCGAGACCGTGGTGACGCCGAGCATCTACGTCGACCGGGTGGTCGCGGTATGACCTTGACCAAGCAAGAGATGGCCCAGCTCGTGGCCCGCGACATCGCGCCCGGCTCGTTCGTCAACCTGGGGATCGGTCAGCCGACGATGGTGGCCGACTTCCTCGAACCGGGATCGGGCGTGGTCCTGCACACCGAGAACGGCATGCTCAACATGGGACCCGCTGCCCGTGAGGGCGAGGAGGACTGGGACCTCACCAACGCCGGGAAGGAACCGGTCACCGAGCTGCCCGGCGCGGCGTACTTCCACCACGCCGACTCCTTCGCGATGATGCGCGGCGGCCACCTCGACGTCTGCGTGCTCGGCGCCTTCCAGGTCAGCGCGGGCGGCGACCTCGCCAACTGGCACACCGGCGCCCCCGACGCGATCCCGGCGGTGGGCGGGGCCATGGACCTGGCCATCGGCGCGAAGAGCGTCTTCGTGATGATGAGCCTGTTCGCCAAGGACGGCAGCCCCAAGCTCGTGCCCGCCTGCACCTATCCGCTCACCGGCGTCGGCTGCGTCGACCGCGTCTACACCGAGCACGCTGTCTTCGACATCGGGCCTTCGGGCGTGACCGTTCGCGAGACCTTCGGCCTGTCGTACGACGAGCTGGCCGATCGGCTCGACGTGGAGCTTCGACCGCACGCATCGCACTAGGGCGTGCGGGCACGCCCTAGTTTCCTGCCGCGGGAATGCGGAGAGTGTCTCCGTTGTCGTACGGGTATGGCTGCTGCCCCCACTGTCCACCGCGTGACCATCGACGGCGAGAGCATCCGGACGCCGCGCCTGGTGCTGCGACCCTGGTCGATCGAGGACGCGCCCCAGGCGTTGCGGATCTTCGGGGACGAGTCGGTGACGCGCTGGCTCAGTCCGGCGATGACTCGGGTGTCGACCCAGGAATCGATGGCTCAGCTGATCGAATCGTGGCTCGAGGCGCCGCCACTCGGACCCGCGGGCCGCTGGGCAGTGACGAGGGCAGCCGATGATCGGCTGCTCGGTGGTGTGGCCGTGCTCCCGCTCCCGCCCGGACGCGCCGATCTCGAGGTCGGCTGGCAACTCGACCCCGCCGCGTGGGGGCTCGGTTATGCCGCTGAGGCGGGTCACGCGGTTGCGCACCATGCCTTCGAGGCGGGTGCGGATGAGTTGTTCGCGGTCGTGCGGCCGCGCAACACACGGGGCGCGCGGACGGCGACCTCAATCGGCATGGAGTGGGTCGGCGAGACGGAGAAGTACTACGACCTACGACTTCAGGTCTACCGGCTGCGCAAGGGGGAGCTCGACGCGCCGAGGCTGCCCGGCGCCTGAGCAGCCTGCGCCAACGGGCGAAGCTCGGGACCCGAAGCGCGCAAGGAAAGTCAGCGCCTCTTCTTCACCTTGAACGTCGTGGTGGTCGTGGTGCCCTGCCACACCGAGCCGGCGGTAGGGACGTAGGTGACGGTGACGGAGTACTTGCCCGGCTTGAGCTTGCGGGTCTTGAGGTCGACCTGGCCACCGGTGATGGTGAGGGTGCGGGTGAGCACCTTGCCGCCAGGGCGCTTGACGATCGTCACGGTGACCTGACCGGTCGGGGCGAGGTTGCTGGCGCCGGCGACCGCCACCTTGATCTTCGCGCGCTGTCCGGTCTTGACCTTTGCCTGCGCCGAGGCGCTGGTCGCCAGGCAGGCGGAGTAGGGGCAGTCCGCGCTCGCCGTCGGCGCGGTCGCCAACATGCCCAGGATCAGCGCGGCCACCAGGGCGGCCGCCGCCGCGAGTCTCGTGATCACTTCTTGGTCATCTCCTTCGTCGTGCACGGTGGTCCTAGGTGGCCAACTCGGCCGTCGAGCAGGAAGCAGACCCGGGCGAGCGCCCGTCGCGCGGTGTGCGGGCCGTCCAGCCGGCGCAGCGCGGCCAGCTCGTCGTCGGTGATGGGCGGCACCGGGACATGCGAGACGAGCGGGTGCCGCGGGCGTACGTCGCGGGGCTCGCGCTCGCCGTACAGCTCCTTGTGGAGCTTCTCGCCCGCGCGCATCCCGGTGAACTCCACGCTCACTTCGCGTCCGGCCTGGTGCATCAGTTGGTGAGCGACGTCGAGGATCCGTACGGGTTCGCCCATGTCGAGCACGAGCGTCTCGCCGGGCCGGCCGATCGCGGCCGCCTGGACGACGAGCTGGCAGGCTTCCTCGATCGTCATGAAGTAGCGGGTGACCTCGGGGTCGGTCACCGTGACCGGCCCGCCCTCCGCGATCTGTCGGGCGAAGGTGGTGAGCACCGAGCCGCGACTGCCGAGCACGTTGCCGAACCGCACGGACACGTAGCGGCCGTCGCTCACCTCCCGGGCCTTCGCGGCGGTGAGTCCTTCGGCGATCCGCTTGGAGTAGCCGAGCACGCTGCACGGGTTGGCGGCCTTGTCGGTGGAGATGTTGACCCACTCGCGAACGTCGAGTCGAGGCTGCCCGCCTCGATGCCGGGCGTGACTCGCACGGCGCCAGCGCCTCGGGCGCCGGGCGCGCCGGTCATCGACCAGGTGACCTGCACCTCGTCGGGTCCGGTCACCAGGGCGGCCACCGTGGCGACCGGGCGGCCGGCCAGTTGCTGGATCTGCGCGGGTACGGCGGCGCCGGCCACCGTGACGTCGGACAGCGACCCGCCGGTGGGCCCGTAGAGGCGGACCGCCACCAGCTGGGACCCCAGGGGCACGCCGTGGTCGCCGGAGCCGGTGACCGACACGGGGAGCTTGCTGGCCTCCTCGGCGGTGAGGGTCTGGCTCAACGTGAGGGTGCCGCGGAGGTCCTGGCGGTCCTCGGCACAACCCTCGGCGTGCACCGAGACGCGGTGGCGGAGGTAGTAGGACATCTTGGATCCGGTCGCGTCGTTGAGCGCGACCAGGACGTTCGGGTGGTCGCCGTCATCACCGTCTACCGCGCCGAGGACCGCGCTGTCCTGCAGCTCCGTGGCGAGCTCGTCGGCGAAGGGCGCGACGTAGAGCCGATGCTCGTCGACCGCGCGGGCCAGGGCACGGACGAGCTCGGTCGGTGATGCCTGGTCGCCGGTCAGCGCGCCGACGACCGCGCGGGTGGCGGCGGCGAAGAAGGCGTCCTGGGAGGCGGGGTCGCGGTCGAGGTAGGGCCGCTGCAGCAGTTGAGGTACGGCGTTGTCGCTGGTGAGCGTGGTGCCCTCCACGCCCACCGGACCGATGGCCGCGAGCACGTAGGACAGCGCGACAGGGTCGATCGAGACGACCCCGTCGAGCTTGTCATGCTGGTCGCCCTCCCAGTGGGCGCGCATCAGCGCCGCGGCGCGGGTGAAGTCCGGTGTGAACGTGGCGTCCTGGAAGTAGCGGCCGTAGAGGTCGGAGTAGACCGCCTGCTCGCCGTCGGCCAAGGCCGCCGCGGACGTCGGGCGAACGGGGAAGTCCGAGGCCGTGCCCTGGCCGCGCACTCGGACGGCGCCGTCATCGACGCTCAGCTCGGCCCAGGCGCCCGGCAGACCGCCGGTGGCTCGGATCTCGGCATTGTTCTGGACGACGAGCAGGTAGGTCCGGTGCCCGTCGGCACCGAGCAGGGCGGGGAGCGCGCGGGTCGCGGTAGCGGCCCCCGACAGCAGCCCGTCGAGGGTGTCGAGGTCGTCGACATAGCTCTCGACCGCCGTACGCAGCGGGCCGGCGTACGACGAGGTGTCGAGCCCGCGCACCTGCCCGCGTGCCTGGCCGACGGCGGCGCTCGCAGTCGCCACCGGCTGTTGCAGCTCGATCACCTGGTCGAGATCGATGCGTCCGCTATGGGAGAGCGGGCCGAGCTCGCTGACCTGCCGCACCAGCGGCTCGACGCCGCCCGCGAGGGAGACCAGCGACGAGGAGGTCGCCCGCACGCCGTCGGCATCGTCACCGACCACCGGCAGCCGGGTGAGCACGCTCCACCCGGTGCCACGGGTGTGCCCGTCAGCGGTCGCGCTCGAGAGCTGAAGCTGCGCGAGGGCGCGCTCGGCTCCGGACCCGTCCTCCGCGCGTACGGCGGATGACAGGCTCTCGGCGCTGGCCCGGGCGGTCGTCAGATCGCGCTCCACCCGCCAGACCAGCCACGCGGTGTAGGCCAGCCACAGGAGTACGAGGACGAGAAGGCTCAGGACCACCCGCCGGATCACCGGCTCGGCTGGGGGTTGACGATTTCCTCTCGCATGGCGCCGAGGCAACCACAGGATTCGCACACCCGGCGGCCGCTCCGTGCGCCCGTGCGCTGCCCGGCCGGTCAGGGCCGCCGAAGTGCGCGGTCAGGCCAGAACTGAGCTGTCTGTGCTGGTGGTTTTCGTCGAGTGACGCGGATTGGTTGTTATCCACAGTGGAAACAACCGATCCGCGTCACTCGCCGCGAAACATGCCACCACACTGCACGCTCCGGCGATCGGGATGCGCTCCCGGTCGACTCCGGCGCCGCGTCCTCGACGCAGACTGGCGGCGGCAGCCCAGATCCCCGAGCCAGGATGACGACTCGGGCTGCCGCGGTGTGAGACGCATCCGGGCCGAGCGATCGGGACACGATCCGGTCCGGTCACACCACGGGCCTCTCGCGGAGGACCGGCCCCCCGCCGACGTCGGCTTCCGGGCCACCGCGAGAGGCCCCCTCTTCGCCATCGACTCTTCTATCGTCGTGCTGACGACCGCGACCCCGACCCCGGTAGGAGTGACGATGGCCCTGTTCCCCGAAGCGCGCGCCGCGGTCGAGGCGGCTGCGGCCGAGGTGCCTGTGTGGACCGAGGGGTACGACGTGCCGGCGGCCCGCGTCGCCAACCGCGAGGCCGCGCTCGCCGAGGCGCCCGAGCCGGTGGCCGAGGTCGTCGACCTGGACGCCAACGGCGTCCGGGTGCGGGTGTTCCGGCCCGCCGGAGCCGATCCCGGCGTGGTGGTCCACCTGCACGGTGGTGGGTTCGTCTTCCACGACGTCGAGGTGCACGACCGGGTCTGCCGGCGGTTCGCGAACCGGCTGGGCATGGCGGTGCTGAGCGTGGACTACCGGCTGGCTCCCGAACACCGGTTCCCGGCCGCCCCCGACGACGTCGACACCGTGCTCGACTGGCTCGATCGCGCGGGAGCTCAACTGGCGCTCGACGGTCCGACGTACGTGCACGGCGACAGCGCCGGCGGCAACCTCGCACTGGTGGCGGCGCTGCGGCACCCCGGACGGTTCCGGGCCGCCGTCCTGCAGTATCCGTTCCTCGACCCGACGGCGGCGGGCGCGTCGTACGCACTCGGGGCCGCGGCGGCCTTCGACCCGCGCGAGGCGGAGTGGTACTGGCAGCAGTACGCCAGCACCGAGGCCGACCTCACCCACCCCGACCTCGCGCCGCTGCTCTCCGATCGGCTCGGCACGCTGCCCCCGCCCCTGGTGACAAACGCCGCGCACGACCCGCGGCGCGACGACGCCGAAA
>DOWL01000085.1:3702-4034 GCA_003519585.1 Nocardioides sp. | reverse complement strand
CGAGACGGTCGAGGTGCCGACGGGATGGGAGGCGGGCTGGACGTTCACCGCACCGGTGGTCGAGATGCCCCGCTACCTCGACTGGCTCGCGGCTCAGGTGCGTGAGGCGGGCGGTTCGATCACCCGGCTCAACCTCCACGGGCTGCCGCGCGCCGGCGACGGCGGGCCGGCTGCGGTCGTGAACTGCGCGGGGATCGGGGCGAAGTACCTCGCCAGCGACCCCAGCGTCCACCCCGTGCAGGGGCAGGTCGTGCTCGTCGAGCAAGTCGGCTTGGAGCACTGGTGGCTGGACGGCAGTTCGACCGAGGGTCCGACGTACGTCGTCCCTCGGG
>DOWL01000085.1:1124-3592 GCA_003519585.1 Nocardioides sp. | reverse complement strand
CGCTCGCGCGACATCGTGGTCGGCGGCACCGACGTCGAGAGGGAGTGGAGCCGGACTCCGTCACCCGAGGTCGCCTCGGCGATCCTGCGCCGGGCACTCCGGCTGGTCCCGGAGTTGGCCGGTGCCGAGGTGCTCGGCCACAAGGTGGGGCTGCGACCCGCCCGGCCCGAGGTGCGGCTGGAGCGGGTTGGTGACGTCGTGCACTGCTACGGCCACGGGGGCGCGGGCGTGACGCTGAGCTGGGGGTGCGCCGACGAGGTGGCCGGATTGCTTGCTTGAGCCGCACCTGGGGCTGAGATCGGATTGGGGATCGGTGGAGGGCCGCCGGTACCCTCGGCCGGGTGCCTCGGCCACGTCTCGTCGCCTCCGCGCTGGCTGCCTGCGCCGCCATCGCGCTGGCTGGCCTCGGCGTGCAGGTCTCGGGAACCGCAGATGTCGCGGGCGCCGCCGGCGCGTCGCTAGGGGCGCCGCCGGCCACCGGTGGAGACCAGCAGGTGTCGTCGCCGGAACCGGAAGCGGAGCCGCCAAGCCCGCCGCCCAACGTCATCGTGATCCTGACCGACGACCTCGACAGCTCGCTGGTCCCGTATCTGCCCAACGTCACCGGGCTGATCCGCGACCAGGGCGCGGAGCTCACCAACTTCTACGTCGAACAGTCCAGCTGCTGCCCGTCTCGGGCATCGATCCTGTCGGGTCTCTACGCGCACAACCACGGTGTGATCGGCAATGTCTGGCCCGCGGGTGGGTACGACCGCTGGAAGGAGACCGAGCAGGACAACGACCTTCCGGTCTGGCTCGAGCGCGCGGGCTACCGCAACGCCCTGCTGGGCAAATACTTCAACGAGTACCCCTACCACCCCGGCAGCCAGTTGTCCGAGGCGGAGAAGACCGAGCGGCGCGAGTACGTCCCGCCAGGCTGGCAGTCCTGGGCCTCACCTGCGCAGGGCAACGCCTACGCCCAGACCCACTACAAGCTCAACGTCGACGGGCAGCTCGACACCGATTTCCACGAGGACTACCTCGACCGCTGGCTGGGTGACCGGGCCCTGTCACTGGTGGACGGCGCCGACGGCTTCGACTTCGCCGCGGGTGGCCAGTTCCTCTACTACGCGTCGTACTCCCCGCACACGCCGTACGCCTATCCGCCGGAGTACGAGGACCAGTTCACCGACGCGACCTACCCGCGCACGCCCGACTTCAACGAGGCCGACGTCTCCGACAAGTTCGGCCAGACCCGGACCCGCGCACGGCTCTCGACGACCGACAAGGCCGTGATCGACGAGACCTTCCGGGAGCGGATCCGGTCGCTGCAGGTGCTCGACCAGACGGTGGGGCAGTTGGTGCATGAGTTGGCCGCCGAGGGCGCCCTCGATCACACCTACCTGATCTTCACCAGCGACAACGGCTACCACATGGGCAACCACCGTCGCGAGATCGGCAAGTACACGCAGTTCCAGAACGACGTGTCGGTCCCGTTCTACGTGCGCGGCCCGGGGATCGCGCCCGGTTCGACGTACGACACCCTGGCCGGCAACATCGACATCGCACCCACGATCGCCGACATCGCCGGAGCCAGCGCGCCCGCGGATGTCGACGGCCTCTCCCTACTGCCGTTGCTCCACGGCGAAGCGCCTCCTACTCGGCGCTATTTCCTGCTGGGCCGGGCGCTGACCCCCACCAACACCACCACGGAGGGCGGTCTCGAGGAGGCGCCGGAGACCTACGTCGAGAGCCGACGCTCCAGCCGGCTCAACGACTTCACCGGCGTGACCAACGGACGGTACAAGCTGATCCGCTACACCCACCTGCCGCACGAGGAGCTCTACGACCTCCACAACGACCCCTTCGAGCTCGACAACCTGCTGGCCAACGACGAAGCGTCGTACCAGGCGATGACGCCGGCCGGCCGGCGGGCGGTCGACACGCTACGCGCGGCGCTGGACCGATTGGTCGACTGCTCTGGAGTCAGCTGTCAGTAGTCAGAGACGCCGCACGCCGACCACGGCGGTCGGCGGGATCGGCCCGTAGATGTGCGGGTAGGTCTCGGTGATGCCCGGCGCTGGTGGCTCCTCCACCCACGGCACGTCGAGCAGGTCGGTATCGATCTCCAGGAGCACCAGCGGCTCCTCGACGGCGCCGTAGTAGCGGGCGTGGATGCCCTCCCACTGATCGGCCCGGCTGGCGTGGATGTATCCCTCCTGCTCGAGGCTCACGCCGTACGTCGACGTCGTGTAGGCACCCAGCTCGCGAGCCTCGTCCCAGTCGGCCTGGGTCGCCACGTGATAGATCAGCACCGTCGTCAGCCGGGCAGTCGGCGCAGGATCTCGGCGATGTTGGTGTCGATCCGGTCGAACCGGTCGTCGTGACCGTCCAGCCTGCCGTCGATCCGGTCGAGCCGGGCATCGATCCCGTCGAGCCGACCGTCGATCCCGTCGAGCCGACCGTCGATCCCGTCGAGCCGACCGTCG
>DOWL01000085.1:492-962 GCA_003519585.1 Nocardioides sp. | reverse complement strand
CGAGCCGACCGTCGATCCCGTCGAAGCGCTCATCGTGTGCCTCGACCCGGTTGGTCAGGTTGGACAGCTGGATGCTGTGCTTGGCCAGCGTGCCGTTCATCGTGGAGAGCAGGTCGTAGATCGAGACGATGTCGTTGCTGTTCTGGCCGATCCGGCGCTCGATCTCGGGCAACTCCATAGGCATGGCTCGACGGTACGTGGGCACCGCGCCCGCTTGCCAGCCCGATCCGGCGACCTGTGGACAGCGGTCGGAATGAGGTCAGAAGAGCCGGTGCTCGGGGTCGTCCATGCCGCGTAGCCCGTCGTAGTCGACCACCGCACAGGCGATGCCGCGATCCTCGGCCAGCACCCGTGCCTGGGGCTTGATCAGCTGGGCGGCGAAGATGCCGCGGACGGGCCCCTTGGCCGTGAGTAGGGGCTCGCGGTTGAGCAGTTCGAGGTACCGGGTCAGCTGCTCGACGCCGTCGATC
>DOWL01000085.1:0-358 GCA_003519585.1 Nocardioides sp. | reverse complement strand
CTCGCCGCGGCGCTTGATCTCGACGGCGACCGAGGCGCCGGTGGCGTCGCGACACAGGAGATCCACGGGGCCGATCGCCGTCGGGTATTCGCGCCGTACCAAGGTCAGCCCGTCGGCGAGCGTCGCGGGATGCTCGGCCAGCAGCTCCTGGAGGTGCTTCTCGACGCCGTCCTTCTGCAGCCCCGGGTCGACGCCGAGCTCGTGGGAAGAGTCGTGCTGGATGTCCTCGAGCAGGATCCGGAGAGTGTCCCCGTCCTTGCCGGTCACCGTCCACTCGACCTGGCCCTCGTCGGTGACGCCCTCGCGGACGGTGCACGGCGGCGACATCCAGTTGAGCGGCTTGTAGGAGCCGCCGTCG
>DOWL01000199.1:6501-6758 GCA_003519585.1 Nocardioides sp. | reverse complement strand
TCTTGCCGCAGCCGCGCGGACCGCTGAAGAGATAGGCGTGGTTGACCCGGTTGCCCGCGAGCGCTGCGCGCAGCGGCTCCGTCACGTGCTCCTGCCCGATGACCTCGGCGAAGGTCTCCGGCCGGTAGCGGCGGTAGAGGGCGAGTGGGGACTCCATTTGCCCTGAACCCTAGTTGGCGGCACCGACAGTCGAAAGGCGTGGCCTCGGTGCCGGGTCGTGTGCCTGAGCCCGCCTCAGGCAGCGGGGTGAGGCACAT
>DOWL01000199.1:5331-6359 GCA_003519585.1 Nocardioides sp. | reverse complement strand
CCCGCCTCAGGCAGGGGGGTGAGGCACACGACCCGGAGGGAGGCGGCCGGGCACACCCAGCCCGATGAGGTCTACCGCGACCTCGTGTGCCTCATGGATCAGCTCATACGCCGTACAGCGGATCACGATCCGGGACCTGCTCGTGATCCGCCGGCCACGCCGGGCGTCGGCCGACGCCTCACGCACCTCCATGTGGAAGCCACCGTCGACCTCGAGAACCAGCGTGAAGTCGTCGGCAAGGTCCCATTCCGCGTCGGTCCAACGCGGCCGTCCGTGGCGGTCGGTACGCCGGCGCTGTCGGTGCGGTTGGGGCATTGCGTACCGACGGCACATCCGCCCGACCTCGAGCTCGGCACCGGAGTGGGCGCCCGCGTCGACGAAGCTCAACGTCCGCTTGAACGGCTTGGCCCGGCGCAGCGGTTGCAACTGGTCCACCCAGTTGATCAGCCGAGTCGGCGACGTGAGCCGCTGCTGAACCGCGGCCGCGAGCACGCCGTGCGCGGCTCGGTTCGGCGCTTCGTACCCGGCCCACAGCAGTAGCGCAGGTTCGAGGCGGCAGCTCGGGATGCCCGGCTTGGGTGACCGGAGCAACTCGAAGGGGCGCCTGCTGCGGAAGAAGTCGACACCCATCACGGGTTCGAAGCTGAGCTCGTCGTCGACCATCACGCACACGTGCGGCCGCTCCCAGCCGCGCAGGCCGTGCCGTCGCGCGGCCGAGAGGTTGGCCAACATGCTCCGTGGGCCGGCGTGCAGGACCGCCAGCCAATCCCGCTGCTCGGGGGTGAGGAAACCCGTCGTCGTGCTGATGACCCGCGGCGTGTGCGCAACCCACCGCCGCGCCTCGATCTGGGTCTCCACCTCCTCCCACTCCACGCCGTGGGCCAGCAGTTGCCGGCGCGCGAGCATGCCTGCCTGACTGGCGATGAGGGGGCCCAACGACTCCCGGGGCAGCTGCCACATGTCGGGACCATTCCCAAGCTGCGGGAGTTGCCGTGCCGTTATCCACAGGGCTCGGGTCGTGTGCCTTA
>DOWL01000199.1:0-5126 GCA_003519585.1 Nocardioides sp. | reverse complement strand
CCCTTGCTGCCTTCCGGCCCTGGGGGATTGAGCGAGATGCCGCCACACGGGGGGTTGGCCCCGAGTGTAGGTGAGCGTCGTACGCCGCTCCAACGCGACGCCGACGCCCGCCGGATCGCGATCGGTCCAGAGTCGTGCTCGATTGGGCCCGCCGCGTCGGTGGCCGGTACCCTCCTCGGCGGAGGATTCGCCTAGTGGCCTATGGCGCTCGCTTGGAAAGCGGGTTGGGTTAACAGCCCTCAGGGGTTCGAATCCCCTATCCTCCGCCACTCACGTCAGACCCCGTCGCAAGTAGGTCGCCAGCCGCGTCGCTCCCCGACGCAGTCGAGCGAGCGCAACCGTGCGCTCTGAGCCGCCTAGCCGGGCTCGCCCGCTCGTACCGTCGCAGGTCGGGAACGGCGAGGAGAAGCAACGGTGATGGTCTCGGACGAGGCGCGGTTGCTGTTCGTGCACGTCCAGAAGACCGGCGGCCAGAGCATCGAGCACGTGCTGCGCGCCCACCTGCCCGACGCCCGGAACGTTCTGGAGGTCAGGGGAGGCAAGCACGCGACGTACGCCGACACCCTCCAGCACCATCCCCACTGGGCCGACTACTGGTCGTTCGGGTTCGTGCGCAATCCCTAGGCCCGTATGTGGTCGTGGTGGTCGATGATCAGCCGACGCATCGACGCGGCCGGACGTGGGAACGATCAGGTGGCCACGCGGATCGCGCGCAACCCGTTCTGGAGCGGGGTGCGGCGGGAGTGCCCCGACTTCGAGAGCTTCGTCATGCACGGCCCCGACCGCTTCGAGCGCCTGCGCCGGCCGCAGCTCGACTACCTGCGCGACCGCGGTCGGCGGGTCGACTTCATCGGGCGCACCGAGAGGCTCGAGATCGACCTCAGCGGGATCGCCCACCGATGGGGCGCGACCGAGCCCGACGTGGCCAGGCGCAACAGCGCGGGCACCGGCTCGGGAGAGTGGCGCGAGCAGTTCCGCCCGGCGATGCGCGCGCGGGTGGCGACCCTCTTCGCCACGGACATCGAGGCGTTCGGCTACTCCTTCGACACCTGACCCGACAGCTGAGCCACGGCACCGGCTGACGAGCCCGAGCGCACGTACTCCAGTGCCGCCAACACCCGCCGGTTGCTGGCCGAGTCGGCGTGCAGCCCGAGCTTGGCGAAGATGCTGCCCACCAGCGGCTCGACGGTCTTGACGCTGAGGTGCAACTCCTCGCAGATCGCGGAGTTCGACCGGCCCAGTGCGATGAGTTCGAGCACGTCGCGCTCCCGAGCGGTCAGTCCGTCGAGGTGACCGGCCCGGCGCTCCCGAGCGATGGTCTCGGTGAGGGTGAGGTGGTCGAGCACCAGCGCGGCCTGCCGCGCCAGATCGTCCACGAGCTGCTCCTCGGCCCGCGACAGCGGATCGAGCCGCACAAGGGCGAGCGCACCGACCACCTCGTCGCCGCGACGTACGGCGCGCGCCACGACGCCGCGGGTGGCCGCCAACGTCGCTGGCGTGGCCGGCTCCGGCTCGTCGTCGGTCTCGGGCCACAGCCCGACCGCCCGCATGCCCTCGTCCGTGCCCAGCCAGACCGAGGCACTCGTCGCGCGCAGCGCCTCAGCGGCAGCCCGCGCGAGGCCGGCCGGCAGCTCGCGGGCGTCGCCGCCGCTGCGGGAGAGCCAGGTCAGAGCGGAGTACGCCGCGGCGTGCTGGCCGTGCACGATCGCAAGTCCAGCGGCGACCGGCACCAGCGCGACGGTGAGCAGCCCGGCACGCGGCGAGCCGGTCACGACGAGCCCCACCACGAGGGCGGCCACCGAGACCGAGGCGGCGACCAGCAGCCAGGCCACCTGGCGAGCCGAGGCCCGGTCGGTGCGCCACCTCGCGACCAGGACGACGACCCACAGCGCCTGGCAGGCGGCGAAGGACGGCAGGGAGACCCAGTCCCACAAAGTCGAGACGACGGCCGGCGTGCTCTCGTGCAGCGGATGCGGCGTCTCGATCCCCGACCGGTCGTACCCCACCGGCCAGCCCGCGGACAGTACCGCCGAGAACAGCGACACACCGACCACCGCCCATGCCACCGGGCGCCAGCGCGGCGAGGGGAGCCGTCCGTCGGGGAAGTTCAGCACCCAGAGGGTGACCAGGCAGATCACCGCCGGCACCAGCCAGGCGCCGAGCCATGCCCACCACTCGACGTACGAGCCGGTGTCGGCATGAGCCACCTGCCGGCCCAGGAACATCACCGCCTCCACCAGCCCGGTCACGACCAGCAGCCGGCCCTCCAGGTGACCCGGTCGCTGATGGAGCACATAGGCACCGACACCGGCGCAGGAGAGCGCGAGCAGCCCGTTGTGCAGATTCGGCCACCAGATGCCCTGAGCCAGTCCCACCGTCACGAGCACCAGTACGGCGCTGAGCGCCAGCAACGGCACCAGACCGCGCGGCCGGGAGTCGGTCACCCCCGCATCGTGGCACCAGCCGGCCGTCGCAGGGGACAGGGCAATCCCTGAAACCCCAACTCCAGGGATGTCCCCGTGGCGCCCGGCCCAGGCAAGCGCCGAGGCTCGGTCGCATGACCATCACGACCGGCTCAGCTCCTGCCACCACGCACAGTGCTCTCGAGCAACGACTCCTCACGGCGTCCCTCATCGCCGCCCCCGTGACCTACCTCGCCGCCGACACGACGTACGCCGCCCGCGGGTGGGACGACGCCACGGCCGGTGCGCTCGCCGTGGTCGCGTCGATCCTCTACGGCTTCGTGGCCCTCCGGGTGGCGACCTGGCTACCGCCGGGGTCGCTCCTGCGGATTGCCGTCGTCATCGCCGGCCTGATCGGCTCGGCGGGGGCGGTCGCCTACGGCTTCGACAGCATCCACCTGTCGCTGGGCGACACCCAGCTGGTCGACCGGTCCGGGGCCGCGAACCTGATCAAGCCGCTCGGCCTGTTCTTCCCACTCGCGCTCGTGTTGATGGGCGCGGCGATCATCAGACTCGGATCACGAGCTGCGGGGGCGCTCGTCCTGGTCGCCGGTGTCCTCTGGCCGGTCGCACACATCGCCAACGTCGAGACGTTGGCCGTGGCGGTCAACGTCCTGCTCGTGCTCGGCTTCGGCAGCCTCGCCTGGCGGACGCCCACTCCCGGCTCCATGTCGCAGGGGTCACCGTCGTCGATGCACTCGACGTGAGACCTCAGCGCACCCGTTCCCGGACCACCACGGCGAGCAGAGCATCTGGCGGTATCTCATCCTCAGGGATCCACAGGGTCACCCGGTGGGCCTCGCCGCCGGTGAGCATGTCGCCGAGAGACCGGCCGCCGAGCACGTACACGTCGGGCACCGTGCGCACGCGTCGGCCGTCCACCGCCAGGCGCACGGTCGCCTCGCCTGTGCCGCTCGAGAGCAGGTCGAGCATCGTCGCGCCCTCCTGCGCCGGGACCTCCAGGGTCACCGAGCGCTCACCGGCCTCGGACTCGGCGAAGGTCAGGACCTGCCACTCCGCCCCGAAGTTCTCCTCGATCGGATAGACGTCATGTCCGCCCAACGTCGCGTAGGGCTCGGGCAGCGCGTATGCCGCCGCGCCCAGCACCGCGTCGGCCGGATCGACCGGCTCCGCGTCGCCCGTGCCGGTCACCCAGAGCCGGAGATCGCTCTCGAAGCCAGCCCCTGCCGGGGGAACCATGAACCACGAGGTGTCGCCGAGACCCGCCATCGGGTCGCACAGCGCCGGTGGCTGTTCGCGTCCGTCGACCGAGACGTGCAGGGAGTACTCCGACCCGACCCCGCTGCAGGCCAGCAGCCACTGCGTGCCCCGCGCACTCCCGGCCCGCAGGCTCAGTTCCGCACCGCCCGTGGTCTCAGCTGAATCGATCAGGGTCCGGCCGGCGAACGACTGACGCACCGAGAGCACGCGGTCGCCCAGGTCGCCCACGTCGGCCGGATCCGGGCCGTCCGCCCGGTCCTCGGACGACACCCGCACCATGGCGGCGCCGCCGACCACGGCCAGAGCCGCAACGGCCACGATGGCTGCCCGGCGTCGAGACCGGATCACCCGGGCCTGGGCCTGGGCCGCTGAGCTCCGGGCCGGCACCGCGCCATCACGGATGAGGGCGGCGCGACCGTGCAGCGTGTCGCGGATCAATTCTTCGGTCGTCATCATCGCTCCAGTCCTGGGTCACGACGCAGCTTTGCGATCCCCTTGGCGCTCTGGCTCTTCACGGTTCCGACCGAGCAGCCGAGCACCTGGGCGGTCTCGACCTCGGTCAGATCCTCGTAGAAGCGGAGGACGAGCACCGCCCGCTGTCCTCGAGGCAGTCGGCGCAGCGCTACCCAGAGGTCGTGCTGATCGGCGCTCTCCTCGACGTACGCCTGGTCCGGCAGATCGCCGGTCGGCCGCTCGTCGCGCCACCGTCGTCGCCACCAGGACGCATAGGTGTTGACCATCGCACGCCGCACGTACGGCTCCGGCGTCTCGACCCGCGCCCAGGCGAGCCAGGTCTTGGCCAGCGCGGTCTGCAGCAGGTCCTCGGCGCGTCCGTGGTCACCGGTCAGGAGGTAGGCCGTCGACAGGAGTCGCCGCGAGGTCGCGGCCACGAAGGCGTCGAAATCGATCCGCGCGGTGGCCTCGGCGAACTCCGCCCCTGCGGAGAGGCTCTCGGTCGAGCTCATGGTGACTCCTGCCCACGACTGGTGCGTCATGGATAGGGACATGCTGACAGCGTCACAAGGTTGCCCGGCCCGAGCCTCAGCTCCGTTCGGGTAGCTCAGCCGCCCTTGGCCGCCGCCACCGCCAAGCGGTCGACGTAATCGTTCATCGCATGCCCCGAGTGGCCCTTCACCCACTGGAACGCGACGTCGCCGCGCTCGGTCACCTGCGAGATGAGTGGCTCCCACAGGTCGCGGTTGGCCACCGGCTTGCGGGCCGAGGTGGTCCACCCGCGGTCCAGCCAGCCGTCGTACCAGCGGTCGCGGAAGCAGTTCACGACATACGTCGAGTCGGAGACGACCAGGAGCGGGCCGGACAGGGACGTGACCGCCTCGAGCGCGGCCCGGATCTCCATCCGCTGATTGGTGGAGACGGCCTCGTGACCCGAGGCGAACTCGGCCTCGGAGAGCGCCCAGGCCCAACCGCCGGGGCCGGGATTGC
>DOWL01000195.1:19034-19188 GCA_003519585.1 Nocardioides sp. | reverse complement strand
AACGGCATGGTCTACGTCCGCGGCAACCGCGCCAACTACGACGCCTGGGCGGCCGAGGGCAACACCGGCTGGGACGCCGAGACGGTCAACGCGGCGTACCGCCGGATGGAGGACTTCGAGGACGGCGCCAACGACTACCGCGGCGCCGGCGGCC
>DOWL01000195.1:18508-18868 GCA_003519585.1 Nocardioides sp. | reverse complement strand
ACGACTACCGCGGCGCCGGCGGCCCGATCAAGGTCACTCGCAACCACACGCCTCAGGAGGGGTCACTCCAGTTCATCCAGGCCGCCTCCGACACCCTCGGCGCCAAGATCCTCGACGACTACAACGCGGAGTCGCAGGAGGGGGTCAGCCGGATGCAGCAGAACGCCGCGGCCGGCCTGCGGTACTCCGCGAGCCGCGGCTACATCCATCTGCTCAAGCCCGGCGGCCTCGAGCTCCAGAGCGAGACGCTGACCACCAAGGTCGTCATCGACAATGGCCGCGCGGTCGGCATCGAGGTCATCGACGTCTCCAAGAACGGCGGCGGCGCGAAGCGCACCATCCGCGCCGGCAAGGAGGTGA
>DOWL01000195.1:17792-18391 GCA_003519585.1 Nocardioides sp. | reverse complement strand
TGCTGATGCTCTCGGGCGTCGGCCACGCCCAGCACCTGCGTGACCACGGCATCGAGGTGATCGCGGATCTTCCGGTCGGCGACAACCTGCACGACCACCTCTTCCACGCGCTCACGTTCCACACGACGACCTCCAAGATGCGTGGCAACGCGCTCTACTTCGGCCGCGGCGTGGCCAAGGAGGTGCTGCGGCCGGGGAAGTCGTTCTTGGCCAACACCGTCTTCGAGGCGGTCGCGTTCATGCGTACGTCGCTCGCGACCGACGTACCCGATCTGCAGTTGCACCTGCTGCCGTGGTCCTACGTCTCTCCCAACCAGGACGAGCCGATCCGCCACGCCGTCGACCCGCGGCCGGCGCTTACGATCCTGTCCACGCTGATCTATCCGCGCAGCCGCGGCACCCTGCGGCTCAAGAACACCGATCCGACCTCCGAGCCGCTGATCGACTTCCAGTACCTCGCCGATCCCGACGACCTCGCCGTGCTGGCCGAGGGCTCGGAGATGGTGCGCGAGATCATGGGCGGCGCGGCCTTCGGCGGCGCGGTGAAGGAGGAGATCCATCCGGGTGCCGGCCTGCAGCGGCAGGCGCTGCGCGATGCG
>DOWL01000195.1:17257-17520 GCA_003519585.1 Nocardioides sp. | reverse complement strand
CGGCAACACCAATGCGCCGGCGATCATGATCGGCGAGCGCGGAGCGGATCTCGTGCTCGGTGGGGACACCCGGAGAGGCTGACGACATGACCCTGGAGCGGCCCGTCTCGATCACCGACGCGTTCCTCGACCGCTTGGTGGCGAGGGTCCCGTCGACCAGCGGCGGCACCTGGAAGCTCACCGAGGTCTACACCGGCGAGGTGCTGGTCGAGCTCCCGCAGTCCACGCCCGACGACGTCGAGCGGGCGTACGCCGCGGCTCGG
>DOWL01000195.1:1159-17152 GCA_003519585.1 Nocardioides sp. | reverse complement strand
GGACTGGGCGGCCCGACCGCTCAAGGACCGGCTGGCGGTGTTCAAGCGCGCGCACTCGCTGTTCATCGACAACGCGGAGACGACCACCGACCTGATCCAGGTCGAGTCCGGCAAGAACCGCAGGATGGCGATCGAGGAGACCTGCGATCCGGTGATGGTGATGAGCCACTACCTCAAGCGGGCGCCCAAGCTGCTCAGGCCGGTCAAGCGCGGTGGCCCCGTCCCGCTCGTCTCGACGTCCACCGAGATCCGCCAGCCCAAGGGCATCGTCGGGATCATCGCGCCCTGGAACTTCCCGTTCGCGACCGGGATCTCCGACTCGATCCCGGCGCTGATGGCCGGCAACGGCATCGTCCTCAAGCCGGACAACAAGACCGCGCTCTCTCCGCTGTACGGCGTCGAGATGCTGGAGGAGGCGGGGCTGCCGCGCGGCCTGTTCCAGGTGGTCTGCGGTGAGGGTCCCGACGTCGGGCCGGCGCTGATCGACCACGCCAACTACGTGATGTTCACCGGGTCGACCGCGACCGGCCGGGTGATCGGCGAGCGCGCCGGGCGCAACCTGATCGGCGCCTGCCTCGAGCTCGGCGGCAAGAACCCCATGATCGTGCTCGAGGACGCGAACCTCGACGAAGTGGTGCAGGGCGCGATGTTCGGCGCCTTCGGCAACACCGGCCAGATCTGCATGCACATCGAGCGGATGTACCTCCCGGCGTCGCGGTACGACGAGATCAAGGCCCGCCTCGTCGCCGCCACCGAGGCACTCACCCTCGGCGCGTCGTACGACTTCGGTCCCGACGTCGGCTCGCTCGTCTCGCCCGACCACAAGGACCGCGTCCAATCCCATGTCGAGGACGCGGTCGCCAAGGGCGCGACGGTGCTGACCGGCGGTCGAGCCCGGCCCGATCTGGGTCCGGCGTTCTTCGAGCCGACCATCCTCGAGGGCGTCACCAAGGAGATGCTGGCCGGCGTCACCGAGACCTTCGGTCCCGTCGTGGCGCTGCACTCCTACTCGTCGGTGGACGAGGCGATCGCGCTCGCCAACGACACTGACTACGGACTCAACGCCTCGGTCTGGGGCGGCGACCTCGACCGGGCCTGCGCGGTCGGCCGCCGGATCGAGTCGGGCAACGTCAACGTCAACGACATCCTCGCCACGGCGTTCGCCTCGAAGGGCACGCCGTCCGGTGGTGTCAAGCAGTCAGGCGTCGGCGCCCGCCACGGCGACCAGGGGCTGCTGAAGTACACCGACGTGCAGAACCTCGCGGTCCTCAAGAAGCAGGTGATGGGCGCCCGCCCCGGCCAGGACTACGACAAGTACGTCAAGGGGATGCTCTCCGGCCTCCGGATGATGCGGAAGACCCGGATCCGTTAGCGCAATGCGCGCACGCCATTGGCGGCGCCAACGCAGTGAGCCAGCGAGCGAGGACGCCTGCGAGCGGAGCGAGCGTCGCCGCGGACTCGGGCCGAGACTCGCCGGGGTGTCCAGTCAGGCTACTTGGAGGCTGCGCTTCGACAAGCCCATCCAGAATCCGTCGATCACCTGGAGCCCGGGCTCCTCCGGCTCGGTGGCGGCGCCCAGGGTCACGAAGAGCGGGGTGTAGTGCTCGACGGTCGGGTGGGCGTAGGGCATGCCGGGAGCTTGGCTCTGGTACGCCGCGAGCGCGTCGATGTCGCCGCGGGCGAGCGCCTCGCCGGCCCAGGCGTCGAAGTCGGTCGACCAGCCGGGCGCGGCCGCGTCGATCCGAAACTCCTTGAGGAAGGGCAGCCCGTGGGTCAAGAAGCCCGAGCCGATGATGAGCACGCCCTCGTCGCGCAACGGACGCAGTCGCGCGCCGAGCGCGAGCAGTCGGGCCGGGTCATGGGTGGGCAGCGAGAGCTGCAGGACGGGGATGCCGGCGTCGGGGTACATGATCCGCAGTGGCACCCAAGCACCGTGGTCGAGCCCGCGGCTGGCGTGCTGGTGCACCGGCTCGGTGGCGGGCATCATCGCCGCCACCCGCTGTGCCAGCGCCGTGGCCGAGGGCGTCTCGTAGGTCATCTGGTAGTACTTCGCGTCGAAGCCGCCGAAGTCGTAGACCAGCGGGGCCTGATCGGCGCTCAGCATCACCGGGGCGGACTCCCAGTGCGCGCTGACGATGAGGATCGCGGTGGGGCGCGGAAGCTCGCTGGCCCAGGCGGCGAGCTGTCCCGACCACACCGGGTCGTCGAGAAGCGGCGGCGCGCCGTGGCCGATATAGAGGGCAGGCATCCGGTCGCTCACAGCAACATCGTAGTTCAGGATTCAATCGGTTTCGAGGCGTCGCCGGGTGGCAGTGCCCAGTCGACCGGTTCGGCGCCCTGCTCGACGAGCAGCCGGTTGACCCGCGAGAACGGCTGGGAGCCGAAGAAGCCGCGGTACGCCGAGAGCGGAGACGGGTGCGCCGACTCGACCCAGGGCACCTGGCCGAGAAGTGGTTTCAGCGAACGGGCGTCGCTGCCCCAGAGGATCGCCACGCATGGGCCACCTCGCTCGACCAGGGCTCCGATGGCCCGTTCCGTCACTTCCTCCCATCCCCGCCCACGGTGCGAGGCGGCCTGCCCGGGCCGCACCGTGAGCACCCGGTTGAGCAGCATCACGCCCTGGTCGGACCATGCGCTCAGGTCGCCGTGCTTCGGCGGGATCACGTCGAGATCACTGCGCAGTTCGAGGTAGATGTTCACCAGGCTCTTGGGCAGCGGCCAGACATGCCGCTCGACCGCGAACGAGAGCCCGATCGGGTGCCCGGGGGTCGGGTACGGATCCTGGCCGACGACCAGCACGCGTACGTCGGCCAGCGGGCGCCGGAACGCGCGGAAGATGTCGTCGCCCGCAGGGAGGTAGGAGCGGCCGGCCGCGAGCTCGTCGCGCAGGAACGCCCCCATCCGCGCGATCCGATCGTCGACCGGAGCGAGGGCCTCGGCCCAGTCCGGCGTCATCAGCCCCTTGTCGACGAGCCCCGCCAGTGCTGACACGTGTCCAACCTAGTGGTGACGCCGCTTGCTCCGCGACGCGGCGACGTACGCCGGTGGAGGCTGCCCACCGTCACTCCGTGCATCGGCCTAGTCCGAGCGCGCACAGGTGCACGGCTTCCACGCTGTGGATATCGACGCTGAACATAACGCAGCTCAGTGCCAGGGACATATGCGTTCGACAGGTGAGGCCGATTGTGGTTGTGGACAACGCACCTCCGTGCGCTTGAGAGCTGTGGATCGACGTTTGCGGTGATCATCAACATTACGCAATATGCGTGATGTCAACCAATACCCATCAGTCTCGGAGGTTCATCATGCTCAAGCACCTGGCCGCCGCCACCGTCCTCGCAGCGGGCGGGGTGACGGCACTCGCCGCACCCGCGTTCGCCGTCGACGGGCAGTTCGACTTCAACGGCTTCTTCTCCAAGCGGCTCGACTCCCGCACCTACTACCCCGACCGAAGCGGTACGCACACCATCACCAAGCAGACCGCCGACTGTCCCGGTCCCGGCGACGCGATGCGGGTCCGCCTCGTGCGCGAGGTGACATGGGGTGGCGACTACAACTACCCCTGGAAGACCTGGGACTGCAGCGACAACAGCCAGTCCCGCAGCTGGATCTCCGAGTGGGACACCCACCACCACTTCTCCGTCGAGAAGCAGGACAGCGACAGCACCGCCTACTACTGGTACATCACCGGCACCGCGACCTACCCGCACTCCTGAGGCCGTGAGCGACCACACCACGATCGTGGCCGACCGATTGACCAAGCGGGTCTGGGGTCGGACCCTGGTCAAGGACGTGTCCTTCTGTGTGGCGTCCGGGCAGGTGATGGGATTCCTCGGTCCTAACGGGGCGGGGAAGACCACCACGATCCGGATGCTGCTCGGGTTGTCGAGGCCGAGCGGCGGGCTGGCCATCCTCTCCGGTCAGCGGGTGCCCGGCCCGGCCCTGACCCGCACGGGGAGCCTGGTCGACCGGCCGGGGCTCCACACCTGGGCCTCGGCCTCGGGCAACCTGAGGTCACTGGCTCCCCAGTTCGCCCGGAGCGAGCATCCAGCGCTCCTCGACCGGGTGGGGCTGCGCGACGTCGGCACCAAGTCCGTCCGTGCGTACTCGCAGGGCATGAAGCAACGGCTCGCACTGGCCATCGCCATCGCCAACGGGCCCGACGCGCTCGTCCTCGACGAGCCCGCGAACGGCCTCGATCCCGCGGGAGTGCGCGACTTCCGCGAGCTGGTGCGCGGCCTGGCGGCCGAGGGGCGAGCGATCCTCGTCTCGAGCCACCAGCTCGCGGAGGTCGAGCGGCTCTGCGACGTCGTCGTGGTCCTGGACCGCGGCCGGGTCGTTGACGAGTTCACGCTGTCGCCCGACGAGGCCCGGGGCGCCGGAGCCTCGTCGGTCCTCGAAGAGCGCTACCTGACTCTCACCGACCACTCGAGGAGCGGCTGATGCGCGCCGAGCTACGCAACCTCCGAGCGCCGGGTGTGCTCCTCACCGTGCTCGCCGGAATCGCCTTGCTGTTCGCGTTGATCGGGCTTGGCCAACACCACGATGCGACGCAATGGGAGATCTACACCGACGGCAGCTCCCAGCTCCGGAGTCCGGAGGTGCGCGCGACGTATTGCGCCAACCTCGCCCCAGCCGAGTGCGACGCGGCGATCGCCCAGGAGATCCGGTGGAACGACGACTTCGGGAGGGAGTTGGTCCGCGACCACGCGTACGGCGCAGCGACCCAACGTCCGATCGGGGCTCTCGGCGTGGTCATGGGCTGGCTGAGTTCGCTGCTCGGCGTGGTCCTGGCCGCGGCGCTCGCCGCCGTACTGATCGGGGGCGAGTGGGCGAGCGGGACTGCACGAGTCCGACTCGCTCGGACTCCCCGACGGCTCGACTTCGTGGCGGTCAAGTTCGCGTCGGTGCTGATCGCTCTGGTTGCGCTGGCGGGGGTGTTGTGGCTGAGCCTCGCCGCGGCCGGACCGGTGCTCCGCCAGCTCTACGACGTCCCGCCGACGGCGGAGGGCTGGTCCGCTGGTCACTACGCCGAGGTCCAAGCGGGCCGAGGGTTGGTGGTCCTGACGGCTTATGCAGGGCTGGCGACCGGAGTGGCGCTCCTCGTCCGGAGTTCGCTCGCCTCCTTCGCCGTGACCTGCATGGTGGGGCTGGCCGCGATCGGCTCGTCGGCGGCCAAGGGCGCGCTGGACTACTCGCCGGGCTTCTGGGTGGCGTCCTGGATGCGATACGCCACCAACGGCGCCTGGCGCGACCACGTCTGGCCGGACACCTTCCCCATGGGCAATGCCGGCGATCCGGTGCCGCTCGACCCTGCCCTGGGTCTGCTCGGTCTCCTGGGGGCGCTACTTGTCGGCGCTCTGATCACGGTGGCCGTGTTCGCGCGCCGCGACGTCCGAAGTTGAAGCACGTCCCGACGGGCCGCGCTGCCATCGCAGTGGCGGCCGGCTGCGCCCCGCTGGCCGCTCACCGTCAAGTCGGGCTCGGGCGGCGTCAGCGTCTTCCGGCCCGCAGATGCGGCGACGTCTGGCCGGTGACCTTCGGAAGCCTACTTCTCTGCACCACCGAGCCGGTGACCCTGACCAGGGTCGTCCCAATCACCGATCGCCCGGTCTGCTGAGCCAGCCTCCGAGCCCTCGCGACCCCGTGGGTTGACCTTGTGGTCTGGTGCCGCCGAGCCTGGCTGCGGTCCGTCGGTGGTTGAGCCCGGTGACCAACTAGAGCTCGGTGAGTGGGTTCTCGTTGTGCTGCTCGTGTGACTCGCCCTGGGTGTTGAAGTCGGAGTCCTTGCGGCTGATGATCTCGCGTCGTTCCTCGGGTGACAGTGCGTCCAGCAGGGCCCGCATCTCGTCCGGCTGGCCGCTGACCTCGGGTGCCTCGGGGATCGGGATCACGGTGTGCACGATGCGGTCGTCGTACACGTGCACGGTGTTGAACGCCTGGTGCCCGTCGACTCCCGAGATGAGTCGGCCGGCCGGGGCGGGGTCGGTGGTGTAGCAGCTCGCCGAGGCCACCGAGACCGGGACGCCCGCGAAGGTGGCGTGCGAGGAGTAGTGGAAGTGGCCGCCGAGGATCGCGCGGACGTCGGTGCCGGCGATGACCTCGGCCAGCAGGTGCTGGTCGAGCAGCTCGATGATCGCGGCCGGCTCGAGGGTCGGCACCGGGATCGGCGGGTGGTGCATGGCGAGGATGGTGCCGTGCTCCGCGGGGGTGGCCAGCTGGTCGCGCAGCCAATCGAGTTGGTCGGTGGAGAGCTCGCCGTGGTGGTACTCCGGCACGCTCGTGTCGAGCGCGATGATCCGGAGCCCACCGAGGTCGTGGACGCGGTCCTGGGGGCCGTCGTCGTCGGAGTCGAAGAGCCCCTTCGCGTACGGCGCCCGCGCGTCGTGGTTGCCCATCACCCACACGACCTGTGCGCCGATCTCCAACGCCAACGGCTCGACGAGCTCACGCAGACGGGCATAGGCGTCGGGTTCGCCACGGTCCGCGAGGTCGCCGGTGAACACCAGCGCCTGGGGTACGGGATCGAGTCGGCGTAGCCGCTCCAGCGCGAGCCGCAGGCCGGCCTCGGGCTCGACGACGCCGTACTGCAACACGTCGTTGGCGAGTAGGTGTACGTCGCTCAGGTGGGCGACGGTGAACCGGGGCAAGGGGTACTGGCCGTACTGCACGGCAGGACCCTAGCGAGCAGTCGCGGAGGAGGCCCGTTCGAGCCGGAAGACCGGGATGGTGCGCTCCGTGCGCTGCTCGTACTTCGCGTAGTTGGGCCAGGTCTCCAACATGGTCCGCCACGCGGTCGCGCGCTCCTCACCAGTGAGCTCGACGGCGGTCACGGCGAACCGCTGCCTGCGGTACTCCACGTTCGCCGCGCCCTCGAAGGCCCGCAGGTTACCGACCCACTGTGGCGTCTTCGGGCCGCCGAAGTAGGAGCCCGCGATCAGGATCGCGTCGCCGTCTGGCACACACAGCAGCGGTGTGGTCCGCTCGGTCCCACTCGTCCGACCGCGGACGGTGAGGGTGAGGTTGGGGAGCCCGGCGATGTCCAGCAGGGTCAGCCGCCCGCCCGTGACCCGATGCAGGGTCTTGTCGCACCACACGATCTGCGGCAGCAGTCTCGGCAACCAGGAGATCGCCCCCATCCGGACCGCGAGCGGTGTGAACAGACCCATGCGCGCAGCGTAGGGAAACCGCGCCTGGCTATGACGCGGGTTGGGACGGCGCGCCGGACGGGCGACCGGTGGGCACCTCGATCCCGCAGGCCTTCAGCGCGGCCTGGACGTCGGGGTCCTGGAGCAGGCCGCCGGCGCCACCGGGACCGCCGCCCCCTGGTCCATCACTCGGAAAGCCGCTCGGCGGGGTGCCGTCGGTGGGGAAGTCGCTCGGCCGGTCCGTCGGCATGTCGGTGGGGAACTCGTCCCCGAGGCCGGCCGCCTCCAGGCACTGTTGGATGGCGGCGAACTGCGACGGATCACCGCCGGGTCCACCCTGCCCCGGTCCGGCGCCCTCGCTCGGCGCCGACGACGCGGCCGAGCCGCCACCGTCGGTGGCACTCGAGTCGTCGCCACCGCAGGCGGCGAGGGTGAGCAGCAGGCCGACGGCCGCGATGGCCCCGGAGAGTCGACGTAGGTGCATGGGAGTTCCTTCCGTGGCGGTCCGGTGGCTACCGGATCGTGATCGTGGTGGCCGTGACCCGGCCCTGGTCGTCGGTGGTGCCGGAGATGTCGACCGTGGAGCCGCTCGCGACCTGATCGGCGGTGAGCGTCGACTCCTGGACGATCTGCACGTCGTTCCCGACGGTGATCGTGTGCTCGGTGCCGCCGAGGTCCTCGACCGTCCAGACGCCGTCCTTGACCGAGACCAGCGTCCCGATCACTGCCGCCGCATCGCTATCGGTTTCGGCCGCAGGGGCGTCGGTCGCGCCGGTGTCACCCGAGCCCTGACCGGTGTCCAACCGCGGGAAGCCACCTCCGTCGCTCGGCGGGGTGAAGCCGGCCGGGAGACCGCCCGCGGCAGCCGCGGCGTCGGTGCCGGCGACACCCCACCGCTTCTGCACCTGTACGCCGGCCAGGAAGACCACGGCGGTCACCAGCAGGACCACCAGGACCAGGCGCAGCCGGGACCGTTTCGGTGGCTCCGCGAGCCACGCGGCGTCGTCCATCACCATCGAAGAAGGCTCTTTTCTCTCTCTGACCGTTTTGTCACTGCCACGGGTCGCTCACTCGTAGCGGAGGGCGTCGATGGGCCGCAGCGCAGCGGCGCGGTTGGCGGGGTAGAGGCCGAAGCCGAGGCCGATCAGCACCGAGACCCCGAACGCCAGGGCGACCGAGTACGGCGCCACGACCGGCTGGACGCCGACGATCTCGAACCGCGACCCGGCCAGGCCGACGATCACGCCCATCACCCCGCCGAACAGGGAGAGCAGTACGGCCTCGGCGAGGAACTGGCCGACGATGTCGCCGCGGCGAGCCCCGATCGCTTTGCGGATGCCGATCTCGCGGGTCCGCTCGGTGACCGTCACCAACATGATGTTCATGACGCCGATCCCCCCGACGAGCAGCGAGATCGCGGCGACGGCGCCGAGCAGGACCGTGAAGGTCTGGTTGGACTCCGTGGCGGCTTCGAGGAACGACGAGGCGCTGTTGACCGAGTAGTCCCGGTCGCTCGCGCCGACCTTGTGACGCCCGTCGAGGACGGTGTAGATCTGCGTCTCGGCCCGGTCGACGTCGTCTGCCGAGGTGGCCTTCACCGAGATCGAGCCGAGCGCGCCGTACCCCGACAGGGTGTCCTGCACCGCCGTCGCCGGGGCGATCACGCGGTCGTCCTGGTCCTGCGGCCCCGTGCTGCCCTTGCTCTCGAGGATCCCCACGACCTCGAACTCGACGCCGTTGAAGGTGACTGTCTCACCGACCAGGTCGCTCGTGTTGTCGCCCACCAGATCCTCGGCCACCGAGGTGCCGACCAGGGCCACCCGGCTGTGGGCGGTGTACTCGCTGTCGGTGAAGGAGCGGCCCTCAGCCACCGTGGTGTTGTCGATCAGGAGGTACGCCGGCGTGCTCCCGGTGAACGTCGAGACCGAGTGCGAGGCGCCGTCGTACGCCGCGGTCACCGACGACGCGCTCACCACCGGGGCCACTCCGAGTACGGCGGAGGCATCGCCGTCCTCGGCCGCCTCGGCGATCGCCTGGGCGTCGGCCATGGTCAGCTCGGGAGTCCGGGTCTGCGTCGCGTTCTGGCTAGTGGTGGTGGAGCCGCCTCCTCCGAGCCCCGGGAAGCCCCCGGCGAAACCGCCACCGCCGCGTCCACCCGCGGTGGTCGAGCTCGCCGACACCGTGAGCGTGTTGCTGCCCAGGCGGCTGATCTGGTCCTGAACCGCCTTGCTGGAGCCGGTGCCGACCGCGACGAGGATGATCACGGCGGCGACCCCGATGAGGATGCCGAGCGTGGTCAGGAACGACCGTGGCTTGTTGGCGGTGACGCCCTGCCAGGCGAACCGCAGGACTTCGCGGACGTTCACGCGACCACCGAGGCGGTCACCGCGTCAGAGACGATCAGCCCGTCGGTCATCCGGATCACCCGGCGGGCGTGGGCGGCGACGTCGTCCTCGTGGGTGATGACGACGAGCGTGCGTCCCTCGGCGGCGAGCTCGTCGAACAGGGCGAGTACGTCGGCCGTGCTGCGGCTGTCCAGGGCGCCGGTGGGCTCGTCGGCCAGGAGCAGGACCGGGTCGGTCGCGATCGCCCGGGCGACGGCGACCCGCTGCTGTTGGCCACCGGAGAGTTCGGAGGGCAGGTGGTGGACGCGGTCGGCCAGGCCGACTCGTTGCAGTGCGGCCAGCGCGCGCTCGCGCCGCTCGGCCGCAGGTACGCCGCCGTACGCCAGTGGCAGCTCGACGTTGCGCAGCGCGGAGGTGCGGGGGATCAGGTTGAAGCTCTGAAAGACGAAGCCGATCTTGCGGTTGCGCACCCAGGACAGCTGCCGGTCGACGAGCCGGCGGACGTCGACACCGTCGAGCAGGTAGCGGCCGCTGCTGCCCGTGTCGAGGCAGCCGATGACGTTCATCAGCGTCGACTTGCCGGAGCCGGACGCACCCATCACGGCGACGTACTCGCCTGGCTCGATCACCAGGTCGACGCCGGCCAGCGCGTGGACGGCGGTATCGCCGTGTCCGTAAGTCTTGGTCAGCTGCTGGAGGTCGATGACGGCGACCTCGCCGAGGTGGTCGCTCACGATCCGGCCGGTCCGCCGGCGAGACCACCGGGGGGGCCGCCCCCACCCCCGCCGGGGAAGGTGAAGCCGCCGTTGCCGGAGTCCTCCTGCTCGGGCAGCACCACGACGTCACCGGGCTCGAGTCCGCTGAGCACCTCGGTGCTCGTGTCGCCCTGCAGGCCCACCGTGACCGCGACCGACTCGGTGGTGCCGTCGTCGTGCTGGACCGAGGCCGTGGTGCGATCGCCGATCGTGGTGAGCGCCGAACTGGAGACGCGGGTGACGCCCTCCTTCTCGCCGGTGGTGATCACCAGCTGCGCGGTCGCGCCGAGCCGGACGCCCTGGTGCTTGTCGAGCCGCACGGTGACGCCGTACTCCACGACGTTGTTGGTCACGGTCTGCACCGTGTCCACGTGGGTCACCGTCCCGGCGACCTCCTCGTCGGTCGCGGACAGCGTGACCGTGGCCGGCTGCCCGACCTGGACGTCGGCGATGTCGGCCTCGGCGACGTACGCCGTCACCTCGAGGGTCTTGGTCGTCAGGGTGATGAACCCGGTCGAGGTCGAGGTGGTGTCGGATCCGCTGGCGGCACTGCTCGCGGTCGAGGAGTTCTCGCCGACCGAGCCGTTGACAGCCGAGACGGTGCCGGCCATCGGCGCCCGCAGTGTCGTCTCGTCGAAGGTCTCCTGAGCCTGCTCGACGGTGACCTGCGCCTGGGTGACCTGGGAGGATGCCGAGGCCAGCTCGCCGTCGGTGGCACCCTGCGCGCTGACCGCCACCTGGGCCTCGGTCGACGAGAGCTGGGACCGAGCCGATCGCAGGGCTTGCTCCTGCTGGGCGATCTGCTGCTTGGCCTGGAGCAGTTGGCTGTCGCGGGAGTCGCGCGCCTGGACCAGCGCGGTGCGGGCGCTCGACTTCGCCTCGGAGGTGCCGGCCGCCCCGAGCTGCCGCTCGGCGCGCTGCACCGCCGCGTCGAGCTGCTGCTTCTGCAGCTGGTAGCTCGACTTCGCCTGGGCGAGGGAGAGCTGGGCCGACGACACCGACTGCTGAGCCGACCGGATCGAGGCGTTGTCCTGCGCCACTTCGGCGGCGGTGCGCCCCTCGGCGGTCGTCTGGTAGCCGGCCTGCGCGGCGTCGAGCTGGGCGCGCGCCGACTCGAGCGCCTGGCGCGCCGAGGTGTTGTCGATGGTGGCCAGTGCCTGGCCCTTGGTGACCTTGTCGCCGGCCTGGACGAGGATCTGGGTGACCGTGCCGCCTTCGCCCTCGAACGTCACCTCGGAGGTGCTGGCCGCTTCCACGTTGCCACTCGCGGAGACCGTCGCCGACACGTTCCCGGTGTCGACGGTCGCGGTCTGTGTGGACGCTGATGCCGGGTCGTCGCCCGCCCGGACGGCACGCACCGTCACCAGGACGACCAGCGCCAACGCCACCAGGATGACCCCGTTGACCACCAGGCTCGCGCGCTGGCGGCTCAATCCCTTCAGTTGCACGGGGTGAATATCAGGCGATCGGCCCGTGCGCGGGCCTTCAGGAGTCTGTCAGTGGGCTGTGAAACGAGCGGGGTTGGGCGGGCACGATAGGGGAGTGGCCGCCGAGATCGTTCCGACCGAACGGGCCGGCGCGTTCGTGCTGCGCATGGACGGCCACGACCAATCGTTGGTCGATCTCGACGACCCCGGCCGGCTCGACTTCGACTACGTCCGCCGCATCGGCGACGTACTCGACAGCTGGGGGGTCCCCGGCGCGCCGGCGCGGGTGCTGCACGTCGGCGGCGCCGCGCTGACCCTCCCGCGGTACGTCGCGCACACGCGTCCCCGCTCGGCGCAGGTGGTCCTCGAACCGAACGTCGAGGTGACCGAGCTGGTGCGCCGCGAGCTGCCGCTGCCGCCGAGGAGCGGGATCAAGGTCCGGCCGGTCGACGGTCGGGCCGGCCTCTTGGCGTTCCGGGACGACGCGCTCGACCTGATCGTGGTCGACGCCTTCGCCGACGGGCGGGTCCCCGGCGACCTGGTCACGGTGGAGTGCGCGGCGGCGTATGCGCGGGTCCTCGTGGCAGACGGGCTGCTCCTGATCAACCTCGTCGACGCGGCGCCGTTCGCCTGGACCCGGCGAGTGGTTGCGGCGATGCGCACCGCACTGCCGACCCAACTGGTCAGTGCCGAGCCGGCGACGCTGCGAGCCCGCCGGCCAGGGAACCTACTGCTCGTGGCAGGGCGCCCTACGGTCCCCGCGGATGCCCTGCGGAAGCGCGCAGTAAGTAGCCCCACTCCCTACCGCGTGCTCGACGAGACGGCGCTACGCGACTCCCTCGGTCGTGGCGTCCCGTTCGTCGATGCCGACACGTTGGACTCGCCCGGTCTCGATAGTCCCTGACAGCTCGGTCGACGACACGCCGAAGATCGCGCAGAAGCGTCTGGGACTATCCGTCCGTGAGCGCCGGAGCGATCACTCCTGCCACCTCGCCGAGGGTGATCCGACCGCCGCCGGTGCCGGGGGCGGAGTAGCGGAGCACGACCTCGTCGCCGTCCTCCAGGAAGGTGCGCGCGCCGCCGCCAGCGGTCGCGAACGGCTCGGCGCCGCCCCACGACAACTCCAGGAACGAACCGCGTTGGTCGGGGTCGGGGCCGCTGATCGTGCCGGAGGCGAACAGGTCGCCGGTGCGCAGCGAGGCGCCGTTGACCGTCAGGTGGGCCAGCATCTGCGCGGGCGACCAGTACATCGTGCGGTACGGCGGCCGGCTGACGACCCCGCCGTTCAACACGACCTCGACCTCGATGTCCAGGCCGCGCGTCGCGCCCGGGCCGAGGTAGGGAAGTGGCTCGGGATCCTGGCCGGGCAAGTCCACCCAGGCCGCATCGAGTGCGGCGAGTGGCGTCACCCACGGTGAGATGGACGTCGCGAACGACTTGCCGAGGAACGGCCCGAGCGGCACGTACTCCCAGGCCTGGATGTCGCGGGCCGACCAGTCGTTGAGCCCGGTGACGCCGAAGACGTGGTCGGAGAGCGCGCCGAACGGCACCGGGTTGCCGAGCTCGGACGGCGTGCCGACCACGAAGCCCAGCTCGGCCTCGATATCGAGCCGACGCGACGGGCCGAGCTCGGATGCCGGGCTGCCGTCGGTCGAGCTTGTCGAGACCTTGCGCTGCCCGCTGGGCCGGGTGACCGGCGTACCGGAGACGACGACCGTGCCGGCGCGGCCGTGGTAGCCGATCGGCAGGTGCCGCCAGTTGGGCGTGAGTGGCTCGGAGTCGGGCCGGAAGATCCGGCCGACGTTGGAGGCGTGGTGCAACGACGCGTAGAAGTCGACGTAGTCGGCCACCTCGATCGGCAGGTGCAGGGTCGCCTCCTCCAGCGGCAAGAGTTCGGCGCCGCCTTCGATCAGCCCGCGGACCTCGTCGCGGGTCTCGGCCCACACCTGCGGCCCCAGGGCCATCAGCGCGTTGAGTGAGGGCTGCGCGAACTCCGGCTGACCGGTCTCGGCGTGCACGTCGAGGATCCAGGAACCCTCGTCATCGTCGTACCGCACGCCCACCCGGCGCGGCCCGCCCGCGACCGAGAAGACGCCGTACGGCAGGTGGTCGATCCCGAAGCCGTTCACGACACGAGTCCCAACTCGCGCAGATCGGCCCACGGATCGGAGACCGAGCACGAGCCGAACGAGGTGAACCAGCGCCGGGCCCCGGCCAGGTCGAGCTCGTGTGCGGCACTGACCAGGGTGTCGGGTTCGTGCTGCTTGAGCACGATCACCGCGTCGTCCACGCCGGCACCGTCGAAGAGCAGCCTGGTCGCGACCAGCACGTTGAGGAACCCGTGGTGCTCGAAGCCGGTCTCCGGGTCCGTGCGTCGGACCGCGTGGTGCAGCCCCGCGGTGCACTTGAACGGCGTCTCGCGATCGAGGGCGGCGTCGATCCAACGCGCCAGCGCGTGCGCGGCCGGGAACGCACTGGCCTCCAGCCCGCCGGTCCGGAACTTCAGTCGGAGCCCGGACGCAGCCACCTCATCGGCCGCCGCGAGCCAGGCGCCGCTGTTCGCGACGTGCGGCAGTTCGACGTACACAGGGACGTCGCCGAGGTCGGCCGCGGCGAGGGCCACGCGGCGCACGTTGCCGGCCAGGTCGTCGAGGTCGCGTACGGCGATCTCGACACCGGCCACCGTGAGCCCGAGCTTCGCGGCGAGCCCGATCGGCCCAGCGAGCTGTCCGGCGCCACCGGTGCACACGACCGACAGCGGGCCGCCGAACCCGCGCACCAGCGGCAGGTCGGTGTCTCTCAGCACGAAGGTGCCGACCAGTTCCGCGCCATCCTCGGCCGAGCGCGCTCCGTACGCCGCCGTGGCGTCGTGGAGCGGCGCATCGCCGGGCGGGAAGATCGCGGCGTCGTCGACGAGGCGGGACCACGCAGCAGGGATGCTCACGGGACTAACGTAACGAGGCATGGCGCACTACAGAGTCGTAGGAGACGTCCCTCCGAAGCGGCACACCCAGCACCGCGACCCGCAGGGCAATCTCTACCGCGAGGAGCTGATGGGCGAGGAGGGCTTCTCCTCCGACTCCGCGCTGCTCTACCACCGGGGGGTGCCCTCGGCGATCGTCGCGAGCGAGGTCTGGGAGCTGCCCGACCAGACCCGCACCCCCAACCATCCGCTCAAGCCGCGGCATCTGAAGCTGCACGAGCTCGCCATGGAGCCCGGGTTCGGCGGGGATGCCGTGCTCGGCCGCCGACTGGTGCTCGGCAACAACGACGTGCGGATCGGGTACGTCGTCACCGGTGTGGACGCGTCGCCGTACTACCGCAACGCGATCGGCGACGAGTGCGTCTACGTCGAGGCTGGCTCCGGCACCGTCGAGACCGTGCTGGGCGTGCTGTCTTACCGCACCGGCGACTACGTGGTGATCCCGCGCGCGACCACGCACCGCTGGGTGCCCCGGGAGCCGAGCCGGCTCTACGCGATCGAGGCCAACAGCCACATCGCGCCACCGAAGCGGTACCTCTCGCGCTACGGCCAGTTCCTCGAGCACGCGCCGTACTGCGAGCGTGACCTCTACGGCCCGACCGAGCCCTTCCTGGTCGAGGGTGAGAACGTCGAGGTGCTGGTCAAGCACCGCACCAGCGCCGGCGTGGTCGGCACTCGGATGACCTATGCGACGCACCCGTTCGACGTCGTCGGCTGGGACGGCTGCCTGTGGCCCTACACCTTCAACGTCGAGGACTACATGCCGATCACCGGCAAGGTGCACCAGCCGCCGCCGGTGCACCAGGTCTTCGAGGGCCACAACTTCGTGGTCTGCAACTTCCTGCCCCGCAAGGTCGACTACCACCCGCTGGCGATCCCGGTGCCCTACTACCACTCCAACGTCGACAGCGACGAGGTCATGTTCTACGTCGGCGGCGACTACGAGGCCCGCAAGGGCTCGGGCATCGGTCTCGGCTCGATCTCGCTGCATCCGGGCGGCTACGCGCACGGTCCGCAGCCCTCGGCGATCGAGGCGTCACTCGGCGCGGACTACTTCGAGGAGTCCGCCGTCATGGTCGACACCTTCGCGCCACTCGACCTGGGTGAGGGTGGCCTCGCCGTCGAGGACCCGGCCTACGCGTGGAGTTGGGCAAGCGATCAGAGCTGACACCCGGCGCAGCGAAGGCACCTGGTTGAAGCACCGACCTGCGGCTCAACCACCGGTGGTTGAGCCCGGAGCCGCCCCAGCGCCGGCGGTGTCGGAACCGCCGCAGGGAAGGCAGGGACCTGATCGAGTCCCAGCCTCGTCCTGCTGGTTTCGACACGCTCGCTGCG
>DOWL01000195.1:0-980 GCA_003519585.1 Nocardioides sp. | reverse complement strand
CTCGCGGCTCAACCAGCGGTAGCGCGCTAGCGGACTCGATCCAGTCGTCGGGAAACGAAGCCGACCCGCCCGTTTTGCACGGGCGGGTCGGCGTACGAGCGGTGCTGAAGCCAGTCAGGCGGCGACCTGCTGGCCGGTGAGCTTCTTGTAGGTGAAGGCCGTGCCGATCAGGTAGATCGGCACAGTGAACAAACCACCGACGAAGCAGATGGCAATGCCGACCGCCGCGATCAACCCTCCGACGATGTACCAGATGATCGTGTCGCCAAGGTGGTCCTTGGTGAAGTTGAAGCTGGCCTTGACCGCTTCCCACGGAGCCAGGTTCTTGTCGAGGACAAAGTAGAGCGTGTACGACGTCATGAATCCCACGACGATTCCGGGCAGGTAGCACAGGACGAAGCCGACGAACGTCAATGCCGCAACGATCAGGCTGGCGATGACGACGTCTCGCAGCTTGTCGGTCTTGAAGATCTCCTCGTACCTGAACGGCCTGCCCTCGGTGATGCCTAGCGAGCCTCTGATGATGCCGGCCGCCAGCAGTTGCCCCACCACGAACAGGATCGCGATCACGAGCGCGTAGATGATCGTCCCGAGGATGAAGCCTGGTCCGGTGTCGCAGTCAGTCTCGAAGGTATTGGGGTCGTAGGTGCAGTCGCCGCTGCCCATCAGCGCTCCGACGATGAAGAAACCGACGACGGCGATGACGCCGATGCCTACGACGAAGATGATTGCCGCGATGAGGATCTGACTCATGTTCGCCTGGAACTTCGTCCAGCCGTAGTTGATCGCATCGCCCAGGCTCCAACCAGACCCGGCGCCCGGGCCGGCGGGTGGCGGGGGAGGCGGCGGCGCGCCGTACCCCCCGTCGGCCGGTGGGGGCGTGGGCGGTGGTGTGGCGGCGGGCGGCGGTGGGGGAGGCGGCGGAGGAGTCGGCTCGCCCCGAGGCGGGGTGGAGCCCGGCGGCGGGTGGGGGCTGCTCC
>DOWL01000118.1:15670-22090 GCA_003519585.1 Nocardioides sp. | reverse complement strand
GGCGGCGCGGTCGCGGCGGTGCGCGCCCCGAGCCCGGTACCCGAAGTTGCCGAGATGCCCGCCGACCCGGAGCCAGTAGCCGAGGTCGAGCCGGTAGCCGAGTCAACTCCCGCCGCCGAGCCGGACACCGACCGCTGGTCATTCCTGGAGCGGCCCGCCGATGTTGCCGCGGAGACCGAGGTCGAGACGGACGTCGACGATCCGGAGGACTTCGACGAGCCCGATGAGCCGCCAGCGCAGCAGGCGACCGAGCCGACCGAGCCGAGCAAGCCGAGCCGCGCCGAGCGGAAGGCCGCGAAGCCCGCCAAGGTCTCCAAGGCCTCGAAGCACGACGAGGTCGCCGCTGAGATCCCGGGCGTGTACAAGTTCAAGCCCAAGCGGAACGGTCGCCGGCTGCTCACCATCTCGATGCTCATCGGCCTGATCGCCTCGGCCTACTTCGTGCGGGGTGCGATCGAACTGCAGGATCCGGGTTCGATCGGCCTGGCCGCGATCGTGCTGCTCGCCACGGCGATGCTGTGGGCGATCCGGGCGGGCGCCAGCGTGACCAAGCTGGAGATCCACCAGGGCCAGCTCGAGGTGATCCAGCAAGGCGGCCGGTTCGTCTTCGACATGGCCAGCGAGTACACGCAGGTCGAGGTCCACGGTGAGCCGGGCAAGCGCGGCTGGAAGGTGCTCTTCCCCCGACGCGGGATGCCGCCGTTCGCGATCGACCACACGATGGTCGACCCCGACGACTTCATGCGCGTGCTGCGCTTCTTCCGTCCTCAGCTCGCTCAGCACTGAGGCCACCAGGAGCCGTCGCGATCCAGTAGCGACGCTTGCCGTTGCGGGTGTCCTCGTAGACGCCGCCGTTGCTCTCGATGGTGCGTGCCGAGGCGATGTTGGGTTCGTCGCAGGTGAGCAGCACGCGGTCGAGCCCCAGCTCGGCCGCGCGACGTACGGCGAGCGCCAGCGCCCGCGAGGCGTGGCCCTGGCCGCGCCGGCTGGGACGGACGGCGTACCCGATGTGCCCGCCCTCCTCGAGCAACCAGGCGGTGAGCCGGTGCCGGAGCGCGAGGAACCCGACCACCTCCTCGCCCCCGGGCTGACCCTGTCCGTCGGTGATCCAGTAGTAGTCGCAGTGCACCCGGTCGGCAGGCAACTCGGTCGCCGGGTCGCCGTAGGCGAGCACCATGGCCACGAACGCCGCGCAGCCCTCGGCGGTCAGGTCGAGCGGACCGCCGTCGCCGTGCCACACCCCCGAGCCGTGGATCGTCTCCGAGCCGAACTCGGTGATGGTCACTGCCCAACTCCTGTGCAGCCGGACATCGGGGCGGGCCAGTGCGGTCATGGTCCATTGCACCAATCCCGCGGGGCGGTCGCCAGCCGATATCCGGGCCCGACCGGAACGTCTTCTACGCTGCGGCCGTGGACACCGGGTATCGCATGGACGATCTCGACCCCGAGCAGGTCGAGGTCGAGCGGGCGCTCTACGGTCCACTCACCCAGGCGATCCGTGAGCTCGTCGACGCCGGGATCCGCACCACCGTGGCACCCGACGAGGTCCGCCGGGCGCAGGCCGAGATCGAGGCCATCACCGCGCGGCTGCGGGCCAGCCAACTGCCCGGGCCGTACGGCGTTCGGCTGCGCACCGACGGTCGGGGCCGGGCGTGGGGCAACACGGTGGTGGGGCTGCGCAACGCGATCGCGCCGCCGCTGGTCGTCACGGCCGACGAGCGTGGCGTCCGGTCCGACTTCCACCTCGGTGCGCCGTACGAAGGCCCACCGACAAGCGTCCACGGCGGGGTGCTCGCGTTGGTGCTGGATCAACTGCTGGGCGAGGCGGTCGGCGCGGCCGGCAAGCCCGGGATGACGGCGACGCTCAGCCTCAACTACCGCCGACGAACCCCACTCGGCGACCTGTGGGCGACCGCGTGGATCGAACGGGTCGACGGCATCAAGACCTGGGCACGGGGTGAGATGGGCGATGCGGAGGGCGTGACCGTCGAGGCCGAAGGGCTGTTCATCCTGCCGAGGTGGGCTCGTGAGGCGCTCACGGACGGCGACGGCGAACTGCCGACGCCGCGCTTCTTCGAGTAGTTCGAGTAGTAGGGCTAGACCTCGGCCTTCACGCCGCGCTCGCCGGCGTCGGTGAGGCGAGCCTCCTCGACCGCGATCGCCTCCAGTTCGGCGCGTCGTTCGGCCTGGGCCCGGCGCACCTCGGCGTGCTGTTCGGCCGGCGGCGGCGAGACCAGATCGGCCACGCCGTGGTCGAGGCGACCCAGCGCCAGCCGGCCGAAGATCTGTTGCTCCGTCGCGGTCCGTTCCGCGCGACCGCGGCCCAGGAACGAGACCGCCCAGTGGAGCACCGCGGAGACGCGGTTCTTGAACCCGGTCACGTAGAACAGGTGGACGACGAGCCACATCAGCCAGGCGATGAAACCGGTCAGCCGGAGGTTGCCGATCATCGCGACCGCCCGGAACCGGCTGATGGTGGCCATCGACCCCTTGTCGAAGTACTTGAACGGCTTCTGCGGCGGCTTGCCGGCGAGCCTCCGGTCGATCGCCTCCGCGGCGTACTTGGCGCCCTGGATCGCCACCTGCGCGACGCCGGGAAGGTGGTCGAGGTCGATCATGTCTCCGACCACGAAGACCTCCGGATGTCCCGGCAGGGTGAGGTCGGAGTTGACCGCGATCCGTCCGGCCCGGTCCAGCGGGGCGCCGGTCTGCTCGGAGAGGGTCTTGGTCAGTGCGTTGGCCTGGACGCCGGCGGCCCAGATCTTGGTCACCGCCTCGATCCGCTCGGTGCGACCGTCCTTGTACGCCACCTCGAGGCCACCCTCGTCGACGTCAGTCACCATCGCACCGAGGAGCACCTCGACGCCTAGCTTCTCGAGCTCCCGCTTGGACTTCTGACCCAGCTTGGCGCCGAACGGCGGCAGCACCTGCCCGGCGGCATCGACGAGCACCACCCGTGCGTTGCGGGTGTTGATGGCCCGGAAGTCGTGGTGGAGGGTCCGCCGCGACAGCTCGGCGATCTGCCCGGCCATCTCGACCCCGGTCGGGCCCGCGCCGACCACGACGAAGGTGAGCAGAGGGTCGACGTCCTCGCCCCGCATGGCGCCCAGCTCGGCGAGCTCGAAGGCGCCGAAGATCCGGCCACGGAGCTCGAGTGCGTCGTCGATGCTCTTCATCCCAGGGGCGTGGTCGGCGAACTGGTCGTTGCCGAAGTAGGACTGGCTCGAGCCGGCGGCGACCAGCAGCGAGTCGTACGGCGTCACGATCTCGCGCCCCAGGACATGCGAGGTCACCGTCTGGGAGGCCAGGTCGATCCCGGTGACCTCGCCCAACAACACCCGGGCGTTCTTCTGGGAGGCCAGCACCTCACGGGTCGGCGGAGCGATCTCGCCCTCGGACAGGATCCCGGTCGCGACCTGGTAGAGCAGCGGCTGGAACAGGTGATGCGTGGTCTTGGCGACCATGGTCACCTCGACATCGGATCGCTTGAGCGCCTTCGCGCCGAACAGGCCTCCGAAGCCCGAACCCACGATGACCACCCGGTGCCGTGTGGCCCTCGTCGCCTGCGCCGTCGTCACGTCGTTCATTCTCCACTCCTCGCGGCCATCGACTCGAGAGCCGTCGGTGACCATCGTGTCGGGCCGCTGTAGGTGTAACCAGTTGCGATCCACGACGCATCCGCACGTCGGTGTGGCGCGAAACACGATCACCTGCTCTGAGGTTTGGTCGCCACGACACCGGGTAGACGCCGTTTAGTCTGAACCTTTCAGCCCACTGGCCACTGCTCCCAACCAGCTGGAGACCTCGTTGCCTCTCAACCGGCCGCCCCTCGCACTGGGGCAAGGAGCCCGTGGCGTGCAGGACGCACGCCGCTGGGTCGCCGACCTGTGCGACGACATCGGGCGTCCCGAGCTTGCCGAGTGTGCTCAGCTCGGGGTCTCCGAGCTGGTCACCAACGCGCTGCTGCACGGCGAGCCCCCGATCACCGTCCGGATGCGCGGCACCGCCGAGCACCCTCGGGTCGAGGTCCGCGACTCCTCCACCGAGGCGCCGATCCTGCCCAGCCAGCCGCTCGATCGGCCCCAGACCGACGACCTGCTGCTCACCTTCGGTCGAGGACTCACGATCGTGGCCCGCTGCTCGGACGCCTGGGGTGCGGAGCTCGAGGACGACGGCAAGGTGGTCTGGTTTGCCCCCGCTGCCGACTTCGCCGATGGCGAAGGGGTCCCGGGTGCGATCTCCGGGGTCGACCGGTCACGGTTCCAGACCACGCCGACCCGCGACCGGGTCCGGGTGACCATGCTCGACGTTCCCCTCGCCCTCTACGTCGGGTTCCAGCAGCACTTCCGCGAGCTGCGGCGCGAGGTCCGACTGCTGGCGCTGGCCCATCAGGGCGACTACCCACTGGCCACCAGCCTCTCCGACCTGTTCACCTCCCTCGACCGGCAGCTGCGCGACGGCATCGGGGTGGAGCAGATCGACGCCGCGCTCTCGCAGGGGCTGGAGTCCACCGACCTGGTGGTGCACATGCCCCGAGCCATGGCAAGCACCCTGACCCGGTTCATCGAACTGCTCGACCTCGCCGACGAGTTCTGTCGCGCGGAGCGGCTGCTGTCCTTGGCCCGCAGCACCGAGCAGCGCCGGTTCCAGGTGTGGTTCCTCGGCGAGTTCGTGCGACAGGCCAACGGCGAGCCCGCCCGGTCCTGGCTGCATGCCAACGGCCACCAGGGTTCTAGTCTGCCCGTGTGAGGTGGGTGGCGGTCGCCCTCGGCGGCGCGCTAGGGGCCGTACTCCGCTGGTGGCTCGGTGAGCTGATCCCCGACGGCAGCGGCTTCCCCTGGACCACCTTCGGCATCAACCTCACCGGCTCCGCGGCGCTGGCCGCACTGCCCGCGCTGAGCGCCGTACGTCGACGCCCCTGGCTTGCCGCCGGACTCGGGCCCGGCGTGCTCGGCGGGTACACCACGCTCTCGTCGTACGCCGAGGATACCCGGGTGCTGCTGGCCGACGGCCAGACCGCGACCGCACTGGCCTACCTGCTCGGCACCCTTGCGGCCTGCCTGGTCGCCGTCGCCCTGGTCAGCCGGCTCTATCCGCCGTCCTCCGGTGCGCGGTTCGCCGCCGAGGGTGGTGACGAATGACCGTGCTCCTGGTCGCGCTCGGCGCCGCGCTCGGCGCGCCGCTGCGTTTCGCCGTGGCCAGCGCGCTCGACGAGGACCGGTTCCCCTGGGGCACGCTGGCCGTCAACGTCACCGGCTCGTTCCTGCTGGGCCTGTTCGTCGCCCTCGGCGCGAGCGGGGGCTGGTTGGCGCTGCTGGGCACCGGCTTCTGCGGCGGCTTCACCACCTACTCCGCCTTCGCCGTGCAGACCCACCGTCTCGGCGGGACCCGCGCCGCGGCGTACGCCGGGGTGACGGTGGGGCTCGCACTCGCCGCCTGCGCGCTGGGCTTCGTGCTGGGCGCTTGACGCCCGTTCCGGAGGCGTCGACAGGTTTGCGCTCTCAGGCAGCGGTCCTGCGCGGACGGCATATTCCGTCGCCGCGAGGTCGTCCGATTCGTTGCTACGGTCCCGAACGCCACGCCGAATCTCGGGAAAGCAGGACTGTCATCAGCGCACACGAACCCCCGCCGACCACGCCGCCGTCCTACCCACCGGGGACTGCGCTCAACGGCCACCTCCTCGGCCCCGATGGGATCTGGCGGCCCATCCCTCCTCCGCCCCGACGTCCCTTCCACAAGCGCCCCGCCGGCATCGCCGCCATCGTGGTCGCGGCCCTGGCGATCCTGGGTGGCCTGGCGACCGTCGGCGTGCTCGCTGGCCGCGGCCTCGATGACGACAAAGTCGCCCCGTCGGCCGCGCCGCGCGCGACCCAGACCGCATCGGCCTCGGCCTCGGCCTCGGCCTCGGCTTCGGCCTCAGCATCCGCGGAACAGAGTCCGACGTCCTCTCTCCCACCGCCCTACGACGCGGCGACGGCGACCGATGCGCAGAGGTGGGCCGAGTACCAGCGGCTGGTCCGCGAGGAGCAACTCCCCGCCATGTACTGGGCTGCACCGAACCCGGAGGAGGCGGCGACCGGAGACTACCCGCCCAGGATCTGTCGACGCGGCCAGGACGAGTACGTCATCTTCCTCGGGCTTCTTGCCGAGGACTTCGACATGCGCGAGCTCGAGCTCCTGCACCGTGGCGAACTGCTTTACACCCAGGCGTACTGCCCGGAGATGACGACGGGGTATGAATCAGGGTGGGCGGCGTATCAGGCGAACCCCCTCGACAGCGCTGATCCGGCACCGAGTGCGCTGGGACCAGAGGACATTGCGATCAGGGTGAAGATCCTCTCGAAGAGGTGTCTCGGCTCGCTCGGCGCAACTGTCTTTTTCCGGATCCAGCCGACCTATCGGGATGCGGCCAACGTCGTC
>DOWL01000118.1:0-15510 GCA_003519585.1 Nocardioides sp. | reverse complement strand
CAACGTCGTCGGCTCCTACGAGGTCACCTACGAGGTCACCGGTGGCACCGACCCGATCGTCAACACCTTCGAGATCAAGGACAACCAGGTGCGCTACCAGAACAAGGAGTTCGCCAGCACGCCCACCTGTTCGCCCAGACTGACGGCCAAGGTGACCCACGTCGCTCAGAAGTGACGACGGGCCATCGGCTCAGTAGTCCCGCCCCCGATCAGGCGTAGCCGAGGTCGTGCAGCCGGCGGTCGTCGATGCCGAAGTGGTGCGCGACCTCGTGCACGACGGTGATCCGCACCTCCTCGATCAGTTGCGCCTCGCTATCGCAGAAGTCGAGCAGCGGCCCTCGGAAGATGAAGATCCGGTCGGGCCCGTGCATGGCGAGCTGGCTGTCCCGTTCGGTGAGGGCGACGCCCTCGTAGAGACCCAGCAGGTCGTCAGGCTCGCCCTCGGGAGGCTCGTCCTCGACCAGCACCACGACGTTGTGCACCAGCCGGGCCAACTCGTCCGGGATCCCGTCCAGCGCCTGGTCAACCAGCGCGTCGAACCGCTCGGGGTCCATATCGATCGGCACAGGTCACTTCCTGGAGAAGCTCGGCGGCGCGACCCACAATGTCAACGGGATGAGCGTTGCAGCATGAGTGAAGTCCCGGTCGGTGGTCAGCAGCGTGAGCTCGTGCGCAATGGCCAACTGCGCGATCAGCGAGTCGATCACACCTAGCTGGACTCCCGACTGACGGCAGGTACGCCCCAGCCGCGCCGCGGCGAGGTAGTCATCACGCGTCGGCTCCACCAGGCGCATAACTCGGAACCGCTCCTCGAGCATCTCCTGGACGCGGCTGGGTACGAACCCCTGAAGGAGTTCGAGCTGGATGATGCCGGTAGCAACCACGTCTTCGTCACCCGAGAGCGCCGCGGCGAGTCTCGCAACCTCGGGCACGTCTGGCGGCCGGTCTCGACGGAACGCTAGTGACCACACGCTCGTGTCCACCAGGAGCGTCATCCGTCGGTCGAACTCAGCTTGCGGTCGCGGGCAAGGCGCGCCTGTTTGTAGTCGTAGCCCTCGTCCCACTCCAACGTTCCGAAGAGGTCAAGAAGCTGCCGCTGCTCACGACGAGCGATGAACTCTTCCAATGCGATGGTGACCGCCTCTTTCTTCGTTCGCACGCCGCTGACCGCGAGCGCGTGTTCGAGCAGCTCGGGATCGATCGCGAGGTTGGTAGCCATGTGCGCCTCCTTACACACGAGGCTACACACAGCGGCGGCAGGACATGCGAACAGCCCTCACCCGAAGCCGGCTGAGGGCTGTGTCAGCGACCCCGACGGGACTCGAACCCGCGGCCTCCGCCGTGACAGGGCGGCGCGCTAACCAACTGCGCTACGGGGCCAGGTTGCTTCTGACCAGCGGCCGTGAAGCGGTGTGACTCTAACGCACCGGACGTCGCCGCTCACAATCGCGACGGCGAACTACTCACCGCGCAGCAACTCCATCAGCTCGTCAGTCGTCCGCGTGGTGGTTGCCGTCCTTTTCATCTGAGCAACCACCTCCTGGCCGCTAGTCGGAGCACCGCACACCCGAACGATGCGCAGCGTGTCGCCGGCGTCGACGACCTGGACCTCGTCGCCCGGAACGAGACCGTGCCGACGACGCAGCGCCGCAGGGATGGTGACCTGACCCTTGCTGTTGAGCTTCATGGCACCCCCAACGGGATTCGAACCCGTGCTACCGCCGTGAAAGGGCGGGGTCCTGGGCCGCTAGACGATGGGGGCCAGGTGCGTGAACAGGGTAGAGGACGCGATTCGGAGTCGCCGACTCGACTCCGGTAGGGTGAGCGCCGCTCGGGCAGGTAGCTCAGTTGGTACGAGCGTCCGCCTGAAAAGTGGAAGGTCGGCGGTTCGACCCCGCCCCTGCCCACGAGCACGGCAGGTCCCTGACCTGCAGGAAGGCCCTCGCCGGTTGTCAGGCGGGGGCCTTCGCCGCGAGTTCTGGTGGCAGTTCTGGTCGACTTGGGTCGTGAGGCGATGACTCAACACCCGTCCACTCCCGAGAGAATCGCCGCTGAGAGGCTCAGGCCGGTGTTCAGCCGTCACACTCCTTCGGCCGGAAGCGACGGCGCGAGCTAGCGACCGGATCTAGGTCTGATCCACACGACCGCCGAGCTGTCGAACCAGGACGGCCACCTCATCATGTCCTTCAAGGCGACCAACTTCCTGGCCGTGCGACTCACGCCGTCGAGCGACGCCTCCGCGGTGCGGTGAGACAGGTGGGATGGCCCCGCATCGCGCGAGAAATTCCGGCCGGGTGGCCCGGGCAACACCTGCCAGGACCACTGGGCACCCACATTCTGACCTCCGCGCCGCTACGGATGGCTGGCCCGACTGGCTAGCGTCGCCGACGTAGCCGGCCCGGCCGCGTCCCACCACGCGGCCGGCTGTCGTCCGGTCACGCTCAGAAACGAGGGATCGCATGCAGGCTGTCGTCGTCGACGAGTTCGGCCCACCGAACGTCCTGACCCACCACGAGGTCGCCGATCCCGAGCCGGGCCCAAGAGACGTTCTGGTGCGGATCGGCGCGGTCGGGGTGAACCGCGCCGACCTGTTGGCCCGCGCCGGCCAGTACTACCTCGCCGGGCCTCCCCCGCTGGTGCTCGGACTCGAGGCGGCCGGCGAGGTCGTCAAAGTCGGGTCCGAGGTCACGGGCCTAGGCCCCGGCGTGCGCGTCGTGACCAGGGGTGCGACCAACGCGCCCGGCTTCTACGCCGAGCTCGCGGCGGTGCCCGCGACGTCGTGTGTCGTCATCCCCGAGGACGTGACCTTCGAGGCCGCCTGCTGCCTGCCGACGGCATGGCTCTCGGCGTGGTACTGCCTCCATACGCTCGCCGGCATCCGCCCAACGGATCGGGTCCTGGTCCACGCCGCCGCCAGTGGGGTCGGCAGCGCCGCGATCCAGATCGCTCGCGACGCCGGGGCTCGCGTCGTCGCCACCGCCAGCACCCGCGTAAAGGTCGCATGGGCGATCGAGCAGGGCGCCTCCGTCGGGATTGCAACCTCGGACCTCGACGGATCGAGCCTGGCCAACGCGGTGCGGGACCGGCTCGGTGGCGAAGGCCCCGACGTCGTCCTGGACTCCGTCGGTGGACCGACGTTCGCGGAGAGTCTCCGGGCGGTCGGGTACGGCGGCCGGGTGGTCGCCCTCGGCAACGTGGCCGTGGCGCCGACGACGCTCGACACGCGCGACTTCTATCCGAAGAACCTGACTATCCACGGCTTTCAGATCACCACCCTGATGGGCCACGGCTACGACCCCGGTCCGGACCTCAACCTGCTTCTGGAGGCCCTTCGACAGCGCCGGTTCGTCGTGCCCATCGCCGCGCGCTTCGAGCTCCGGCACGCCGCCGAGGCGCACCGGATGCTCGAAGACCGCACGACGATGGGCAAGGTCGTCCTCGTGCCCTGAGACGATGGTCAGGCCGCGTTGTTGGCGTTCCAGCCGGCCGCGATCGTCAACGTCTCACCGGTGACGTAGCGCCCCGACTCGGCCGCGAGGTACAGCATGCCCGCCGAGATGTCCTCGGCCTGGACCCACGGGATGGGCAGGGCGTTCAGCGAGGTGAAGCCCGGCACGACGTCGTCCCGCGAGGGATTGGTGATGTCGGGAGCGAACAGCGAGTACATTGCCGGGTTCTGGATCATCGGGGTGTCGACGTTCGTCGGACATACCGCGTTCACCGTGATCCCGTACTGCCCGAACTCCAGCGCAGCCGACTTGACCAGACCGATCACACCCCACTTGGCAGCCGTATAGTGGGCCAGGCCCGGGACCCCGGTCTTCCCGACCATGGACGACGTCGCGATGATCCGGCCGGACCGCTGCTCGATCATCTGCGGCGCGACGGCCCGGATGGACTTGAACACGCCCGTCAGGTCCGTCTCGACCATGTCGCTCCACGCCTGGTCGGTGATGTCGACGAAGGGCACGGGCGCCACGATCCCGGCGTTCGCCAGCAGGATGTCGATCTTGCCGAACTCGGCCACAGTCCGCTCCGCCACCGCGTTGATCTGAGCGGTGTCCCGGACGTCTGCGCGCATCGCGATACAGCGCTGGTCGAGCGCCTCGACCAGCCGCACGGTCTCCTCGAGGTCGCCCGCATTCGACATCGTGTACGGCACGGTCTCGATCTGCTCGGCCAGATCGCACACGACGATGTCGGCGCCCTCCCGGGCGAACGTCACGGCGTGCGATCGACCCTGCCCCCGCGCTCCACCCGTGATCAGCGCGACCTTTCCATCAAGCTGTCCCATGGACCCGTCCTTTCTAGACGTGAAGAAGTGGCCTCAAGGTAGGTCCGTCGTCGGTGGCCGTATTGATCTGTCACGACGGATCGTCCGGTCTCTCTCGTCCCGGACGGACACCCCGCGATCAGGTCCGGGCGAGAGGACCGCGGACCTCAATCAGACGGCTTGTGGGAGAGGAACGAGCCGAACGCCACGGCGTACCAGAGCACGATCAGGATCAACCAGTTGATCCAGGTGAGCGGGTCGCCGCCGTAGGAGCCCTGCATGGCCGGCATGTGCAGGACCTTCGTCGCCATGCCCCGCATGAACACCTCGTAGGTCGCCACCGACAAAACGATCACGATCGCCGTACGGGCCAAGCGGTTGACGGTCGCCGAGTACTGCGTGGGCCGCGCCCCGAAGACCAGTCCCCAGGTGATCGCCCAGAGGCTGAAGCAGACGCCGAGCTGGGCGGCCTCGATGGACTCGGAGAAGGTCGGCAGACCCCGGATGTCCGCCGGGACCAGGACGCGGAGCACCACGCGGAAGAGCCAGTAGACGCCGTACCCGCCGGCCATACTGACGACCAGGGCCGCGGCGGCTCGCACGGAGCGCTGCTGGATCATCGACCACGGCCAGTTCTCCCAGATCATGGCCGCCATGATGACCACGACGATGCAGCTGTAGACCCAGCCGATCACCGTCGGGAGCGCGACGGGTGCGTTCTTCGCCAGCGCGGAGGAGAAGTTCGGGTAGATCAGCCAGACGACGCCGACCACGGTGATCACGATGGACTGGTAGAGCTGGCCCACCCCGCCAAGCGGCTGCGGGAACGACTCGAACGGGAAGCCGCCCCAGGCTGCCGCGACCAAAGCGAAGCCGTAGAACGCGATCAGCACCACGAAGGCGGTGGCCAGGTAGCCGCTTCCACCGGGAGCGGACGAGGAAAAGGTCGGGTCCCAGCTGCCGAGCACCCGGGTGAACAGCCAGACCCCGCCGACGCCTACCGCGAGGTTGACGACGACCTGGGCCACGCCGGCAACGGGCTGGCGCAGGCGACTGAAGCCGTGGCTGCCGAACGTGAAGCCGGTGGCCAGGAAGCCGAGGATCGTCCAGAAGAGCAGGGCGTCGACTAGCGGCGAGGACGGTTTGCCGAGGCTCCAGGAGGGGTCGGCAAGGAGCCACCAGCTGACGACCGCGATCATCCACAGCCCCACCGTGACCACCACGGGGGTCCACGCCCCGAACCTCGGAACGCCTCCGGGGGACTCGGTCACTTCGTCCGTTTCTACCGTGCCAGTCGTCATGATGGGGTCTCCTCACCTGGACGGGGGCGTCCTGGTCGTGTCGGGGATGCCGGGCCGGGCCGGCCCTGGCGTGCCCGGACGCTATGAGTCCGATGCGGCCCTCGCACGCTGCGCAGGAGACCAACGACACCGCGCGATTGGTCCCGGGAGGGCGTCTTCAGGGAGTGCTGACGTGGGCCGGCTCGAGCTGCGAGACGTCGGCTGCGCCGAGCAGCGCCATGGTTCGCCGCATCTCGTCGACGAGGATGGACATCGCCCGGTCGACGCCGGGCTCCCCACCAGCCATAAGGCCGTACAGGTACGCACGACCCACCAGGACGGCCCGAGCACCGAGCGCGACAGCCGCGATGATGTCCTGGCCGGAGAGGACGCCCGTGTCGACGTAGACCTCGCAGTCGCCGCCGGCGACGGCCACCGCCTGCGGAACGAGCAGCAGCGGGACCGGGGCCCGGTCCAGCTGGCGACCACCGTGGTTGGACAGGACGACCGCTTCCGCACCCGCCTGGGCCACGCGCTTCACGTCATCGATGGTCTGCACGCCCTTGACGACGATCGGACCGTTCCACCAACTCCGGATCCAGTCGAGATCGTCCCAGGTCACCCGGGGGTCGAACGTCCGGTCCAGGAGCTCGGCCACGGTGCCGTGCCACTCGGACAGGGTGGCGAACGACAGCGGCTCTGTCGTCAGCGTGTTCGCCCACCACGACGGGAACCTCGCCATCCCGGCGAGGGTGCGGACGTTGAGGTTCGGTGGGATCGAGAAGCCGTTGCGCAGGTCGCGCACCCGGCGTCCGGACACCGGGACGTCGACGGTCAGCACGAGCGCCTCGTAGCCCGCCTCCTGGGCCCTGGCCATCAGGCGCTCGCTGACCGCGCGGTCCTGGGAGACGTACAGCTGGAACCACTTGCGGGCCGAGGGGGACACCGCGGCCACCTGCTCGATCGTCGTGGTCCCCAGGGTTGAGAGCCCGTAGGGGACGTCGTACCGCTCGGCGACCCGCACCACGGCGGCCTCGCCCTCGTGGTTCATCAGCCGGGTGAACCCGGTCGGCGCCAGCACCAGCGGGTACGCCGACCGAGCGCCGAGGATCGTCGTGCTGGGATCGACCTCGCCCACGTCTCGCAGGACCCGCGGATGGAACTCGAGCTCACCGAACACCCGGCGCGCTCGGGTCAGCGTCACCTCGTCGTCGGCGGCGCCGTCGGTGTAGTCGAAGACGGCGCGCGGAACACGGCGCCGTGCCGCCGCCCTGAGGTCGGCGATCGTCTGAGCCCGAGCAAGCCGGCGGCCTCGGGGACTCCAGATCCAGGGGTTCAGCCTCAGCAGTGGTCGCAGCTGCGACCACCGCGGCAGCTGTCTGGCCATGGGCGGTCAGCTCCGGTCGCCGGCGAACCGCGCGACCAGCTCGCCGAGCGTCTCGCCGGCGTCCTCCGGCATGTTGTGGCCCGCGCCAGCGAGGCGCGCATGTGGCATGCCCGCCGCTCCCGGGACCAGCTGCTGGAACATGGCATCGGCGGGTCCCGCGATCGGGTCCTGCTCGCCGTAGACCGTCAGGAAGCGACCTTGCCACTGACCGAGCACCTCGCGCGATCGTCGCACGGCGTCCGAGGACGGATCATCCGGAGTCACCGGGATGAGTCGCGGGAACGCCCGCGTGCCCGCCTTGAACGTGTCGTCGGGGAAGGGGGCGTCGTACGCCGCGACCACCTCCTCGGCGAGGTCGGTCGTGCAGGCGTTGTCGACGATCGAGCCGATCTCGAACACCGGGCTCGACGCGGCGAACTCCTGCCACTGGCTCAACGCCTCGTTCGCTGGCAGATCGCCCGTCGGGTAGCCGTGATTGGTGGCGACATAGGCGCGCACGAGGCCCTCGACCTCGGTCAGCAGCCGCAGCCCGAGCAGGCCACCCCAGTCGTGGCCGACCAGCACGACGTCCTGCACCTGGAGGATGCCGAAGAAGTCCTTCAGCCACGCCACATGGCGCTCGTAGGAGTAGTCGCCGATCTCCGCTGGTTTGTCCGACCGTCCGAAGCCGACCAGGTCGGGGACCACGGTGCGGAAGCCGGCTGACACGAGCGGGCCGATGCTGTCCCGGAACATGAACGACCACGTCGGCTCGCCGTGGACCAGCGCCACGACGGGGCCGTCGGCCGGACCCTCGTCGAGGTAGTGCATACGGAGGGGGCCGACCTCTCCCCCGTCGATCTCGAGGTAGTGCGGTTCGAAGTCGAAGCCCGGGAGGTTCGCGAATCGCTCCTCAGGGGTTCTCAGCACCGTCATCAGTCAAGCTCCGATCGGTCGTCGCACCAGGAAGGGTCACGGTAGGTCGGTGGCGACCTCCGGGACGAGGGACGGGCGGGTCAGAATCGACGGCTTCTCTTGTCCTGCGCAGCGGACACTCCGCCGGTGAGGACCGCCATCGAGGCCCGACTTGCACCGCCAGGCCGTGGCCCTTTACCAGGACGACACCTACTCTCCGCTCATGCCCGCCATTCGTGAGGAGCTCCGGGCCACGATCCACGCTGCCGGGGCGCCCTACGGCTACACTCTGACGATCTGGGCGAGCGGCTCGATAACGATCAGATCGCGATCCGACGAGCCGACCCTCCTCGGCCTGCTCTTCGTCGTCGGGGCGATCACCGGCTTCGTCACCCTGGCGCGCGTGGCAGCAGGCCCATCCCGGTCGACGGTCCCCCGGCCGTCGTCCCCCTCCGGCGACACCCACGTCCTCGCGTTCGCCCACCTGGTCGCCTGTGGAGCCGCGATCGGAACCGCCGCGGTCGTCCTGCGGGTCATCCCGGGTCCGGCCGGCGCCGCGGTCACCGGCATGGCCGTCACCATCACCTACGTCATGCTCTGCGCGGTGCAGTTCACCCTGGCCCACACGGTGGGTGGCCGTCCGCAAGACCCGCCCGCCGGGGTCGGATAGGTAGAGGGGCCGCTACAGCGACTCGTTCGCCGCGGCCGTCGCCTCCGCGACCACGCTTCGTGTCGTCGAGTCGGCCGCAGCGCGGGCATCGGAGCGCCAGGCAGTGGCTCTGCTCAGCCGACGCTCCAGTCGGCGACCCGACGCGCGCACCTGCGCCGGGGACGCGCCACCCTCCTGCCTGCGGGCCGCGACGAGCGCGGCCGGCGTGCTGGCGGGAGGAGGTACGGCGCCGGTCAGGCCGAGCCGGTCGTAGTCCGCGGCTGCGAATCGGCGCTGTCCTCGTTGGTGGGCAGCCTCGGCCACGCGGGCCACGGCCTCGTGCGCCGTTCGATAGTCGATGCCGGAGGACACGACCATGGACTCCGCCAGGTCCGGGGCCTCCGTGAAGTCGTCCAGCGCGGCGGCCGCCAGGCGGTCCCGGTCGAAGGTGGCCCGGGCCAGGACCTCCGAAGCGAGCGAGACCAGCGACGAGGCGAGCTCGACCGTCTCCAGGACGTCACCGTAGTTGTAGATCCAGTTGTCGGTCTGGGCCGACGGGGTCCGGACCGACGTCAACACTCCCGTCGCCCGACCCAGCAGGCGGCTGGTGCCTCCCCGGATGACCGAGAGCGCATAGGGGTTGCGCTTCTGCGGGAGATACACCGACGCGCGCGAGTGGGAGTCGTGGATGCGCACCCAGCCGAAGGGAGGGGAGCCGAAGATCATCAGGTCCTCGGCCAGCTTGCTGACGGTGAGGGCCGCCTGCGTCGCCACGTGGGCGACCTCCACGAGGATGTCGGTGCCCCACATCGCATCACGCGAGGTGGTGGCCGGAAAGGTGACCCCCAGTCGTTCGAGGTACGACGCACGGCAGACCGGCACCGTCGTACCGGCCACTCCCCCGGCCGCGACCGGCAGGTTGCCGCACGCGTCGTGAGCCCGGCGAACCCGGTCGAGCTGGCGGCTCGCCTCGTGCCCGAAGGACAGCAGGTAGTGGCCGAGGCTCGACACCTGCGCCGGCTGGAGGTAGGTCAGGTCGGACCACCACGTGTCGACGTGCTCCCGAGATCCGGCCAGCGCTGCCGAGGCGAACGACGTCACGCTGTCGTGGAGATCGAGCAGACCGGCCCGTGCCGCGAGGTAGAACGCGACGCGTCCGGCCTCTCGGCGGGTCCGTCCCAGGTGGAGCCACCCGGCATCATCCCCGAGGAGCCCGCGCAGGAGGTGCTCCCGGTTGTTGTACACGTCGCCGTGCACCGGGTCGTAGGGCATCTCCGCCCAGTCGTGGGACTGCATGTCCAGCAGCGTGCGCAGCAGTCTCCGGCCTGGTTCCGCCGGTATCGCCTCGGCATCGCGCAACGCCAGGACGTGCACCAGGTCGGCCACTCCGATCCACGAGTGCAAGAACCTGCTCTGGCGGACCTCGGTCGCGAACCCGGCCTCCACGAGAAGCCGGCTGGGCCCGCTGTTGAGGCGCGTCCCGAGTCCCAGATAACCGTTGGCTGCATCGCCCGTCATGACTCGCCCACCTCCTCGAGGTACATCGGAAGACCACCGGAGGCGACGAGCACGACCTCGGCCGTCGAGCTGGTGGCGAGGCCCGCGGCGAACGCCGTGGACCAGGCGGGTCGACCGAAGACGGGATCCAAAAGGAGTCCCAGCTGACCGGCGGTCCGGCTCAGTGCCCGAGCGCCCGCGTCGGTCGGCTGCGTGACCGGGACAACGGTGACCCGTCCGGCCAGGGTCGGGCCGTCCAGGCCGCCGGCCGCGGCGGCGACCTCCTCGCACAGAGCAGCCACCTTCGCCTGCGCGACCTCGGCCGACGATGTGACGGCTACCCCGACGACCCGGCCCCGATGCCCCTGCTGCACCAGTCCGAGGGCAAGTCCCACCCCCAGACCACCGCCCCCGACCGGGACGATGAGGTCGAGGTCGAGGTCGAGGTCGAGGTCGGCGACCTCGTCGATCGGGCGCTGCCCCAAGATCTCCTCGACGATGCGTGTATAGCCCCTGGTCGCCTCGGCGTCCCGGCCCCCTCGCGGCACCTGGGCGACGAGCTGTCCGTCGGCTTCGAGACGTTCCCTCACGCAGGCGATCCCGGCCTTCACCGCGTCGGCCCCGGGCTCGGCAGCGAAGGACACGGAGGCTCCGAGCCGACGGGTCAGGCGGACGGCCGACGACTCGCGCGAGCCGGAGGGTGTCGGGTCGAAGACGGCGTAGCCATCCCAGCCCTCGCGGTGAGCGGCCATCATGGCGAGGGGCACCCAGTTCGAGTCGCGGCGCCCGCCGGTCACCAAGGCGGAGGCGCCTCGCCGCCGTCCGGCGGACACCACCTGGTCCAGGAGCCGGATCTTCGAACCGCCGAACCCGAAGCCGGACAGATCCTCGCGCTTGACCCGGAGCCGGGGGTATCCCGGGACGTGCTGCAAGGGCGTCGGGTAGACACCGATCGTCGCCCGGGTGGGGCATGCGCCGACCTCGGTCACCACCGCGCTCCCGACGCGTCGATCCGGTCGTCGAGACCGACCCGCCACGAGTGGGCGAGGGTGCGGGCGCCGATCGCGGCGTGGTCAAGGTCGGCCAGCCGCTCGATCGTCGCCGCGTCCAGCGCCGGCTCGGCGGCGTCCGCCAGAGCCGCGACGAGGCTCGGCTGGGTACCCGCCCGGACCCTGCTCGCCGCTCGCCGTACGGCACGCGAGGCGGCCTCCACCCCCGAGCCCTCCGCGATGATCCGGAGCGCGTGCTCGCTCAGCACCAGGCCGCCGAATCCCAGCACGTTCGCTCGCATCCGCTCCTGGTCGACGACCAGACCCGACATCAACTCGACGCACAGGCTGGTCGCTCGGGTCAGGGAGCAGCAGAGATCGGGCAGGGCGACCCATTCCGCCTTCCAGGCGCGGCCGTCTCGCTCGTGTTCGACGACCGCGGCCTCGGTCAGCACGCTGGCGTACGAGCGGATCAGCCTGCCGAGCGTGACCAGGTGCTCGCTGCGTTCCGGATTCTGCTTGTGGGGCATGGTCACGCTGCCGATCTGATCGGCTCGCCAGGACTCCTGGAGTTCGGAGATCTCGGGTCGTTGCAGCTCGTAGACCTCGTTGCCGATCTTCGCGGTGGTGGCGCTGACCAGGACCGAGAGTTGCCCGAACTCCGCCACACAGTCCCGGGAGGATCCCCACGGCAGCAGCGGTACACCGAGGCCCATCCGGGCTGCGAGGGCCGCGGCCAGGGCAGGGCTTCGATCCCCCCAGAAGGCCATGCACCCCACGGAGCCACCGAGCTGGACCGTCTCCCACCGGGTCCGGCCCTCCTTAAGTCGGGCCAGGTGCCGTTCGAGCTCCGCGCCCCACTGGGCGAGCTTGAACCCGAACGTCGTCGGCGCACCCGGCTGTCCGTGTGTGCGGCCCACCATCGGGGCGGACTCGTAGCGAGCCACTCCCTCACCGAGGAGCGCGAGCAGGCTCCGCAGATCGCGCTCGAGGAGGTCTGCTGTCCTCTGGATGGTCAGCGCAGTCCACGTGTCGGAGATGTCCTGCACGGTGAGTCCCAGACCGACGAAGCCGGAGGCCGCCGTACTGACCGCGGCGCGGACGACCTCGAGCAGACCGGTGGTCGAGTGCCCCGTCGAACGGTTGCGCAGGGCGACCTCGGCGAGGTCGGGCCTCAGCGTCGCGCAGACCCGCTCGATCTCATCGGCCACCGGGCGGGGAACCGCTCCGATGTCCGCCTGGGCGGCCGCGATCGCACCGACGATCCCCAGCCAGCTGCGGACGCGGGAGGGCTCGGTGAACCAGGCGCGCATCTCGTCGGTCGCCCACTGGCCCCCGAACAGTTGCGAGTCGCGTAGATGGGAGCTCTCAGGCATCGCGATCACCCGCCCCCGCGAGACCGTCGATCGCCTGCCGGACCTCGTCGAGGGTCGCGCCCCACGGTACGACGGCCGTCTGCCCGTCGACGCGGATCCCCCGTTCGAGCTGGCAGCACTTGGTCAGCCGGGCGCCGCCGTCACCGGCGGGTATCGACAGCTCCGGACAGAAGTCCACCCGGACCGGGGGCTGCCCATAGAACTCCTCGTAGATCTGCTGCGAGCGCCGACATCCTACGAGCGTCCAGTCGTCCCGGAACGCCGGCCCGGCGTCGAGGTAGTCGACGTTCGAGTCCTCGTGACCCGCGGGTCCCGCACCCTGGCACGGCAGCAGGTGCCTGGCTCCCCGGGCCCGCCTGATCAGCGAGGGGATTGAGATCAACCGCTGGATCAGCGTGATCGGCGGCAGGTCCTCGTCGAACGCGACGGCTTGCCGAGCCATCTGGTACAGCTTCGCCGGGTGCGGCGGCACCACCTCGTCCACGGTGATTCGGAGCGGCCTCGGACGGTGCACGAAGTTGACGTGGCGATAGCGTCCCGTCACGACGTACGTGTCGATGCCGGCCCGTCGATGGTGGGCGGCGACAGTGGCCAGCTCCGACGCGATCCCGACGTCCGTCTCGGGACTGTCCACCCAGACCAGCTCCTCGGCGGCGGCCACGACCTCGACGTCTTCGACGACGTCGAACAGACCGCCGGCCCGGCGTCGGTTGACCGCGATCAGGACGGCCTCCGCGGAGTGTCGGACCGCGATGAACTGCGTGCGCCGGTAGATCCGCCGCCCGATGATCCAGCGACGCACCGCGCTCTCGGACGGGACGAAGTCGACATCCTGCACCGACAGGCCCCGGTACGGATTCGCCGTGAGGTTGACCGAGAACGTCATCCGATGGCCGCCCCATGGACAGCCACGGTGTCGGCTCGGAGTCCCAGCCGCAGTGTCTCCAGCGGCAGTACGTCGTGCAACGCGATGTTTCCGAGATTCACCTCCGGCCCGAGGTGCCGGATGAGCCAGGTCTGCTGGGGCTTCCGGGGAGCCTCGAAGATGACGCGGTCGATGGGTACCGACGCCACGATCGCGTCGAACACCTCCACGCGCACGTCGCCGTCGTCGCCGTACAGCCCGACGGTGCCCGACTCACGGCCCTCGGCGATCACGTGCTTCGCGCCGCAGTCCAGATCCGCCTTCATCTCGGTGACCCACAGCTCGGGATCCGCCACCGTCCGCTGGTCCTTGCTGCCGGTCTCGGCGACCACCACGAAGTCGCGGGAAAGGCGCTCGATGAGCGCGGACTTCCGCTGCCGCGAGAGCATCCCCAGGCCGTTGGAGACCTCGACCAGATCGACACCGGTGGATAGAGCCCAGTCGACGAAGGCCTCGAGTCGACCCTGAGCCTCGACGATCTCGAGCAGAGTTCCCCCTGTCGACGCATGGACGCCGTACCGGCGGCAGAGCTCGAGCCGCGCCGGGTGTGAGGGATCGACGTAGCTAAGCCCCCACCCCACCTTCACGATGTCGACCAGATGGGACGTCGACTCGAGATAGCACTCCAGGAGCCGGAGCGGGATCGCCGTATCGAGAACGTGGGTGATGCCCCCGTCGCGCGGCTTCTGCCGCCGGTCGGGCAGGTCGAGGAACACCGGGGATCGCGGCAGGGTGCCGGATTCGCCGGTCATCGGCGGGTCTCCCGGGACAGGTGGCGCGACGCCAGGCACAGCCGGACCGCCAGCTCGAGGTCGAACCGCTCACTCTGGTCATCGAGCCGATCGCCCAGGAGGTCCCGGATGACCCGCATCCGGTACTTGACGGTCGACGCGTGCAAGTGGAGCAGTCCGCCGGCCTCGCTCGGGCTGCCGCCCGTCTGGAGATACGCATAGAGCGTCTCCAGCAGCTGACCGCCGAAGCGCTGGTCATCCAGCAGGTCACCGAGGACCCGCTCGATGAAGGGCGTCAGCTGCTGGCCCGGCACCCGGACGAGCAGCTCCGCAAGGGGACCGACGTTGTCCATGAGGATGATCGCCGGGAGGGCGAAGAAGCGCGATCGGCTCTCCTGCACCTTGGCCAACTGCAACACCGCCCGAAGCTGCTCCCGTGCCGCGGCGGCCGTGCCGACCGGCGCACTGATCGCGATGCTGGTGCTCCCGCCCGGGGCCGCGCACCGGAGCACGTCCCGCCAGGCCTCGACATGAGCGTCCAGGTCCTGGCCCTCCTCGAGGTACAGACCCAGCAGGCCACCCGCACTTCCCACCAGGTGCAGTCCGGCGAGCTCGGGATGGTCGGCGCCGGCCTGCAGGATCCGGCTCAGCAACCGGCCGGACTCGTGATCGGAGACCGGCTCGGGAGTGCTCAGGTAGACCAGTCGTCGACGCCCGGCCGACCAGACCGGCTGCTCGTACGTGAAGGCCTCCGCCTCTGAGGCGAGGCACTGCATGATCAGGAGCTGGCTCTCGGTCGCGCGCCGGTCGTTCTTCGAGGCGACCGTCTGGGCCAGGCTGGACCCCAGGCACTCGAGCAGGTCGATGAGGTCGGGGGGGATGGTCGAGTTCTCCGGCACGCTCAGGGAGCCACAGAGCCCGTCCCCGGTCCGCAGGAGGATGTCGCGGCCGCGGTGGGCGTGCGGGTCACCGGTCGATCGGGTCCCACGTCGTTCACCGGCGGCAGCGACGACGACGCCATCGCGGTCCAGCAGGGCCGAGCGACCGCCGACCAGCGAGGACACCTCGGTGACGAAGCCGACCGTGTCGCCCGACGACGAGGCACGGATCAGCCTCCGTAGGCTGTCACCGGTCACCGTCCCCCGGCGGGACTCCTCCTCGGTCCGCAGGCGTGCCGCGAAGGTCTGGAGCAGAGGCTGGTGGCTCACCGCCTGGGCATCCACGCGTGCCGCGCGCCACGGCACGACTACGGTCCACCAGTCGTCGCGGGACTCGAGGAAGCAGAGCTCGCGTCCGGCGGTGGCGCGGCCGGCGATTCCTCGCCGGGAGGCGGCGCTCATCAGGCCCCCAGCCTCGACACCGGTGAACCACTCCGCGCGACCACCGGCCGTTCGGGAGTCGACCTTGGGTCGACGCGCCAGGGTCACCGTCGTCCCCAGGATCCGGCAGAGTGCCAGCTCGACCACCTGCCGCGCGACGCTCATGCTGGTCGCGCACTCGATCAAGCTC
>DOWL01000205.1:18152-19115 GCA_003519585.1 Nocardioides sp. | reverse complement strand
GAACTGCGAGCCGTTGGTGTTCGGCCCGCGGTTGGCCATGGCGAGGACCCCCGGACCGTAGGTCTCGTCACCCTTGGTCTCGTCGGCGTAGCTGTAGCCGGGACCGCCGCTGCCGGTGCCGGACGGGTCGCCGCACTGCAGGACCGCGATGCCGCCCTCCGTGAGCGTCGTCAGCCGGTGACATGGGCTGTCGTCGTAGTAGCCCTGGGTCGCGAGGGAGACGAACGAGTTGACGGTGCAGGGTGCTGCAGCGGCGTCGAGAGTCACCGCGAGGTCGCCCAGGCTGGTGTTGAGGGTGGCGGGGACTTCGCCGCCCACGGTCGGCTTGCTGGGCGGCGGGTCGACCTCCTTGGCGGCGGGAATCTGGTCGTCCGTGGGGTAGTCGCAGGTGACGTCTGCAGGGTCGGCACTGCCTTGCGGACTGCCGCTGCCGGCCGCCTGCGAGGAGCCCGACGAGGAGTCCTTCGCGGTGTCGCCGCTGTCGTCGTCACCGCAGCCGGCGAGGGCGGTGGCGACCAGGAGCAGGAGCACGGGGAGGAGGCGCTTCGGCATGCGCGGGATTTTAGGCGCCTGAGCTTCACCGACTGAGGGTGCCCCTGTGGAGAGCGCCGCGCGGATATCGGCCCGTTCGGGGATCGTTGTCCATGGCGCGGAGGACGACAGGTCGAGCCGGCCGGTGTAGGAGAGGTGTATGGCGCGCACCAACATTGATCTTGACGATGAACTGGTCGCGGAGGTGATGCGGCGCTACCACGTCACGACGAAGAAGGATGCCGTTGACCTGGCGCTACGCCGCCTGGTCGGGGAGCCGCTCATCCGCGAGTTCCTGCTCTCCCTGGAAGGGATGGGTTGGGACGGCGACCTTGAGGCGATGCGCTCGCCGGACTCCGCACTGGAGGGGTGGACGGGTTGAAACTCCTGGTCGACAGCTCGGCCTGGATCGACTACTTCCGTGGCGCCGAC
>DOWL01000205.1:16723-17961 GCA_003519585.1 Nocardioides sp. | reverse complement strand
CCCCATCAAGGTGGTCACCGCCGAGCCGATCGCGACGGGCTGCCGGCCGGACCACATTGTCCTGGCGTTGACTGGCACTACGCCGGCGGTGGCCAGAAATCCGGTATAGCACCGTGCGGCCGACCCAGCTCGACCGCACGGCGTACGACGTCCGCGCCGACTTTGGACAGGGCGCCCGCGTCGCGGGGAGGCTGCGGGTCGTACTCGATCACCAACTGGATCGCCTCGGCCGTGGTCCGATCCGACAGCCGCTCGGCGAGCACCAGGGCCATGTCGATGCCGGACGAGACTCCCGCGGCGGTCATCACGTGATGCTCCTCGTCGACCACCACCCGCTCGTCCGAGCGTGCCGCACCCAGACCCGGCAGCAGGTCGAGTACGGCGAAGTGCGAGGCGGCCGGCGCGCCCGCGAGCAGGCCGGCGTGCGCCAGCAGCAGGGAGCCTGAGCAGACCGAGGTGGTCCACGTGGTCGCCGCGTGGACTCGTTGGAGCCAGGGGACCAGGGGGCTGCCAAGTGCGGCGGCGGTGCCCGGACCGCCCGGCACCACGACCACGTCGGGCTGTGGGCACTTGTCATACGACGTGGTGGCGATCACTTGCAGCGGCGAGTCGGTCCGCACCGGGCCGGCGGTCTCGGCGACCAGTTCGAGATCGGCATCGGGGAGGAACCGCAGCACCTCCAACGGCCCCACGGCGTCCAGGGCAGTCATCCGGTCGTAGAGCACGACGGCGATGTGCATATCAGCAGGGTCGCAGAGCGCGCAGACCCGTGGAACGACCGAGCGCGCACGCCTGTGGAGAGGGCGCCAGGAATGTCGGTGCGCTCGGCGATCGTGGCTGTACCGACCGACCCAGGGGAGATGCAGATGACTGACCAGTCCTTCGCGACCGAGATGGAGTCCTACCTCAAGACGCTCTCGAGCAGGCTCACCAGCCCGCGCTCCGGCGAGTGCTTGGTGTGCTACGTCGCTCGAATGCTCGACGAGTTCGGCTGCGACGAGACCCTGCGCTGGGCCCGTCGCTTCCGCGACGCGAGGGCTCCCCGGGCGACCAGGCTGGTCGAACGGCTCCAAGGCATGGGGGGCTTCTGTGACTGCGAGATCCTGCTCAACGGATACGCCCGCAGCGAGCGCCTCGCGCGAACCAACGAGGCGCTCTTGTCGTATGGCCGCACGCCGATCTGCCTGGGCGTGCCGGGCGGGTCGACCCGACCGTGTGGAGCCTGGGACCGGCGGGGG
>DOWL01000205.1:15934-16547 GCA_003519585.1 Nocardioides sp. | reverse complement strand
GAAATCAACGCGGGCTATGAAGTGCAACAGTCATAGCGTTGTTGCATGTCCGCGATCACGGTGCGGAAGTTGCCCGACGACGTCAAGCCGCGGTTGCGCCTGCGCGCGGCCGAGAATGGGAGATCCATGGAAGCCGAAGCACGCGAGATCCTGGTCGAGGCGCTGGAGCCGGAGGAGCCAAGGTCGATCTGGCCTGGGTCGAGGCCCTGATCGAGCAGGACGACGACGCGCCCAGATGATTGAGGACATCTCTCGGGTGCTCGCCGAGTCGAGTCCCGCTTTACCTTTCGCCGATGGCTGCGCTCCCGCCTACGCGGAACTGATCGCGGATCGCACTCGCGCGGGTCGCCCCATCTCGACGATGGACGCCCTCGTCGCCGCCGTCACCAAGGTCCACGGCGCCTCGATCGCCACCCGCGACGTCGCGGGCTTCACCGGGTGGTGCGTCTCAGCGAGTCGACCCGGCGCGACAATGCGGCGCCGTTCGGTGGAGAGCCGGGGCGGCTGCGCTCCACGGTCCGGTCACCTCGGCGTGTCCCGCCTCGGCCATCCAGACCCACCGGCGCGTGACGGTCGTGCTGGACGTGGAAGCGGCGTCGATACTGGGCGAGTG
>DOWL01000205.1:14618-15820 GCA_003519585.1 Nocardioides sp. | reverse complement strand
CGATACTGGGCGAGTGCTCGGCAGCCGGCCGACGCGCGTCCCCTCGCTACTGACGCTGCTGACGCTGGTGACGGCGACCGCCGGTTGCATAGAGTCCGGGAGTTCGTGGTGAGTAGTTTCTGATCATGAACAGCGACGAGCAGCGCGTGGTCACCAGCAGCCTGGCCATCGCCGCACCGGCCGAAACGATCTTCGAGCTGATCGCCGACCCGGAGCGGCAGCCGACCTGGGACGGCAACGACAACCTCGCGCAGGCGACGTCCGGGCAGCGGGTGCACGCGGTCGGCGACGTCTTCACGATGACGCTGACGATGGGGCAGGACCGGGAGAACCATGTGGTGGAGTTCGAGGAGGGCCGGCGGATCGCCTGGCGGCCGTCCGAGGTGGGCCGGCCGCCGCTGGGGCACCTCTGGCGCTGGGAGCTCGAGCCCCGCGAGGACGGCACCACCCTGGTCACGCACACCTACGACTGGACCGACCTGACCGACGAGAAGCGGCTGTCGCGAGCCCGGGCCACCACCGAGGACAAGCTCGCCGCGTCGCTGCACCGGCTCGCCGGAGCCGCCCGCGCGATGGGGCTCCCGGGGCTGTTCGCCGGTATCTCGGTGGCCCACCTCGATGCTGCGACGGCGTGGTACGAGCGACTCTTCGGCGAGCCTGCGACGTTCCGTCCCAACGACGTCGAGGCGGTCTGGGAGCTAGCACCGCAACGTTCGGTGTACGTCGAGCTCCGGCCCGAGCACGCCGGGCACGGTCTCGTGACGGTGTTCGTCGACGACCTGGCCGAGCGGGTGGCCGCCATCACCGGTCGGGGTCTGGTGCCCCACCTCGACGAGACCTACGACAACGGCGTGCGGAAGGTGACCTACCGCGACCCCGAGGGGAACGAGTTCGGCTTCGGTGGCTGACGACGAGGCTGACGGTGGAGACGATCGCAGCCACACCGTCAGCCTCACCGAGGCCGCCGCGGTCCTCAGCCCTCGGACAGCGCCAACAAGGTCGGTTGCGGGGTGCCACCCACGAAGTTGCCGGTGAGCAGCCCGACCGAGACCTGGTGAGCGCCGTCCATGGTGAACGTACAGCCTGACTCGCCGGAGGCGGACACGGTCGCCTGGCAGAGGATGCCACCGAGTTCGTCGGTGAACAGCACGACTGCTCCGGTCGCCCCGAATTGGCTCTGGCTGCCGTCGGCGGCCTGGGTC
>DOWL01000205.1:14205-14474 GCA_003519585.1 Nocardioides sp. | reverse complement strand
TGGCTGCCGTCGGCGGCCTGGGTCACCAGGGCTGTCAGGGAGACCGTCTGTCCCAGTTCGGCGATGGTCGGACCGGTGTAGGTCACGGTGGCGTCCTCGCGCTTGACCTGGACGGAGAGCGGCACGGTCGTCGACTGGATGCCGTCGGTGATCCTGATGCTGGCGTCGTACTGACCCGGCGCTGCCGTGACCGCCCCGGTGACGCGCCACATTGCGGCGCCGTCGCTCCCGCTCTGCTGGAGCGACAGCCCGGCCGGCAGTCCGGTCGC
>DOWL01000205.1:13540-14079 GCA_003519585.1 Nocardioides sp. | reverse complement strand
CAGCCCGGCCGGCAGTCCGGTCGCGGTCGCGGCGAGCGCCGCGTTCCACCGGTCGGAGGTCGCCGAGAACGTGACGTCGGGCCCGTCGGTGAACTGGGTGGTTGCCGTCGCGGGTGGGGGAGTCACCGAGATGCCTTGGGCGATCGCCAGGAGCGTCGGAGCCTGGACGCTGCCGACGAAGCTGCCGGCGATCAGACTGGCACTGACCTGGATCGCCCTGGTCATGGTGAACGAGCAGGCGGCCGTGCCGTCCGCGGCCACGGGCGCATCGCACAGGACCACACCGTTCTCGTCACCGAAGGCGAGCCGCTCGCCGGTCGCGCCGAGTTGCCCGAGGCTGCCGTCGGCCGCCTGGGTCACGCGCGCGCTCAACTGGAGCGGGCCGAGGTCGGCGGCGGTCGGACCGGTGTAGGTGACCGTGGCGTTCTCCGGGTTGACCCGGATCGAGAGGGGCATCGTCTTCGACTGCGGGCCGTCGGTGACGGTGATCGACGCGTTGTAGGTGCCGGGTGCGCCGGTGACGGTGCCGACGATGCGCC
>DOWL01000205.1:13035-13406 GCA_003519585.1 Nocardioides sp. | reverse complement strand
CGGTGACGGTGCCGACGATGCGCCAGGTCGCCGAGGCGCTGGTGCCGGTCTTCTGGAGCGCGAGTCCGGCCGGCAGACCGCTGGCGGTCGCGGTGAGCGTGGAACCGACGTACGGCGAGCTCGCCGAGAAGCTGACGTCGGGGGTGTCGGTGAACTGGGTCGTGGCCGACGCGGGCGGCGGGGCGACCTGGAGGGTGTTGGCCACCCACACCCCGAGGGTGCTGTCGGAGCTGGTGGTGCCGGCGAACGAGCCGCCGATCGTGACCTTGACCTTGAAGATCCGACCGGCGTTCCCTGCGGGGAGGTCGGCGAGGTACCGGCAGGACGCCTTGCCGGCAGGCGTGACCCCGCTCGTGCACAGAGTCTGGTCA
>DOWL01000205.1:12519-12883 GCA_003519585.1 Nocardioides sp. | reverse complement strand
GAGTCTGGCCCGTGGTGGTGTCGACGAAGGCCGCGGTGGCCCGGGACAGGTCGCCCGCCGTACCGTCCGGCACCTGGGTGACGTTGGCGGTCAAGGTGAGGTCGACGGCGTCGTCACCACCCCGCGGCGCCGCGGCGGAGGTCGGGCCGGTGTACGCCGCTGCGGCACTCTCGGCGGTGACATCGACCGTGAACTTGACGGGCTGGACGGGGCTGACGCCGTCGCTGACGTTGATGGTGACGGGGTATCTGCCCGGAGGTGCCGTGACGGTGCCTTGGACCGCCCAGGTCGCGGTGCTGGGACGGACCCCGTTGTTGGTCTGGGAGGTCTTGACCACGCTCAGCCCGGCCGGCAGTCCGGTCGC
>DOWL01000205.1:11775-12413 GCA_003519585.1 Nocardioides sp. | reverse complement strand
CAGCCCGGCCGGCAGTCCGGTCGCCGTGGCGGACATCGCGGTTGCATTGACCACCTCGGTGGTGGCGGTGAAGGACGCGGTGATCCCGTCGGAGTAGTTGATGGACATCGCATCGGGGATCGACTCGGCGATCCGTAGCCCACGGTCCTGGATGCTGACGTCGTCAACGACCATCACCGTCTGTCCCGCGCTCGGCTTGTTGTAGACGAAGGACAGCGTGTGGGCTCTGCCGTCGGCGAAAGGCTTGAGGTTGACCGTCTGTGCCGTGTAGTTGCTGTCGGGAGTGGGAGTCTGGGTGTGGGTCCGCAGCACGGTGGAGTCCATCTTGACCGTCACAGTGGCGTTGTACGGCGCGGAGGTCACGCCGGTGCGGAGGTAGTAGTAGAGGTCCACATGGGTGGAGCCGGCGGGGATCGTGACCTGCTGGGAGACCGTAGCGGTGTTACCGCCGACGTATCCCGGTTCGGTGCCGAACCGCATCCACCCGCGGCCCATCCGTGGGGCGGGTACCGGGCACGTGGTCACCGTGCAGAGCACCCGCTCCGAGAGGCGCGAGCTGGTGGCCGACCATGAGGGGTTGGTGCCCGGGGAGCCGCCGACGTTCGCCTCGAAGCCGCCGTCCTTGACGATCTCGACCC
>DOWL01000205.1:403-11674 GCA_003519585.1 Nocardioides sp. | reverse complement strand
CGCCGTCCTTGACGATCTCGACCCGCGGCACGTCGGCCGCCGAGCCGGGGCCGGCACCCGGGCCGAGCGTCAGCCCGGTCCCGATGCCGGCTGCGACGGTGGTCAGGGCCACCGCCCGAGCGAGTCTGCGTTGCCATGAACTCATCTGTGATACCTCCAGCGCTGCTGGTTGTGAGGGGATGGGGATACAGCGACGCTCCGAGGTGTCTGAAGCATCCGCCCGACTCACAGCGCACCGGTCGCCGCTCAGCGCGGTCGACTCGACTCAGCGCGCACACCTCGCGCTAGTAGTCGCCGCGCTCAGGTCACCCGCCGATGCAGTCCCACGCAATTGATGGTGAGAGGGGGAGCGAGCTACATCCGTTCCGGCGCCTCGATGCCGAGCAGGTCGAGCCCGTGGACGAGGACCTTCAGGGTCAGCGCACACAGCGAAAGTCGCGACGAGCGGGTCGCGCCTTCGGCCTTGAGCACCGGACAGTGCTCGTAGAACACCGAGAACGCCTGCGCGAGACCGAACAGGTAGTGGCAGAGCCGATGCGGCTCGAGGTCGGCGCCCACGTGGGCGACCACGTCACCGAAGTCGAGCAGCGTGAGCGCCAGGGCCCGCTCGGCCGGTTCGACAACTTTGATCTGCGCCGTGCCGGACTCGGCCAGCACCGCGGGAGCGGAGTCGGCGGCGCGGAAGATCGAGCGGATCCGCGCGGCGGCGTACTGCAGGTAGGGGCCGGTGTCGCCGGTGAGCGCGACCATCCGGGCCAGGTCGAAGACGTACTCGCTGTCGTGGGCGACCGACAGGTCGGCGTACTTCACCGCCCCGATCCCGACCTGCGGCGCGATCGCCGCGCGCGTGTCCTCGTCGAGATCGGGACGCGCTGCATCGATCACCGCACGAGCCGTCGCCGCCGCCTCGTCGAGCAGTGCCACCAACCGGAGCGGAGCGCCCGACCGGGTCCGCAGGATCTTGCGATCCTCGCCGAGGACGTTGCCGATCTGGACGTGCACGGGATCCACGCCCTCGGGCAGCCACCCCGCGAGCCGAGCCGTGTCCCACACCATCCGCAGGTGCAGCGCCTGCGGTGCGCCGATGACGTACAGCATCCGATCGGCGCGCAGCTCCTCGACGCGGTAGCGGATCGTGGCGAGGTCCGTCGTGCCGTAGCCGTACCCACCGTCGGACTTGCGGATGATCAGCGGGACCGGCTTGCCCTCGCGGCCGGTGTAGCCGTCGAGGAACACGCACAGCGCGCCGTCGCTGATGGTCGCGATCCCCGCCGTCTCGAGTTCGTCGCAGATCGAGGCAAGGCGGTCGTTGTACGTCGACTCGCCGGCCAGGTCGTCGTCGGTGAGCGTGACGCCGAGGAGGGAGTAGATGCGGTTGAAGTAATGCCGGGACAGCTCGACGAGCTCCGACCACAGCCGCAGGGTGTCCGGGTCGCCGGCCTGGAGGGCGACGACCCGCTCTCGTGACCTTGTGGCGAACGCCTCGTCGCCGTCGAAGCGCTCGCGAGCGCCCTGGTAGAACGCGTTGGGATCCGTCTCCAACAGTCGCGCCTCGGCCGTGCCCTCCCCGACGTCGAGCAGGTGCTCGATCAGCATGCCGAACGGCGTGCCCCAGTCGCCGATGTGGTTCTGGCGGATCACGTCGTGACCGAGGTGCTCCAGCGTGCGCGCCAGCGCGTCGCCGACGACCGTGGTGCGCAGGTGGCCGACGTGCATCTCCTTGGCCACGTTGGGGGCCGAGTAGTCGATCACCACCCGCTGGCGGGGCTCGAGGGGCACTCCGATCCGGTCGTCGGCCCGGACGCTGGTCGTCTCGGCGCCGATCCACGTGGCGGCGAGCGTGAGATTGATGAAGCCGGGGCCGCTGATCTCGACCTGCTCGCAGACGTCGGCCAGCTCGAGCTCGGCCAGGAGCCGACCGGCGACCTCGCGTGGCGGTAGCCCGAGCCGCTTGGCCAGAGCCAGGGGAGCGTTGACTTGCAGGTCGGCGTACTGGCTGGGGCGCAGCACCGGGTCGGTCCCGGCGAACTCAGCGCCGAAGGCTGCCTCGATGGCCGCCATGACGCGCGGGGCGATGACGGACACGGGCGAGGCCATGGCGAGAAGGCTAAGCGCGTTGCCTCGCGAGCCGCGCAGGGGAGTGGTGCGTGGCCGCTTGACCTTGACGCAGCGTCAACCCTGCACCCTGGTGAGCATGAACAGCGGTCGGGCAGGCTGACGGCGTGCTCACCATCGGCCAGCTCGCGGCGTACGCCGGCGTGACGGTCCGCGCGGTCCGGCACTACCACCAGATCGGGCTGCTCCCGGAGCCGGAGCGCGACTCGTCGGGCTACCGCAGCTACGACGCAGCCGCGGTGGTCCGGCTGATCCGGATCCGCACCCTGGCCGAGGCCGGCGTACCCCTGTCGCGGGTCCAGGAGTTGCTGGACGCGGCACCGGAGGAGTTCGCGGCGGCCGTGGACCAGATCGACCAGGAGTTGCGGGCGGAGGTACGCCGCCTCCAGGAGCACCGCCGGCGGATCGCGAGGCTCGCGGCGGGCGACAGCCTGGCGTTGCCGCGCTCCGTCGTCGACTACCTCGACCGGCTGCGCGAGGCGGGTGTCCCCGCGGCCGCCATCGAGCCCGAGCGGGACGCGTGGATCCTGGTCGCGGCCCGCTGGCCCGACGCGATCGACGAGATGATGGTCGACAAGGTCCGCCAACTCGACGACCCACGGCTGCTGCGGTTCTACGGCGTCATGGGCGCGCTGGCCGACGGCGAGGCCGGCGACGACGTCCTGGTGGAGGCCGCCGACCTGATGGCCGAGATGGTCGAGGAGGCTGCCGCCCGTGGTGAGCTCGACCAGTTCGGCGAGGAGTTCGGGGATCGCGCGTTCGTCACCCTGCTCGACACCTTCGCCCACGACGCACACCCACTGGTCGAACGGCTCCAGGAGCTGATGCGAGAGCGCGGCTGGGCGGGCTGGACGCGGCTCGAGAAGCTGGCGGAGTAGTCGCTTAGCGGTCCAGGCCGCATATGTAAAGCGTGCGCTCCCAGGCTGACACTGCACGGCCCGGGTCATCCACAGTGCGCTCTCAGACGACTGGGCACCGCGACTTCACGCAAACCTGAGTGCCGACTCGCTGCGCTTCGAACCTCATGGTCTGCGGCGGGCGCCGGCCTCACTCTCGGGAAGGGATCAGCGATGCGGCACGCCTCGTCTTCGGGTGCGCGTAGCGCTCTCGGCTCGGCCGATGACTCGGCGACGCCGCCGCAGCAGCCGGCCTGGCCCGCGGCTCCGGCGCGGCGGGCGGAGCGGTCCGAGGTCGACGTCACGCCCACCCGGCGCCGACACCGGGTGAGCCGACCCGCGGTGTGGTCGGGGGTGGCGGCCGTGGCGGTCGCCGGCGGCCTGGGTGCCGCTGCCGTCGCTCGTGCGGGAGGCGATCCCACGGAGGTGGCGCTCGCTGGTCGATCCGTGCAGTCCGAGGCCCCCGCGCTGTCCAGTCCCGCCGCGAGCGTGGCGGCCGGCTCGACGGCGACGCCGGCCGTCACGCCCCGGATCCGGGTCCAGGCCAGGGGAGAGGTCGATCGAGTGCGGCTGGTGATCCGGACGACTCAGCTGCCGGTCACGGCCAGGATCGTGATGGCACAGGCCGGACATCAGGCCCTGGTCCGCGACCTGACCCTGACCGAGGCGGAGACCACCGTGACTGTGCGTCGACCCGCCGGGCTGACGCGGTGGCGGGTCAGTGTGGACGGCGCCGAGGACCGGTCGGGGACGGTGGTCGTCAGGGCTGCTGCCCAGCCGCAGGTCAGTGGTCCGACCGCACCGGTCGTCCCGCCGCCGATCCCACCGCCAGACCCGCCACCCGGGTCCGAACCACCTCCGGCGTCGACCCCATCGGGTCCGCCGCCCGCGAACAGCGGATCGGGCGAAGGGCCTCGCAGCTGGCACGGAAGCGGTCACTCCTCGGCCGGCGGAGGGACGAACGGCGGCAGCGCGGGTCACGGGTCAGGTCATGGCTCGGATCACGGAGCTGACCAGGCGCCGCCCGGTCCGGCCGAGGGTCCGGTGGGAAGCAACGACAGCCCGGCCGGCCCACTGCCGGCGGGGCGAATTCACCACGAACGAGAGCGTCACATCATCTCGGGAGGACGAGGATGAACAACAAGACGATCAAGCGGGGCGGCGGCGTAATCGCTGCCGCCGTCCTGGCCGCGAGCACGATCTGTATCGCGCTGACGCCGACCGCGGTCGCCACGGAGGACGAGCTGCACCGGCGGCCCGGACGGCCGGGTCATCACGGGCACCAAGGCAACCACGGGCACCAAGGCCAGCACGGGCACCAAGGCAACCACGGGCACCAAGGCAACCACGGGCAGCCCCAGCCGACGACTGCGGACCGCTGGGTCGGCTTCCCGATCAAGGCCGGAAAGAAGGCCGACACCGGGTGGATCGGGGGTCGGTCGGTGACCGACGCGTCAGGGGTCAGCCACGCCTACCGCTACCAGCCGCTACAGCGGGACGTTCTCACCGACTACGGTCCGGAGCAGTGGGTCGATGACCTGGAGGGCGCGGTGGGGCCGTCGGCCGCGGCGACCGCGCAGGCGGCGTACATCCTGTCGGTCTACGGTGACCGCGAGGATGCCACCCAGGCCGCCGCCGTCGACACCGCGACGTACTCACTGCTGTACGGCGGGAAGTGGACCAACGGCGGCGCCCGGGTCGTGAAGCGGGTAGGCCAGATCGGCGCACCGGGGAGCCGCGTGCTCGACTTCGCGACCACCATGCTGGCCAATGCGGCGGCCCACGCTGGGCCGTACACCGCGACCATTGCGGCGACCAATGGCGCCGTCGGCACCGCGAGCCGCGCCACCGTTCGCGTGACGGCGGCCGCCGGCGCCGGCGTGGGCAATCTCCCGGTCACCTTCAGCCACCCCGGGTCGGCCCCGATCACCACCTACACCGATGCGTCCGGGACTGCCACGGCTGTGTTCACCCTTGCCAAGCCCGGTGCCAACCCGATCTCCGCCCAGGTGACCGGCATCCCTGAGTCCCGGCTGATCGTGCGGTCGCCAGTCAAGAGGCGGGCGTCGGCCGTCGCCGTCGCCGGCCGGTCCCGGTCGTGGTCGGGCACGACCACCGTGACGGCACTGGCCCCGCAGACGGTGACGGTCGCCAATGCCGCCGACGCGTTGATGGTCGGCCAAGTGATGGGAGGCAGCTACACCGTGACCGGCGGCGCGGACCTCCGGACGCTGTCGTTCCGGACCTATGGACCATTCGACGATGGCGCGACCAGCTGCAACAGCGCCCCGGCATACGCCCTGGACGCACCCGTGGATCGCGCGGGCACGTGGTGGTTGCCTGCATGGGTGCCGGGGCGTTCGGGCTACTACCGCTACGGGGTGTCGGTCTCTGGCAACAGCTCGAGCACTCCGGCGGCCACGTGCGGGGCCAACGTGCGCGTATTGACCCAGGCAGGGGTTGGCCAGTACCGCCCGGACGGCGTGACCAAGACCGTCAAGCTGGGGGAGCCGTTCGCCGTCGGCGCGCGGGTTGTCGGCTTCGACCGCGGCGAGAGCCACACCGTGACGTCACAACTGTTCGGGCCGTTCGGGGAGGAGGACATGGTGAGTTGCGAGGTCAAGCACAACCCCGAGCGCGACCAGACCCGCAACATCACCGGCGACGGCGACTACACCATGGGTTCGACCGTCATCAACGCCAAGGTCAACGTAGGCTGGTACGTGTGGCAGACGACGCTGTCCAGTGGCGACCTGGTTCTGGGTGGCGTGTCGGGGTGCCGCGGAATCACTGTCCATGTCGTTAAGTGAGCGCTGACAACGCATGCAGGCGAGGTTTAGAGCACAGTCGACCGCCGCAGTGCTGACCGTCACGCTGATGCTCACAACGGCGGCGTGCGGTGGCGACCACGACAGCAGCGCCGATGGTGTGGGACGAGGCAGCGAAGACGCTAGGAGCAACCACAACGCCGCCGATGTGGCCTTCGCGACGGACATGATTCAGCACCACGCTCAGGCACTGTCGATGGTTGACCTGACCATGGATCGGACCCTCGATCCCGAGGTTCAAGCCCTGGCCGAGTCGATCCGGGCGGCACAGGCGCCAGAGATCGAGTTGATGGCCGACTGGTTGGTCGACTGGGGTGAGGAGATCCCCGCGACGATGCGCGACCACACCCACGCCGGCCACGACATGGGGGACATGGACGACATGGGGGAGTCCTTGGACGGCCTCGACCACGACATGCCGGGGATGCTCTCCCCCGAGGAACTCGACGCGCTCCAGGACGCACCCGACCCCGAGTTCCAGACCCGGTGGCTGGAGTCGATGATCGAGCACCACGAGGGGGCGGTCGAGATGGCGAGGACCGCGCAGGACGACGGCGCGTACGCACCGGCCATCGATCTCGCGGGCAGCATCATCGAGTCGCAGTCAGCCGAGATCAACCAGATGAAAGAGCTCATCGGATAGCGAGCGCGGGTGCTCGCAACGGGCCTGGCGGAGACGCAAGCGCCCCGACGTCGGGGCGCTTCGAGTCGTCACTGTCTTGATGTCGAGAGACTTCTGTGAGAGCGATTCTCAGCGACCCGCCAGTGGTGCGTTGCTCACGAAGTCTCGGGGCACTCGGGGCGACAGGCGTCGGGAGGTCGCAGTCACCGACGAAGCAGTGACCGGATGAGCAACCCAATGCACACCAGGACCACCAGGATGAGGAACAGTTCCGGAAGGCCGATACCGAACATGCGTGAACCCTACGGACATCGATCGGCGGAGAGTGGTAGCAGCGTGCAGAGTGCAGAGCCGGGCGGGTCGGGGTAGTGGGTGATCGCGAGATCCAGGCAGCCATGCCTTTGTAACCTGACATAATGTCACTTATCGGCGAAACCCAACCAGCCGGGGCATACACAGCCAAGTGCGGATGCGGCGTACCCCGCCGCTGCCACTCCACCACCCAGTGCCACCGCGACAACCCCGCTTCACGGAACGCCCGATGAAGTCGGAGCGCCGTCCAGTCGTCGTGTGAGGCCGGTGTGTGACGCAGCGTCAGCGTGACGCCGTAGCCGTCGCCGTCCAGGCCAGCGACGTCGACCGAATACAGCCACGCCTTGTGTCGCCGGACGCTGCCGCGGCTCCAGCCCGTCACTGATCCTCGCCGTCCGCCTACCGGAGCGTTGTTCCCTCGGCCCATCGAGCCGCCGTTTGGATACGCTTTCAGAGTCGCCAAGACGCACACACACCCTTGGTGATCTGACCCCCGGAGGCTGCCACCTCGCGGGGGTCTTTCATGTCCGCTTGCGCGGGTACACCGAACCCGTGTGGTTCGGTCCGTCCCATAGACCGCGTTGTCACTCATCGGTACCACAAACTGGCTACCCCTTGACCATGCACGCTACGGCGACCCAGGCCATGTCTCAGCGACGAGGATGTGCGCAGCGAGGAATGTGATTCGTGAGGCCCCTCGGTTTCTGCACGAATGCGGTTGCAGTTCCTGACAAAGTTCCTCCGCTTGATAGCACCTGCTCTGGCGGCCAAGTCAGAAGGGATCTCCAGCAGTGACATGGAAGCACTGGAGGCCGCTGTGGTACCAACTGTCGGCGCCATCGAGGCGTTCGTCCGGGCCGCCGCCATCGAGTTGCCGCACCGCCAACGGATCAACGTGGTCAGCCCCACCGTCTTCGCCGAGGACATGGATCGGTTCGGCGATGTCTTCGCCGGCTACGAGCCGGTCGCCGTACGTCGCGCGGCGCTCGCCTATGTCCGCTCGATCGAGGGCCATCGCAGCGGCCACGTGTTCGTGGTCGAGTAGGACGCAGCGACGCGCTACCGACCATCATGGTGCGCCGGACGCACTTCGTCGGCGGCGTGGGCGCCGAGCGAACGGTGCGGCTCTCGGGCTTGAATCCGGGCCAGCGCACCTACATCACCCTGCGGGTCGCCGAAGACGCCACCTCGACGTCGCTCCGGCTGAGGGTCGTGCTCGGCACAGCCGCGGGCGAGACCCTGCGCGGCTGGGGCGGCGTCGGCCGACTGGCGCAGCGCGGTCTCGGGCCCCGGGTGACCGTGGCGTACGCCGACGTGGCTCAACACCGAGCGTGCCACCAGCGGAAGCAGTTGGCCGAGGTAGGCGACCACCAGAAGGCTCGCGTGCAGGCGTTGCTGCTCGTCGACGATCGCCTCGAGGAAGTAGACGACCGCACCGGCAGCGGCCATGCCGACCGTGACCAGCCAGGCGAGCCGGCTCCGGCAATAGATCGCCCACAGCAGCGCCGCGCCGAGGAACCAGAACACGGCGGATGCCTGTTGCGGACGGGAGTCGCCGAACGGCGATCCGTACCGAAACGTCGTCACCTGCACGAGCAGGAACACGCCCGACACGAAGAGCATTGCGACCAGTCGCGGGGACGGCTCGTCCGGCTCCGGCGGATCGACGAGGTAGCGGACCCCTTCGCGCGGGTGTTCCGATCCCTCGTGCACGCCGTGGTTCGCCACGCTTTCGAGCGGGGTCAGCTACAGGACTTGGTGGTTGCGCTCGCGGTGACCTTCGAGCAGGTCTCGGTGAAGATGCCCCTGATGCTGTCGCCGAAGGCGAAGACCACCGTGACGATCAGCGCAGCGATGCCGGCGATCAGGAGGCCGTACTCGACGGCGGAGGCACCGCGCTCGCTCATCGTGGCGGTCCGGGCGTTCAGCATGATGCGGAGGTAGTCGAGCATGGGAGGTTCTCCTTGGTCGTCTCAGAGTCCAGCCGAGAGTCGGCGACGTGAGTGCACCGACGAGGACGATCCTGGAGACCTTGTGGAGAGTGCGAAGCAGAATCGACGAGCCGCCCGCCGTACATCGCGATCGGTGCGCTCTGCGGCGATCGACGTGCACGACACTCCGATTCAGAGGTGTTGCCCGAGGTACCAGCCGATGCGGAGCGGGACGACGGTGATCGAGTTGATCCGGGCTCGGTGGAGTGGCCTGCCGTGATCTCGGATGGTCCTGCGCACGGGCTTTTCCTTGATGACCAGGGTGTAGGCGCCAGGCTTGATGGTCCGCTTCTGGACGAGTCGGATACCGCCTCGCCGGTCGTATTCGACGGCGTACTTCTTTCCGCCGCGCTCGAGGTAGGCGGTGACCTTGGTGCTGTGGGGTGGGCGCTGCCGGCCGTTGACCTTCCGCGTCTCGCAGCGCATCGCTCGTCCTGGCTTGGCGGGACGTTGACAGATGGTCAGCTTGAAGCCCTCACGGTGTGGTTTGAGCTTGGCCTGCTGCGGTGTCGTGGCGCCCGCCCCGGCACGCAGGGATCCCGAGTTGGTGACCGCGCAGTGCTGGGTGATCTCGTCCGCGGTCATCGGCATCTTGTACCCGTTGTAGATGGCCGGCGGCTTCGACTTGCCCGCCTCCGCGAAACCGGGGAACTCCATATCGATCCCCGTCACCGCGATCAGGTTGATCCCCTGGGTGACGTAGGCGGTCCCGTCGAGCAGGACTGAGCCGACCTGCGTCGTGGTGTATCCCTTCCAGCCCGGCGGGACGACTACAGCTCTGCTGAGCTTGACGTCAGTCTGGAAGGTCTGGGCCTGCTTGGTGAAAGCGTCGACTTCCCCCGAAGCCTTCTCGAGGCCGAGGAAGCCCAGCGACACCTCCAGGGAGATCTTCTCCGAGAGGCTCGTGGACTCCGCGCGCGTGTCGCTCACGTCGACGGCGGTCTCTGCGTTGGGGCCGTCGTCGCCGTCGCTGCAGTTGTACAGCTCGTCACCGATGACCCTCTCGGAGCCGTAGTCGAAGGTCAGTTGGCCGTCGGACTTCCACGTGCACTTCGTCGTGTCGGCGCACCCGGCGTTGAGGGCATCGGCGGCGGCTTGGGCGTTGGTCCCGGCGTCGATCGTCGTGGTCGGGTCCTGGCCGGCCGCGGCCCCGGAGGCCGAGTCGGGCACACCGCCGGCCCAGAGGGTGACTCCCACGGTCAGCGCGGTGAGACTGGTCACCAGCGCTCGGCGGATCGGCGTGCCGTGTGGTCGCGTGGTCATCGGGCTACCTTCCGATCCTGGGGTCGACGCGGTAGATCATGACCTTGTCGCACACGACGCGGTGCTTGACCTTGGTGAAGTGGAAGACCGTCCGGACCTTGCCGGGCCGGGTCGAGCTGGGTAGCGCGCAGTTGGTGATGCCGGGGTAGGAACGGCACTCGATGCCCGGGTAAGCCTGGCGGACCGACCATAGCCCCGAGCCGACGCCGACCCCGGCCTTCGTGCGACCCCTGCCGCTGTAGATCAGGCCGCTGACTCGATGATCGGCGCCGAAGATCACCGCGAGGTCGTCGTAGACCCAGGTTCCGCCGCGACCGGCCACCATCACGCACTGGGGATCGAGGACCCGACAGTCGTTGGCAGTCGCGCTTCGGTTGGAGCGCGGGCTCTTGAACAAAGGCGCGCCCAGCACGGTCTCCTTGCGCGGCCGATCCAGCCGCAGCTCGCCGATCCCCCGACCCGGCACGAGCGTCGGAACCTGCCGCGGCTGCACCGGCCACTGGGCCGACGTCCGCGTGCTGCCCTGGTAGAACTCGGTGAGTTCGGTCGGGGTCATCGGTCGGGCCTGGGCGATCACGTTCAACGCCGGCGTCAGGGCGTCCCTGGTGACCCCACTGCGAGTCTGCCTGAAGTTGGTGACCGTCAACGTCGAGGTCCCCGTCTTGAGAACCATGGTCCCGGTCACCGTTCCCACCGTCGGTGCGTTCCACATCAGCCCGACGTTCTTGGGCGGGACGTAGATCTTGGCATCCCTGCTGAACGTGTTCTGCTCGGTCCACTCGTGCTCGGCCTCGAGGGAGACCGAGATCTTGCTGCCGATGCTGCCGAAGAGGTTCACCTCGGTCGATGCGGTCACGCCGCCGCCGACGCTCAAGGTCGCCTCCTGAGTGTGGGAGTAGCTGATCGTTTCGTAGTCGTCCGCCCCAGGGGGGTCGACCGCGGCGCAGTTGATCGATGCCGGCGCGGCCGTCGGAGCTCCGATGCCCCAGGTCAACGGCCCGGTCTGGGTGAACGTGCACTGCGCGGGCTGAGCTCCGCAGATGCTGTTGAGGGCATCGTCGAAGCCCTGACCCAACGGCGAACGAGCATCCGCGGTCCAGTTCCCGGTGACCCCGAGCGTCACGTCGTAGAGCTGCGGGTCGTTGTTGGTCGCGGTGACCTGCGGATGTGCGGTCAACGGTCCCGGGGCGGTCCTGGACGCTGGGTCCCACTGGCCGTACTGCGGCGGCGAGGTCGTGTTGTAG
>DOWL01000205.1:0-224 GCA_003519585.1 Nocardioides sp. | reverse complement strand
ACGTCGACGAGGACCGGGACGTCGACGGGCGAGTCGCCGAAGCACAGATCCGGGGCCCACTTCCGAGTGCCGGACATCCCGATGGTGATGTACTCCGCCGGACCACCCACGACGTCGACCCGATAGCTCATGTACCCCCAGTACGTGTTCTCGTACGCGCTCGAGAGGACGCATGGGTCTGTCTCTTATACACATCTGACGCTGCCGCCGAATAGAAGGGTGTG
>DOWL01000114.1:547-11766 GCA_003519585.1 Nocardioides sp. | reverse complement strand
AGCGAGGCGGGGACCGGCGCCGGACTGGGGTGGGCGGTGGCGGCGGGGGCCAGGTCGGCCGCGCCCAGGACCGACGGGACCGCGGGCATGACGACGCCCGGTTCGGGCTCCCCCCCCAGCCGCGCGCCGAGCCGGCGTTCGATGTCGAGCAGGTCGGTAGCGCGTTCGGCCATCAGCCCGCCCATCGCGGTGAAGACGTCCACGAACTGACCGACCCCGTCGTGTACGGCGTCGAGCAGCGGGGTCCCGGACTCCACACGCGTGGCCACGGCCTGGCGCAGCCCTTTGTCGCGCGCCAAGCCGGCGCTCGCGGTCAGCACCTCCGTGGCCGCGCCGCTGGCGCGGGCCGCTTTGGCGGCGAAGCCCTCGGCCACCGCATCAGAGGCGACGTCGTACGCCGCGAGCGCCGCCTCGCTGTCAGCAGGTCCGCTGTCGCCGTACGCCGCGATTGCCGCCGGCGAGACCTCCTGGGTGACCAGGACGACCGGGCCGTAGGCCAGCCCGGGGACGACCGGCGTGCCGCGCAACCGGCCGCCAGGAGCGAGTGGACCGACGGGGGGTGCAGACGTGACCATGGCCACATCCAAGACCACGGACTCCTTGACAGTCAACACATTCGGTACTAAAACAACATACTCACAGATCGTGCAGTCTTCGACCGACTCGACTGCGGAGCCAGGAGCGCAATGTACGCCGAGGAACGGCACCAGGCCATCGCCGAGCTGGTCGCGAGCCGCGGCCGGGTGGCCGTGACGGAGCTGGCGTCGCACTTCGACGTGACCACGGAGACCGTGCGTCGCGACCTCTCCCAGCTCGAACGGCTCAAGCTGCTGCGCCGGGTGCACGGCGGCGCGGTGTCGATGCGTTCGGTGACGATGCTGGAGGCGCAACTCCCCGACCGCGACCTGACCCAGGCCGCCGAGAAGGAGCGGATCGCCCGGGCCGCCGTAGCGTTGCTGCCCGAGGGTGGCTGCACGCTGATGATCGACGCCGGCAGCACGACGATCCGGCTCGCGGGGATCCTGCCGCCGAGCGACCACTGGACCGTGATCACCCACGCCGTCCCCATCGCCGCGCTGCTCGCACCGCTCCCCCACGTCGAGCTGCACCTGCTCCCCGGCCGGGTCCGCCCCGCGACCCAGGCCGCCGTCGGCCACGCGACCGTCGAGGCGATCCGGAACTTCCGAGCCGACCTCACCTTCGTCGGCACCAACGGCATCTCGGTCCGGCACGGGCTGTCCACCCCCGACCCCGAGGAGGCTGCCACCAAGCGCGCCCTGGTCGAGAGTGCCGACAAGGTGGTCGCGCTGAGCGACGCCACCAAGGTCGGTCAGGAGCGGACGGTGCGCTTCGCCGAACTGGAGGACGTCGACGTCCTGGTCACCGACGAGAGCATCGAGGCCGCCGACGTGAAGTCGTTCGAGGCGGCCGGGCTAGAGGTGATCTTGACGTGAGTGGCCCGATCGTCACCCTCACCGCCAACCCGAGCTTCGACCGTACGGTCGCCCTGCCCGGCCCCCTGGAACGCGGCGCAGTGGTGCGGGTCGAGGCGATGACCTCGCAGGCCGGCGGCAAGGGCGTCAACATCTCCCGCGCCGCCGTCGGGGCCGGGCTCGACACGATCGCCGTGCTCCCCGCCCTGGCCGACGACCCGTTCGTGCACGAGCTCGAGCTGGCCGGGATCGACTGCCGCACCTCGCGACCGGCCGGTGACGTCCGGGTCAACCTCACGCTGACCGAGCCGGACGGCACCACGACCAAGCTCAACGGGCCTGGCGCGACCGTCGACCGCGGGCACCTCGACGATCTCGCTGACACGCTGGTCCGGAGCGCAGAGGGCGGCGCGTGGACGGTGCTGGCCGGATCGCTGCCGCCGGGTGCGCCGGCCGGCTTCTACGCCGCCCTGGTCGCCCGGTTGCACGGCGTGAGCCGGGTGGCGGTCGACACGAGCGAGGGTCCGCTGGCGGCCCTGGTCGACCAGCTGCCCGACGCCGCCCCCGACCTGCTCAAGCCGAACGCCGAGGAGCTCGCGTCGGTGACCGGCACCGACGCCGCCCAGCTCGAGACCGACCCGAGCGTCGCGGCCAAGGCCGCGCGCACGCTGGTCGACAAGGGCGTACGCACGGTGCTCGCCACCCTCGGAGGCCACGGCGCCGTGCTCGTGGACGCGGAGGGTGCCTGGTTCGCACCTGCCCCACCGACCGTCGTGGTCAGCACCGTCGGCGCCGGCGACTGCACGCTGTTCGGCTACCTCCTCGCCGAGCAGCGGGGGCTTCCCGCTCCCGACCGCCTGGCCCTCGCCGTGGCGTACGGCAGCGCCGCCGCCGGGCTGCCCGGCACCACCATCCCCGGCCCCGCCGACCTGCACCCCGAACGGGTCGCGATCCAGGACCTGCAGAGCACACCGCTGCGCTGAACCAGCCGCCAACGACGTCAATCACCACGCCAACCACAGGAGAACGCATGCCCAGCAAGTCCGTCATCGTCGGTTCGTCCGTGGGCCTGCATGCCCGGCCCGCTGCCCTGATCTCCGAGGCCGCCGGCGGGTTGGGCAGCACGGTGACGATCAACGGCGTAGACGCGAGTTCGTCGCTGATGATCATGACCCTGGGCGCGAAGTGCGGCGACACCGTCGAGGTCGCCGGGGACGACCAGGGCGCCGTCGACAGCATCGCGGCGCTGGTCGAGCAGGACCTCGACGCGGAGTAGCACCGCCGTTGCGCGGACGGCTTGCGTCATACGAACCGGTCGCTGCCGCAGGTGGTGGTGGCGTTCGAGACGTATGACGTCCCGCGCCACTCGAAGGTCAGCGACCGGCCAGCTCGTACGCCGGCTCGGCCTCGACCACGCGCTGACCCATCGCGCGCGGCCGGCGTGTGGGCCACCACACCCGGTCGCCGATCAGGCACAGGATGGCCGGCAGCATCACCAGCCGGATCAGCGTCGCGTCGAGGAGGATCGCTCCCGAGAGCGCCACGCCCATCATCTTCATCTCCAGCATCGACAGCGTCGCGAAGATCGAGAACACCGACACCATCACCGCCGCCGCACTGGTGACGACGCCCGCCGTGTCCGCGATCCCCTGCCGGACCGCGAGCCGGGTGGGCAGGCCACGCTGGACGTACTCGCGGACCCGGCTGAGCACGAAGACGTGGTAGTCCATCGACAGCCCGACCAGGACCACCAGCACGAAGAGCGGCAGCCAGTCGATGACGAAGCCGGGACTGCTGAAGTCGAGAGCGCTCTCGAACCAGCCGTGCTGGAAGACCAGCGTCATCAGCCCGAAGGCGACACCGACCGAGGCGAGGTTGAGCCCGGCCGAGATCAGCGCGATCGGCACGCTGCGGAAGGTCACGCCCATCACCAGCAGGGTCAAGAGCAGCACGAAACCGATCACCAGAGGCAGTCGGGACTGCTCGCGCTGCACGAAGTCGTATGACTCCGCCGCGTCGCCGCCGACGGCGTACTCGACGTCGGCCGCGGACAAGCCGTCCAAGGCAGCCGGGGCAAGGTCGGAGCGGACCAGTTCGATGGCCTGGTCGACCCGGCTGTCCGACTCGTCGAACGGCATCGCGAGGGTCAGGACCGACACCGAGCCGTCGGGCGAGACCGCGACCGGCGTACCGCTCGGCCGGAACAGCGGGGACTCCTCGGCGGCCGCCTCGACCTCGGCCAGCGCGGCTGCGACGTCGTCCTGCGCCGCGGGGTCGGCCTTGACGACCAGCTCCGCGGTCGTGCCCTCCGAGGGGAAGGCGTGGCTGAGGTCCTGCATGGTCCGCGCCTCGGGGATCGACGAGGGCAGGGTCTCGAGGTTCGCGCTGTGGGTCTTCATGCCCAGCGCCGGTACGGCGAGCGCGACGACCACCACCGTGCCGAGGACCAATGCGACGAGCGGGTGGCGGACGACCGGGCCGAGGACGCGGCCGCTGATCGCGCCGCGCTTGGTCCGGTCCAGTGCCCGGTGCAGGAACGGCACGCGCGGGCGGTCGACCCAGCGACCCAGCTTGGAGAGCAGCGCGGGCAGCACGGTGATCGAGCCGAGCACGGCCACCGCGACGACGATGATCGAGCCCACGGCGAGCGAGTTGAACGTCGAGTCGCCGATCACGAACAGCCCGGCCATCGCACAGATCACCGCAGCACCCGACACCAGGATCGAGTGCCCCGAGGTCTGGGCGGCAATCTCCACCGCGTCGCGGGTGGAGTGACCTTTGGCCCGCTCCTCGCGCTCGCGCTTGAGGTAGAACAGCGAGTAGTCGACGCCGACGGCCATGCCGATCAGCACGATCATGCTGGTGACCGTCGAATCTGCGTGGATCAGGTGCGAGATCGGCGCGAGCAGGCCGATGGTGGCGGCGACACTGGTGCCGGCGAGCAGCACGGGGATGCCAGCCGCGATGAGGGCGCCGAAGGCGAGCAGCATCAGGATCAGCGTGATCGGCAGGCTGAGGGTCTCGGCCGAGGACAGGTCCTCGGAGACCCGGTCATCGATGGCCGCGTCGAGGCTCACGTCGCCGCTCTGCCGGACGTCGAGCTGCGGGAAGTCGGCCTGCACGGCCGCGGTGACGTCCTGCAGCGACGAGACGTCGTCTTGATCGCGAGCGAGCTGGACCGAGACGAGGTACGCCGTACCGTCCGGGCTCAGTTGCGGCTCGGCCACCTGGTCGACAGCCGGCAGGGCGGTCATTCCGGCGACGATCGCGGCGGCGGCCTGCTGGGCCTGCGCCTGGTCGAGCTGTGCTCCCTCGTCGGAGCCGGGAGCAGTCGTGATCAGCACCTGCTCGGTGTCCGGATCGTCGAAGCCGGCCGATGAGATCAAGGCGTCCGCGCGACCTGACTCGCCGAGGCGGTAGTCGGCATCGGTGGTCTCCTGCGTCGGGACCATGGTGGCCAGCCCGACGGCGAAGGCGACGAACGCGATCCAGCCGAGGATCGCGCGCCATGGGTGGAGCGCGCACCAGCGAGCGGTGCGGTGTGCGAAAGAGGAGAGTGGGTTCGTCATGGCTCCAGCCAACGCGTCGCGGCGGCCCGGGTCAGGGGTGGCAGGACCCGACCCGTGGTGGTGCTGGCACCACTGTCCGGCGCGTCTTGGTCGGCGAGGATTGAGGACATGAGCGACCCCTCCACCGCGCCCCAGGAGCGCGACCAGCCGGGACGCCTCCTGCTCACCGGGTACGCCGCCGAGCAGGTGCTCTGGATGGTGCCGCTGATCCTCGGGCTGGTGCTGTTCGTGGTCGGTGGGCTCCTGGTCATCGTCTGGGTGGGGATCATCTTCGTGGTCGCGGCCGTCCCCCTGATCCGGGTGATCGCCAACCGCCAGCGCCACATCGCCGGGCGGGTCCTGGGCGCCGACCTGCCCCCGCCGTACCGGCCCAGCCCGGACGGCGGACCGCTCATCCAGCTGCGCACGGTGCTGACCGATCCGATGACCTGGCGAGACCTGGCATGGATCCTGTGGGCGATCACCTTCGGCTGGGTGATCTCGCTGCTGGTGATCATCTTGCTGCTGGCACTCGTGACGTTCTTCTTCTGGTGGTTCGGCGCCTATCCCCTGCTGTGGATGCGCTCGCAGGTAGACCGGGTGCTGCTCACCTACGGCAACACCGAGACCTTGGAACGTCGGGTCGAGGCGCTGACCCGCAGCCGGGCCGCCGCCGTCGACCATTCCGCGGCCGAGCTGCGCCGCCTGGAGCGCGACCTGCACGACGGCACCCAGGCTCGGCTGGTCGCGGTCTCGATGAGCCTCGGCATGGCCGAGGAGCTGTTCGCGTCCGACCCCGACGCGGCCCGGCGAACGGTCAGCGAGGCCCGGGCTGCGACCACGGCCGCGATCGCCGACCTGCGCTCGGTGGTGCGCGGCATCCACCCGCCGGTGCTGGCCGACCGTGGGCTCGACGGTGCGATCCGGGCGCTGGCGCTCGACATGGCGGTGCCGGTCGAGGTGATCGGTGAACTGCGCGGCCGCCCCCCGGCACCGATCGAGTCGGCGGTCTACTTCGCGGTGGCCGAGTGCCTCGCCAACTCCGCCAAGCACGCCGACCACGAGCACGCCTGGGTCGAGCTCCACCACGACCGGGACCTGCTCCGGGTGGTGGTCGGCGACGACGGGCAGGGCGGGGCCGATGTCGATGGCGGCACCGGTATGCGCGGGGTGATGCGGCGCCTGGCCGCCTTCGACGGCACGATGGCAGTCTCCAGCCCCGACGGGGGGCCCACGATCGTCACCCTGGAGGTGCCGTGCGTCTTGTCCTTGCCGAAGACAACGCCCTCCTCCGCGCCGGTCTGATCCAGCTCCTCGAGACCTCCGGCTTCGAGGTCGCCCACGCGGTCGACAACGCCCCAGCGCTCGACGAAGTGCTCGGCGACCCCACGATCGACGGCGCGGTCCTCGACGTACGCATGCCGCCGACCTTCACCGACGAGGGCCTCCGCGCCGCGATCGCGGTCCGGGCCCGGCGGCCCGGCTTTCCGGTGCTGGTCCTCTCGCAGTACGTCGAGCAGCTCTACGCCCGCGAGCTCCTCGCAAGCGGCGAGGGTTCGGTCGGGTATCTCCTCAAGGACCGCGTCTCCGACGTGCGCCAGTTCGTCGACGGCGTACGCCAGGTGCTCGCCGGCGGCACCGTCCTCGACCCGGAAGTGGTCGCCACGGTGATGGCCCGGCAGCGCACCGAGCCGCTGGACCGCCTCACCGCCCGCGAACGCGAGGTGTTGGCGCTGATGGCCGAGGGCCGGTCGAACGCCTCGATCGGGGCGACCCTCCACGTGACCGACAAGGCCGTGGCCAAGCACATCAACAGCATCTTCGCCAAGCTCGACCTCCCGGTCGACCTCGAGGTCAACCGGCGGGTCCAAGCCGTGTTGGCCTACCTACGGCTATGAGGGTGACGCGGTGCCGCGCACGACGTAGACGGCTTGTGCATCCTGATCGCGTGGCTAGCGCAATTCGGGAGGGAGCGAAGCGACCCGGTCTTTCGCGGGCGGAGCCCGCGCGCCCCGCGATTCGGCCTCGCGCCCGTGCCGACTGCGAAGCCGCGAGCGCAGCGAGCGTCGGCACGGGGGTGGGGTCGAAGTTTGCGGGGGTGTCGAACTAGTGGTCCTGCAGCTCGCGGTAGACCGCTCGAACGCCGACCGCACGCTCGAGCTCGCGCAGGATCTCGGTGAAGAATTGCTGGCGGTAGGTGGCGTCGGTGATCGCGTACACCGTGAAGTAGAGGCCGCTGAACGAGCCGAGGAAGATCGCCACCTTGAGCAGTTGGACGCTGACCACCTGGCCCAGCAGATAGGTCGGCGGGCTGCCGATCCAACTCTCGATGACGTCCTCGTCGATCGCCACGGCGCCGAAGACGACGAAGAAGGCCGAGACCGCGATCGCGAGCAGGAGGACCTGCACCGCCTGCGCGATGACCAGGGCCAACACGAGGTTCGCCTTCTCCAGACCGACCACCTGGGAGTTGACGGCGAGTTGGTCGCCCCGCTCGGCCAGGGCGCGCGCCTCGTCCTCGACCGAGGTGCCACCGCAGGCGGCGACGACGGCCGTGACGTCGTCGAGGTCGTCGACGTCGTCGAGCTCCTCCCCCAGCCGGGACACCAGGAAGAAGCCCGCGGCCAGCGCGAAGAACAGCACCGAACCGCCGAGTACCCCCGGGCTCATCGCGTCGGCGACCTGCCAGACCTCGGTGTTGATGAACAGGAAGGTGATGAACAGCAGCAGCATCGGCAGCGCCCGGGTGGCCAGCGGCACCAGTAGCCCGAGGCTGCCGAGGGCCCGCCCTCCGGCCCACCGCGCGATCATCCCGGTCTTCAGGGCCCGCAGTGCGTAGACCACGATGGCGGCGAGCGCCACCGTGACGCCGGCCGTGAACCCGTTGGTGCCCCCGTCGTCGCCGGCGAGGAGGCCGATCACGGTCCCGGCCACCGCCCCGAGCACGATCGCGACGGCCAGGACGATCAGCACCCGGGTGCGGTGCAGCCGCCGGCGTACGTCGGCACGCAGGTCGTCGACGAAGTAGGGCAACCCGTGCTCGAGGAACCACGCCTCCGCCCGGGCGCGGGAGTCGGTCCGGAGCGGCACGCGGGCACCCTAGCTGTACTCGCAGCGGTCGTAGGTTGGTGGCGTGATCACGATCATGGACGTTGAGGCGTCCCACGACACTGTCAGCGACTACCTGCTGGCCCACAGCAGCCCCCAGGACGATGTCCTCGCCCGGCTGGCCGAGGAGACTCGGACGTCCTTCGGCGGCGTCTCCGAGATGCAGATCACCGCCGACGAGGGCGCGCTGCTCACCCTGCTGACCCGCTTGGTCGGCGCGGCGTACACCATCGAGGTGGGCACGTTCACCGGCTACTCCTCGATCTGCATCGCCCGCGGCCTGGCGCCGGGCGGCCGCCTGCTCGCCTGCGACGTGAGCGGCGAGTGGACCGATCTGGCGCGGCGCTACTGGGACGAGGCCGGCGTGACGGACCGGATCGAGCTGCGGCTGGCCCCGGCGGCCGAGACGCTCGCCGCGCTGCCCCCGGATCCGATCGTCGACCTCGCGTTCGTCGACGCCGACAAGGAGAGCTACCCGACCTACTACGAGGAGCTGGTCCCCCGGCTCCGCTCGGGCGGGCTGGTCGTGCTCGACAACGTCCTGCTCGGCGGTCGGGTCTTCGACGAGGCGAACCAGAGCGAGCGGGTCACCACGATGCGCGCCGTCAACGACCGGGTGGCCGCCGACGATCGCGTGGACGCCGTGATGCTGCCAGTGCGGGACGGGGTCACGATCGCCCGGCGGCGGTAATTAAACCCTCGTGAGTCTCGGCCCACGCAAGACATCGCCCTAGACGCCGACGCCGCCGATGACGTGCGCGACGCACCTCAGGTGGCGGTGTCGAGCAGCTCGCGAGCCTTGGCGACGTCGGCGTGCATCTGCTCGACCAGCTCGTCGACCGAGGCGAAGGCGACCATCCCGCGCAGCCGGTCGAGGAACGACACCTCGACCTCGACGCCGTAGAGCTCGAGGTCGGTGCGGTCGAGCACATAGCTCTCGACCCGACGCGCGCGGACGCCATCGAAGGTGGGGTTGGTGCCGACGCTGATCGCGGCGGGATAGGTCTCGCCGGTGTCGAGCCGCTTGAGCCAGCCCGCGTAGACCCCGTCCGCGGGGGCCGCGGTCATGCCATCGGTGGGCACGTTGGCGGTCGGGAAGCCGAGGTCTCGACCGCGCTGGTCACCGCGGACCACGACGCCACGTACGACGTAGGGGTGGCCCAGTGCCTCCGCGGCGCCGGCGACGTCACCGGCGGCCAGGCAGGTGCGGACGTAGGTCGACGACCAGACCATCGGCCCGCCGTCGAGCGGGATCCCCTCGGCGTCGTACCCGTGCTCAAGACCGAAGGCTTGGAGCGAGGCGACGTCGCCCGCTGCCTTGTGGCCGAAGCGGAAGTTCGCGCCGACCACCACGACGGCGGCGTGGACGGCATCGACCAGCACGCGCTGGGCGAACTCGTCGGGCGTCCACGACGCCATGTCGCTATCGAACGGCAGCGCCAGCACGTGGTCGGCGCCGGCCTCGACGAGGAGTTCGGCCCGTCGCTCGATGGTGGTGAGCTGGGTCGGTGCGTGCTCGGGGCGCAGCACGGCCATCGGGTGCGGGTCGAAGGTCACGGCGACCACCGGCAGGCCGCGCTGGTCGGCGAGCTCGCGCGCCCGCCGGAGCACCCGCTGATGGCCGAGGTGGACCCCGTCGAAGTTGCCGATCACCACCGTCGTCGGCCCGAGGTCGGCCGGTACGTCGGCGAGCGAGCGCCAGATCTCCACGCGCGGCACTCTAGACAACCGCGCCGTTCACACGAACACCGCGACCGGGCGAGCGGTCGTGCCGCGCGGCTCGTACAGGGCCAGGAAGCCCCCGTCGGGTGCGAACAGCGCGGTCAGCCCGGAGAGCTCGAGGCCCAGGGGCCGACCGACGCGCACATCGTCAGCCGCGGCCTCGTCGAGGTCGAGCGCGGGGAACGCCGCCCGGGCGGCGTCGGCGATCGGGAGCATCTCGAAGTCGTCGGCGAGCTGGTCGAGGGTGCGGGCGACGTCGAGGCCGTAGGGGCCGACGGCGGTCCGCCGCAGTGCGGTCAGATGGCCGCCCACGCCCAGCCGGGCGCCGGCATCGCGGGCGATGGCCCGGACATAGGTGCCGCTGGAGCAGCGCAGCGAGACGTCCGCGTCCACGACTTCATCGGTGCGGCGCACGTCGTGCACGACGAGTTCGTGGACGGTCACCGGCCGGGGTTCGAGCTGGACCTCCTCGCCGGCCCGGACTCGGGCGTAGGAGCGCTGGCCGTCCACCTTGATCGCCGAGACGGCGGTCGGCACCTGGAGCAGGTCGCCGGTGAACTCGGCCAGGGTCGCCCGGACCAGGGCCTCGTCGAGCCCGGCGGTGGACGCGGTGGAGACGACGTCACCTTCCGCGTCGTCGGTCACCGTGGACACCCCGAGCCGGATCGTGGCGTCGTAGGCCTTCTCGGTGAGCATCAGGTGGCCCAGCAGCCGCGTGGCGCGGTCCACTCCGAGCACGAGCACCCCCGTCGCCATCGGGTCGAGGGTGCCGGCGTGCCCGACCTTGCGGGTGCCGGCCAGCCGCCGGACCCGGGAGACCACGTCGTGCGAGGTGATCCCGGCCGGCTTGTCGACGACGACCAGGCCCGGGTCAGTCATCCTCGTCTGCGGCGTCGTCAGCGTCGTCAGCGTCTTCAGCGTCGGCGAGCCGCGGCTTCTTGTACGGGTCCTCCTCGCCGGCGTACGTCGCCCCGCGGGCCGCCGCCACCGCCTCGTCCTGGGCGCGGGCCTTGGCCAGCACCTCGTCGAGGTGCCGTGCGGTCTCCGGCAGCGCGTCGGCGACGAACTCCAGCGTAGGAACGTGCCGCATGCCGAGCTGCTTGCCGACCTCGGACCGGATCATCCCCTTGGCCGACTCGAGCGCGGCGGCCGTGGCTGCCAGCGCGGTCTGCTGGTCCTCGTCCGGGCCGGGCGCGCCGGCCAGCACGGTGTAGAACACGGTCGCGTGTTGGCTGTCGCCGGTGACCCGTACGTCGGTCACGGTCACGAATCCGAGCCGCGGGTCCTTGAGCCGCCGCTCGAGCATCTCCGCGACGATCTCCTGGATCCGGTCGGCGATCTTCCTGACCCGTGGGCTGCTCATCCTGTGGATCTCCCTGGGTTGGAGAGTTTCGTCGGCTGGCCGACA
>DOWL01000114.1:0-357 GCA_003519585.1 Nocardioides sp. | reverse complement strand
TCGGCTAGCCGACGAAACTCCCGCCGGACGGGACCCGCGTCAGCCGCGCGGGATCTCCCGCATCTCGAACGCCTCCACGATGTCGCCTTCCTTGACGTCCTGGAAGTTGCGCAGCACCAGACCGCACTCGAAGCCCTCGCGGACCTCGGTGACGTCGTCCTTCTCGCGGCGCAGCGAGGACAGGTCGAGGTTGTCGGCGACGACTGCGCCGTCACGGATCACCCGCACCTTGGCGTTGCGTCGGATGGTGCCGCTGATCACCATGCAGCCGGCGATGTTGCCGAGCTTGGACGAGCGGAAGATCGCACGGATCTCCGCCTGGCCGAGCGTCGACTCCTCGAACTCCGGCTTGAGCAT
>DOWL01000009.1:17993-18153 GCA_003519585.1 Nocardioides sp. | reverse complement strand
CGGTAGCGCACCTCGACCGGGTAGGTCCGCCCCGACACCTCGACCACCGGCGCATCGAAGTGCGCAGCGAACCGGTCGACGTCGATGGTCGCGCTGGTGATGATCAGCTTGAGATCGGGACGTTTGGGCAGCAGCCGCTTGAGGTAGCCGAGCAGGAAGT
>DOWL01000009.1:10461-17746 GCA_003519585.1 Nocardioides sp. | reverse complement strand
ATGCCGTCGGTCATCAGCTTGATCCGGCTGCGCTTCGACGTACGGTCGGTGAACCGCACCTGATAGCCGACCAGGTCACCGAGTTCGGTGCCGAGCTCGGCGGCGATCCGTTCGGCCACCGACCGCGCCGCGATCCGCCGGGGCTGGGTGTGCCCGATCATCCGGCCAGCGCCACGACCAAGCTCGAGACAGATCTTCGGCAGCTGGGTGGTCTTACCCGACCCCGTCTCGCCGGCCACGATCACGACCTGGTGGTCCCGGATCGCGGCGGCGATGTCGTCGCGCCGCTGGCTGACCGGGAGCTCGGCCGGGTAGGCGATCTCCAGCGGCTCGACACTCATGGCCCCACCAGTGTCCCAGCGGGAGTCCAGTGGTTTCGCGCGCACCCACGCCAGCCGCGCCGGCAGTCGGTTAGAGACCCGTTCCTCGTAGTTGGTTGGACACATAGCCGCCGCTGCTGGGGATTTGGAAGAGGTCGATTCTCCCAGTCTGCGGTCCCGGACTGGTTGGCTTGAACGCAATGCCGAGCGTGCACGTCGTGCCCGCCGGCACTGGGTCTGGGCAATCCCGAGAACTGATAACCCAGTCGCCAGTGATGTCAACCACGAGAGGGATGGGCTGGTCGCCGTAGCTGACCACAGTCAGTGTCGTTGTGGCCGACTCGTGATTTACCGCGGTGTCGGCGAAGCGGAGGGTGGCCGAGGCCGGTTTCACGACGAAACTCGATCCCGGCGTGAGCAGTGCGGTCCCCTGGAGGGTCGCGGACGCGACGCCACCGGGCTCGCCCGTGACGTTTAGGCGCGAGGTCCGGAGGCCACCGAATGCAGGAAAGAACGTCACTCTGAATGTGCACGAGCTGTGCGCGGCCAGGACCGCCGGACACGTGTTGTCTTCGGCCCAATACGTGAAATCGGTCGTGTTTGTGAGCGAGAAGTCGAGCACCCCGCTCGACTCGTCTCCCGTGTTAGTGAGCTTCAAGGTCCGCTTTGCTTCCCCATCTAGATAAAGCCTCTGCGCCTCGAAGTTCACCTCGGTCTGGTCTAGCTCGAGTGTTGCGGGTTTGACCCCGACGCCATTGAGGTCGGCAGAGACAGCGAGTCCGGCGTTGGTCGCGACGTCGAGCCGGCCGCTGACCGGCCCGGACCCGCTCGGCGAGAACACCACGTTGACGGTGCACGAGGCGCGCGGGGCGAGCACGCCACAGAAGCCGACGACCGCGAAGTCGGCGTTGGTGGTCGAGAGGCTCACCGGCCCATCTGTCGGGCGGTCCCCGGTGTTGGAGATGCCGAACGGTATCGACGCGTGCTCACCGATCAGGGTGTCGTTGAACGTGGCGGACGGCGGACTGATGGTGAGGATCGCCGGCCTGGCGGCGACCCCGGTCAGCCGTGCCGAGGTGGCCTCGTCAGCCGCGGCGGTGACCAGCAGCCGGTCGCTCTTCGGCCCGGACGCTTGCGGCGAGAAGACCACGTCCACAGTGCAGGTCGCGTGACCAACGAGCACCGCGGTGCAGGTGGTGTCAACCACGTCGAAGTGGGAGGCGGCGCCGTCCTCCAGCGCAACCGTGACCGCGGCGTCGGTCTCCAGGTCGCCGTCGTTGGTGACCGTGAACCGCTGCGGCGCAGACACGTTGTTAGCCACGGTCTCGGGGAAGTCGAACGACTGCGGGGTGATGCTGAGGCTCGCAACCGCCAGCCCGGTCCCGGCGAGCTCTACCGAGGCGGTGCCGCCAGGAGTTGCCGCGACCTGGAGAGTCGCGGTCCGGCGACCGCCCGCGCTCGGTAGGAACTGCACCTCGACAGCGCACACCCCACCCGGCGCGAGCTCGACCTCGCAGTCGTCCCGAATGACCTTGAAGTCGTCGGTGGGCGCGATCGTGACCTCGGGTCTGCCCGTTACCACGGCCCCGGTGTTCTGGAAGCTGAAGGTCACCATGGAGTCGAAACCGCCACCACCCCCGACGATCTGCGGCTGGAAGGCGCCCTGGGTCCCGCTCAGGATCAGCTGCGCGGGCGCGATGCCTGTGCCGGTCAGCCGCGCGGTCGTCGTACCACCCGGGATGGCCGCGACCCGCAGCGTGGCCTCGCGATCACCGACCGAGCCCGGCCTGAACCCGGCCTCGACCTGGCAGGATCCGCCCGCGGGCAGCGCCGCGGTGCAGCCGTTGGCCGTGATGGCGAAATCGGTCGAGCCACCCAGGTCGACAGCGGGTACGCCGGAGGGCTGGCCACCGCTGTTGGTCACGGTGAACATCACCGGATCACCCGCCACCCCCCTCGGGGTCTGCTCGAACTGCCGGGTCGAAGGCGACACGGTCAACGCCGCCGGCGCGAGGCCACTGGCCCGCAGCCCGATCGAGAGCGGCTCGACACTGCGTCCCCCGACCTGCAGCGTGCCCGCCACCGGACCAGCGACCGCAGGGGTCGCGGCCACCGTCACCGTGCAACCGGCCCCAGGCGCCAATCCGTAGCGAAGACCCGAGCAGTCAGAGCTCCGCGAGAACACCGGCGCATCGACCCCGATCCGCAACCGCCCCGTCCACGACCGCCCGGTGTTGGTCAACCGCACCGTCCGAGCCGCCGTCGACCTACCCACCCCGACCGGATCCCACGAGACCGAGGCCTGATCGGCCACCAACACCGGCCGGCGGACCCGCACCGGCTTCCCGGACGTCGAGGCACACCGACCCGGCTCCTTGCGGATCAGACACACCATCACGGCATACCGACCCGCCAGGACCCGCGGCCCGACCTTCGCACTCACCTCGATATCGCGGCTGGCACCCCCAGGAACCGACGGCGTCCGCCCCGTCCCCAGACTCCGGGTCTCACCGCCCGCATAGAGGAACAGCAGCACCTTCTCGCCCGCCTGCCGACGAGCGGTCCGGTTGGCCACCGTGAAGGACACATCGACCGACGTACCCGCCCCGTCGGTGTGCGCCCTGGCCACCACATCTTTGGCCCGCAACACCACCGGCGCATCCGCCGGAGACCCCGGCTGCGCCGAGGAAGCCGGCGCGAACACACCGACCACCAGCGCGACCAACATGAAGACGATCAACGAAGAAGTCGCACCACGACGCATGAAGTGCTCCCAAAGATCAGACGACGATCCCTCGAAGCTAGAAGCGCGCCACCCCCTCGTTTTGACCCACAGCGCAGACCTACCGGACCACAGCGCACCAACCCGGGCGACGGCGTCAGCCGCAGTCGACAGCGACCGCGAGCGCCGCGCAGATCTCTCGCATCCGGCTGTCCCCCAGACGACCCAGCCGCTCGACGAGTACGGCTACCGAAGCGCTCTCCACGGAGTCGAGGTTGACCGCACATCGTCGTGGCACGGGGTCCTGATCGGGTTCGAGCACGACCTCGCTCACCAGGCCGCGCACCGTCGTGGTGCACGGAGCCACGAGCGCGCGACGGTGCCTGGGGATCACCGAGTCGCGTGACAGCACGACGACCGGACGGCGTCCGATCTCGGGCAGCTCGCACCACCAGACCTCGCCGCGAGACGGCAGTCCGCTCATCGGGCGATCACGAGGCGGCGGCCGCCTTGCGGAAGGTCTCGAGGTCGCCCCACGCATCTGGCTCACCGAGCGGGCGCTCGTCGTAAGCCGCGTAGCTGGCGTCGATCTCCGCCCGCCGATGACGAGCCATAAAGGCTTCCAAGGCCGCGTCGATCAGACCTGAGTCGTTCGTCCCGTCGAACACGCTGCGAGCGTTGTGCAGCAGGTCGCTGTCCACGGTCGTGCTGAGGCGTGTCCTACTCATGCCACAAGAATGCCACACGGTCGCGAGTTGCATCCGTGATCATCCACAGCCCCACCGGGTTGCCTAGAACATGTTCTAGTTGCCACCATCGCGCTGTGACGTTCCAGGGCGAGTACGACGTGGTGGTGGTCGGCTCCGGCGGAGGAGCGCTGACCGGGGCGGCGCTGGCCGCGAAGGCCGGCCTCTCGGTATGCGTGGTCGAGAAGACCTCGCTGCTCGGCGGCACGTCGGCGTACTCCGGCGGCGCCTGTTGGCTGCCGGGCAGCCAGGTCCAACAGCGGGCCGGGATCGCGGACTCCACCGAGGGCGCCCGCGCGTACCTCGACGCGATCCTCGAACAGCCCGATGCCGCAGCCAATGCGGCGAAGGTCGAGGCCTTCCTGGCCACCGCGCCGCGGCTGGTCGCCCAACTCGAGACCGACCCCGACCTCGACTTCGAGTGGCTGCCGTTCTCGGAGTACTACGCCGGGCCGGGCCGGGTGCCGTTCGGCCGCTCGATCCAGCCCACGAACATCAAGCGAGCCGAGCTCCGCCCCGAGATCGCCCACCTCATCCGGCCGCCGGTCGAGCGCGATCGGGCCGGCGCGGGCGGCCGCAACACGCTCAGCGGCGGCCAGGCGTTGATCGCCAGGCTGGCCACGATCCTGGTCCGCGAGGGCGGCACCTTCCGCACGGACCTGCCTGTGACCGGGCTGGTCTCCGACGACGCCGGCCGGGTGGTCGGGGTGACGGCGTCGTCATCCGAGGGGCCGGTCGAGTTCGGGGCCCGTCGAGGCGTCCTGCTGGCCGCGGGCGGATTCGAGGGCAACGACGCGATGCGCCGCGCGCACGGTGTACCCGGCGCCGCCGCCTGGACGATGGCACCGCGCGGCACCAACGCCGGCGAGCCGATCGCGGCCGCGGTGGCGCTGGGCGCCGCGACCGACTATCGCCCGCTCGGCTGGTTCTGCCCCGGCCTCGCCCAGCCGGACGGCGGCGGCTCGTTCACGCTCGGCTTCCGCAGCGGGCTGATGGTCGACCGGTCCGGCCGCCGCTACGCCAACGAGTGCCTGCCCTACGACCGGTTCGGCCGCGAGATGGCGAAGGAGGCCGCGCGGATCCCGTCGTGGTACGTCTTCGACTCCCGCGAGGGCGGCCGGTTGCCGGCCATCGCCATGCCCGAAGGCGATCCCGCCGACCACCTCGCGGCCGGCACCTGGGTCAGCGCCGGCTCGCTCGACGAGCTGGCGCTGGCCGCGGAGATCCCGGTCGCCGCGCTCGTCGAGACGGTCGAGCGGTTCAACCGGTTCGCCGAGACCGGGGTCGACGAGGAGTTCCACCGCGGCGAGGACGAGTACGACACCTTCTTCGCCACCGGCGCCGGCCCCAACAAGGCCCTGCTCCCGCTCGACTCCCCGCCGTACTTCGCCGCCCGCTTCGTGCTGTCCGACCTCGGCACCAAGGGCGGGCTGGTCACCGACGCCGCGGGTCGGGTGCTGCAGGAGAACGGCGCTCCCCTGCCCGGGCTGTACGCCGCAGGCAACACTGCCTCGTCGGTCTTCGGCTCGGTCTACCCCGGGCCCGGTGCGCCCCTCGGGTCGGCGATGGTCTTCGCGGCCCTGGCGGTGGAGGACATGGCCAGGTAGGTCCTGTCCGCCAATGGTGCGCCCACGGTCGACCGGTCGACGGATTGTCTCGTCAGGCTGTGTTTGGCAGTCGGACCAGTTTCGGCGGAGAGCGAGGGTCCATGACGAGCGGGTGTCCGGCACGCCTCCTTGACCTCGTACCGGCGGTCGACCCCGAGGAGCGCCGGTGGTGACCCCGAGGACCCTCTTCTGATGACGGCGGAGCTCGCGCGCCCCCGGCCGGCACTCCTCCCGCACCTTGAGCGGTCGCGCGCCGTCCTGGTCGCCTGCGATGACCCTGAAGTCCGGCCCCAGAATCAGCCGTCCGTCCGCGCCGGGAAGCTGGCGCGGGCCCTGTGCTCGCCGGCAGCCGGGATGGCGTTCCATCCCTCTTCGGTTCTAGTGCTCACTTCGTGGCCAGAACCTGACAGTGTGCTCGTTACGTTGCGCCGGGCTGCGGCCGAGGCGTCGGACGTGCTGCTGGTGCACTACGTCGACACTGGCGCCTGGCACCGCGAAACCGCCCGTCCGCTGCTGCGGGACGTCGCCGAGATCGTGTGGGCCGCCCCGGCGGCACGCCGGGTCGTCCTTCTCGAGTGCGGAGACTTCCTCGCGGCGTTGGACTGGTTCACACATGACCCGAGGCCGCGTCCGGTCGGCCCGTCGTACTCGATCACGCTGCTCGGCCTCTCCACGTTCGGGAGCCCTCACCGTGGCGAGGAGTTCACCGCCACCCTGGCGGCAGCACTGCAGTCCGGAGTCGCAGACAGCCCTGATCTGTTGGAGATGGCGACCTTGCGCGCGGCCGTCGAAGCCCGTTGGGCCGAGATCTGCTTTTCGGACGCGACTGAGTGCTCGCCCGGGCCGGGCAAGCTACTCCACATCGAGGCGGACCGCGTGGCGCTGGGCACCAACGTTGCCGTCCGACCCTTCCACGACCGTCCCGCGCGGCCGTTTCCACCGGACCCGGCAACGGTGCTCAGGTCCCTGATGGAGTGGGATTAGCTACCGCACCGGCTGCCACGCGTCGTCGGTGACGAAGCCGAAGGCCCGCTTCTTGGGGAAGGTGCGGTCGGTCGAGGCGACCCGGACGGCGTACGACGGGCCGTCGTACTGCACCAGCCACCCGCCGCCGAGGCGCGGTCGCAGCCGGGCCAGGTGGACGGTCACGGTCTCGCCGTCGACCTCGACCTGGAGGTCGACGCAGGTGCGGTAGCCCTTGAGGCAGCTCCACCCACCGCCGCTGTAGATCGGGGCGGCCGACCAGGACAACGTGCCGCGGTCGATGCCGTCGACGGCCCAGGTGCCGCGTACGGCGGGAGCGCGGCTCAGCGAGGTGCGCGCGAACGACTCGCCGGCCGGGATCAGCGCCGCCTCGCCGGACGACGCGAAGGTCTCGGGGTCGAGGGTCGGCGGGGACACCGGCGGCGTGTCGCCCGGCAGGATCAGCCGCTCGTCACCGGCCGCGGTCACGAGATCGGCCTCCGGGAGCGTGCCGGCGACCACGACGACCTGTCCGTCATCGTGCTCGACGGCGGCCTCGACCACGCCGTCATGGACTCCGACCTCGCCGTCGGCGGTCGGGTGGCACACCCAGTCGCTGCCAGGCGCGCCACAGCCCCAAGGGACCTGGTCCCAGCCGCTCGCGACCCGCACCCGGACGTCATCGGTGTCCTTCGCGGTCGCCCAGCGGTACGACGACCCGAGCGCGAACAGCCGGCCGCTGCGTCGGGCGATGGTCCTGGCGTCGAGGCTGGGGTCGAACTCGCGGAGGTGGTCACGCATGGAGTCGAGGTGCTCGGCGACCACGTCGTTGTAGTAGTCGAGCACCTTGTTGATCCGCACCTTGCCCGTCGTCGGTGGCGGGGTGACCGGCGGCGTGGGCTCCTCGGTCGGGGTCGTGGGCGGCGT
>DOWL01000009.1:0-10320 GCA_003519585.1 Nocardioides sp. | reverse complement strand
ACGTGGGCGGCGTGGTGGGGCCGGTGGGTTGCTCGGTCGGCTGGCCGGTCGACTGATCGGTGGGCAGGTCGGTCGGGCTCGATGACTGGGTGGGCAGGTCGGTCGGGTCCGTGGCGGTCCCGTGGGGCCAGTGCCCGGCACTGGTGCCGCCGCGGGTGCCCTGGGCGACCGCGCCGGTCGACGAGTCGCCGGTGGGTCCTCCGACCGTCGACCGGTCCACAGCGGAATCATGGACGCTGCCCGGTCCGGCACCCGAGAACGTCAGGTCGCCGGAGCTGGCCGGAGGGTCGGAGCCGGCGTCCGGACCGCCGCTCGCCTTGGCTGCACCGCTATCGGGTGAAGGCGGGGTCGTCGTGCTGCTGGGCAGCTGGGAGGCCGGCCCGACCTCGGTCGCGTGCGGATCTCCTGCGGTCAAACCGGTGACGCCGAGCACGACCGCGAGGGCGCCGGTGGTGGCGCCCGCCATCGCCAGCCGGACGCGGATCAGCCGGCGGCGACCGCGGCGTACGTCGGCGGCGGCCGGGACCACGGGGACGTCGAAGCCGTGGGCCAGCGCGTGCAGCCGGCCCTCGAGCTCCTGTTCGCCGAGGTGGCGGTCGGCGGGGTCGTTCATCGCCGCCCTCCTCGGATGGTGTCGCGCCCGGCATCGACGCGATCGTCGAGCAGCGTGGAGCGGAGCCGGTCGAGCGCGGCGGAGGTCTGGCTCTTGACCGTGCCGGGGCTGACCCCGAGATCAGCCGCCGTCTCCTCCACCGAGAGGCCCCAGTAGTGACGCAGCACCACGACGCGGCGCTGCTTGGGTCCGAGCTGGCGCAGCGCGGTCCAGAGCGCATCGCTGTCCTCGGGCGTGACGCCCGCCGGGGCGGCACGGTCGAGCCGATCGTCTTCGGTCGGCGACTCCCGCCGCCAGGGACGACGGGTCTCGTCGAGGTGGCTGTTGATGATCACCCGCCGGACGTAGGCGTCGACCGAGTCGGCGCGCGAGGCACGCGGCCACGCGACGTACAGCTTGGCGAGCGCGGTCTGCACGATGTCCTCGGCCCGATGCGGGTCGCCGCACAGCAGGTAGGCGGTGCGGAACAGGTGGGCGCGCCGACCGGAGACGTAGGCCGTGAAGCCATCGTCCCGCGTCGCGCCGCCCACGCCCCGCTCCCGTCTCGGTGCCGTCCGGTCCCCCTGGTCCTACTTCAGGTTCTACCCGGTCAGACGGCGACGAACCCGGTTCGGTTGGCCGGATCGGCCAGAAAGTTGTACGGCGGCCGCGAGCTGAGGCGTCAGGAGTCCTGCGTCGGTTGGTCGCTGGGCGCATCCGTGGGCGCATCCGTGGGCGCATCCGTGGGCGCACCCTGGGGTGGCTGCGGGAACTGCCCCTGGCCGGGACCCTGTCCTGGACCGGGACCCTGTCCTGGACCGGGGAACCCGCCCTCCGGGCCGCCGCGGAAGCCGCCCTGGCCACCGGGGCCACCCTGGCCGAACCGTCCCATCCGCTCGTCCCGCCCGCGGTCGTCGGTGGCGGCGTGGATGCCGAAGCCGGCGAGGCCGCCCACGATCACGCCGGCGACCGCGACCGCGATCAGCGCCCGGAGTCCGAACAGCCGGTCCCGGAACCGGGTAGTGGCCGGCGGCTCGACCGGCGGCGCCGGTTGCTGGACCGGTTGCTGGACCGGTTGCTGGACCGGTTGCGGCTCCGGCGGCTGCGCTGCGGTCGGCTGGGTGTCGTCACTCATGACCGCAGAGTCGTCGGGCGACCTGTGCTGAACCTGTGGATCAGGTGTCCGATCACTACGGCTCACGTAGGTTGCCCACAGGAAACTCACAGATTGCTCGGACACGCTCCCTGGCATGAGCTCCACCGCTGACCTGACCCGCGCCGACGGCACGCCGTTGCGCGTCCTCGTCGTCGACGACGAGGTGAACATCGCCGAACTGATCGCGATGGCATTGCGCTACGAGGGGTGGCAGGTGCAGACGGCCCACACCGGCTCGTCCGCGGTCAACGCCGCGCGCGAGTTCGGGCCGGACGCCGTGGTGCTCGACATGATGCTGCCCGACATCGACGGCCTCGAGGTGCTGCGCCGGATGCGCAGCTCGCTGCCCGACGTACCCGTCGTGTTCCTGACCGCACGCGACGCGGTCGAGGACCGGGTCGCCGGACTGACGGCCGGCGGCGACGACTACGTCACCAAGCCGTTCTCCCTGGAGGAGTTGGTGGCCCGGCTCCGCGGGCTGATGCGACGCTCGGGCGCCCAGCGGGCCGCGACCAGCTCGGTCCTGCGGGTGGGCGACCTCGAGCTCGACGAGGACAGCCACGAGGTCCTGCGGGCCGGCGAGGAGATCGCGCTCACCGCCACCGAGTTCGAGCTGCTCCGGTTCCTCATGCGCAACCCCAAGCGGGTGCTCAGCAAGGCGCAGATCCTCGACCGGGTCTGGAACTACGACTTCGGCGGCCAGGCGAACGTCGTCGAGCTCTACATCTCCTATCTCCGCAAGAAGATCGACGCCGGTCGCGCCCCGATGATCCACACCATGCGTGGCGCCGGCTACGTGCTCAAGCCGGCCTCCTGAGCGATGCGCAACGCCTTCGCCTCCCTCACCTCACGGCTGGTCCTCACCGTCGTCGCACTGGTCGTCCTGGTGGCCGTGCTGATCGGCGGCGCGGCCATCGCCGCCCTCAATGCACAGCTCAACCGCCAGATCGACGACGACCTCCATCGGCTGGCGCAGCGACCGATCTTCATCGAGGGCAGCCAGCCGGACTTCCCGAGTGGTGGCGGCGGGCCCGGTCCGGGCAATGGCGGCAGCGAGGGCGCCGGACCCCAGTCGCTCCTGGTGACCTTCGAGGACGGGCAGGTGGTCAGTGCGCAGATGCTCGGCTTCGGTCCGGGCAACACCGTCCAGCTCTCCGACGACGCCGTCGCCGAACTGCGCGACGTACCGGCCGACGACCACGTGCACCAGGTCGACCTCCCCGGCTTCGGCACCTACCGCGTCATCATGCGGACCTCCGGCGACCAGTCGCAGGTGGTGGGCCTGCCGACCGACCGCAACGACGAGGCCGTCACGACGCTGATCGGGTGGGAGGCGCTGCTCATCGTGCTCGGCGCGCTCGTGGCGGCAGGCGGCGGGCTGCTCCTCGTACGCCGCCAGCTACGGCCGCTGACCGAGGTCGCCGCCACCGCGCACCGGGTCGCGGACCTGCCGCTGGCCGAGGGCGAGATCGACCTCACCGAACGGGTGCCCGAGCACCTCACCGACGAGCGCACCGAGGTCGGCCAGGTCGGCGCCGCGCTCAACACACTCCTCGAGCACGTCGAGACCTCACTGGAGGCTCGGCACCGCAGCGAGCAGCAGGTCCGGCAGTTCGTGGCCGACGCCTCCCACGAGCTACGTACGCCGCTGGCCACCATCGCGGGCTACACCGAGCTGGCCCGGCGCCGCCCCGACGACGGCATCGTCGAGACCGCGCTGGGCAAGGTCGAGGAGGAGACCGTCCGGATGACGTCCCTGGTCGAGGACCTGCTGTTGCTGGCCCGACTGGACGCCGGGCGGCCGCTGGAGCGGGAGCCCGTCGACCTCACCCGACTCCTGCTCGAGGCGGTCTCCGACGCGCGGGTGCTCGCCCCCGACCACCAGTGGCGGCTCCAACTCCCCGAGGCGCCTCTGGAAGTCGTGGGCGACGAACAGCGGCTGCACCAGGTGGTCACCAACCTGCTGACCAACGCCCGCAAGCACACCCCGCCCGGCACCACGGTCACCGTGACCGGCCGCGCCGACGGGTTCGACGTGCACGACGACGGACCCGGCTTCCCGCCGGAGTTCGTCGACCATGCCTTCGAGCGGTTCGCCCGACTGGACGAGGCCCGCGAGCGCAGCACCGTTCAGGGGGGTGGCGGGGCCGGTCTCGGTCTGTCGATGGTCCAGGCGATCGTGGCCTCGCACGGCGGCACGGTCGCGCTCACGAGTGCGCCGAGTAGCACCACGATCGCGGTCCGGCTAGGCTGACGCCGTACAGATTGTCAGACAATCCTGGGCCCCGCATCCGGGCCGCTCCTCGACCCCGTCTGACCCTGATCGACGAAGGAGGCGACCATGACGGCCACCCAGGAACCCACCACGCACGCGACCAACCACGGACCCACGGAGTTCGAGCGCGCGGAGGCGCGGACCGCGCACAACTACCACCCCCTGCCGGTCGTGGTCGCCCACGCCGAGGGCGCCTGGATGACCGACGTCGACGGCCGCCGCTACCTCGATCTGCTGGCCGGCTACTCCGCGCTCAACTTCGGCCACGGCCACCCCGCTCTGCTCGCCGCCGCGCACCGTCAGCTCGACCAGCTCACGCTGACCAGCCGCGCCTTCGTGCACGACCGGTTCGCCGACTTCACCGCCGCGCTGGGCGACCTGTGCGGCAAGGACCTCGTGCTCCCGATGAACACCGGCGCCGAAGCCGTCGAGACCGCGATCAAGGTCTCGCGCAAGTGGGGCTACGAGGTCAAGGGCGTCCCGGCCGACCAGGCCACGATCATCGTCGCCTCCGGCAACTTCCACGGCCGCACCACCACCATCGTCGGCTTCTCCGACGACCCCGACGCCCGCGACGGCTTCGGCCCGTTCACCCCCGGCTTCGTCACCGTCCCGTACGGCGACCTGACCGCGCTCGAGGCGGCGATCGACCCCACCACCGTCGCGGTGCTGATCGAGCCGATCCAGGGCGAGGGCGGCGTCGTGATCCCGCCCGAGGGTTACCTGCGCGGCGTACGCGAGCTGTGCACACGCCACGACGTGCTGTTCGCGGCCGACGAGATCCAGGCCGGTCTGGGCCGCACCGGCAAGACCTTCGCCTGCGACCACGAGAACCTCGTCCCCGACATCTACATCCTCGGCAAGGCACTCGGCGGCGGGATCGTCCCGGTGTCCGCGATCGTGGCCGACCAGAACGTGCTCGGCGTCCTGCGCCCGGGCCAGCACGGCAGCACCTTCGGCGGCAACCCGCTGGCCTGCGCGGTCGGCCTCACGGTCGTCGAGATGCTGCGCACCGGGGAGTTCCAGGCTCGCGCAACCGAGCTCGGCGTCATCATGCGTGAGCGGCTCGACGCTCTCGTGGGCCGCGGCGTGGTCGGCGTACGCACCCGCGGACTGTGGGCCGGCGTCGACATCGACCCGGCGATCGGCTCCGGCCGCGAGGTCTGCGAGGCGTTGATGGCCCGCGGTGTCCTGGCCAAGGACACCCACGGCTCCACGATCCGGCTGGCCCCGCCGCTCGTGGTCTCCTCCGAGGACCTCAACTGGGGGCTCGACCAGCTCGCCGCCGTGGTCGCCAGCGCCTGACGGCGGCTTGACGGAATCCCAACAGATCTAGGGATCCCTGACGTTCTGCCCCGTTGCAACGCCCGAGAACGTCAGGAATCCCAACAGATGTTGGGATTCCTGACGTTGCCCCCGACCGGCCGAGCAGCTGGTTGTACGTTCGGGCCATGAGCACTCCCGCCTCGACGGACCACCACGTCGACCACGTCATCGTCGGGGCGGGCTTCGCGGGCCTCGGCATGGCGACCAAGCTGCAGGAGGACCGCGAGACCGACTTCGTGGTGCTCGAGAAGGGGTCCGACGTCGGCGGGACCTGGCGCGACAACACCTACCCGGGCGCGACGTGTGACATCCCGAGCCAGCTCTACTCCTACTCGTTCGCGCCGCACGACTGGTCGCGCTCGTACTCTCCGCAGCCGGAGATCCAGGACTACGTCAAGGCCGTGGCCGCCCGGTCCGGGACACTCGATCGGTTCGTCTTCGACAGCCCGGTGGAGGACGCGCGCTGGGACGAGGGGGCGCAACGCTGGACCGTGCGTACGCCGAAGGGCACCTGGTCGTCCAAGACCCTGATCCTCGGCGCCGGCGGCCTCTCCGAGCCGCGGATGCCCGAGATCGAGGGAATCGCGACCTTCCAGGGAGAGGTCTTCCACTCGGCGCGCTGGGACCACCTCGTCGACCTGGCCGGCAAGCGGGTGGCGGTGATCGGCACCGGCGCGTCGGCGATCCAGATCGTCCCCGAGCTTCAGAAGCTCCTGGCTGCGACCGGCGGACATCTCGACGTCTACCAGCGCACCGCACCGTGGATCATCCCGCGCAACGACCGGGTCTACAGCGGGGTCGAGCGGGCCGCGCTGCGGCGGGTGCCGGGGTTGCGCCGCGCCTACCGCACTGGCCTCTACTGGGCGCACGAGGCGTACGTCCCGATGTTCACCTGGCAGCCCCGCCTCGCGCTGCCGGCCGTGAAGGCGGCCACCGCCAACATCAACCACGGCATCAAGGACCCGGAGCTGCGGGCGAAGGTGACCCCGCACTTCCAGCTCGGCTGCAAGCGGGTGCTGCGCTCCAACGAGTGGTATCCCGCGCTCGCCGCCGACAACACCGAGCTGGTCACCGACCCGATCGCCAAGATCACCGGCAACTCCGTGGTCACCGCGGACGGCGCCGAGCGCGAGATCGACGTCCTGGTCGTGGCCACCGGCTTCTACACCACCGAGCTGCCCATCACCGAGCACGTCACCGGCCGCACCGGTCAGACGCTGGCCGACCGGTGGCGCGCGAGCGGCATGGCGGCGTACAAGGGCACCACGGTGCCGGAGTTCCCCAACCTGTTCATGCTGGTCGGGCCCAACACCGGTCAGGGCCACACCAGCATGATCTTCATCATCGAGTCGCAGATCGCCTACGTCCGCGATGCGCTACGCCGGATTCGGCGCGAGGGGCTCGTGAGCGTGGAGCCGACGCAGGGCGCGACCGACAGTTGGAACCGGTCCCTGCAACGCCGGATGCGCAAGACCGTGTGGACGACCGGCGGCTGCCAGAGTTGGTACCTCGACGATCGCGGCCGCAACACCACCCTGTGGCCGCGATCGACCGCGGACTTCCGGCGCCGGCTCGCGTCGTACGACGGCGAGGCCTATCTCGAAGTCGCGCCCGGGACGGCGGCGCCGTGAAGACCCTCGACGACAAGGTGGTCGTGATCACCGGTGCCGGCTCGGGCATCGGCCGGGCGCTCGCGGTCGACCTGACCCGCCGCGGCTCGCTGCTCGCGCTCTCCGACGTCGACGAGCCCGGACTCGCGGAGACCGTCGACCTGGTGGCGAGGGCCGGCGGCTCCCAGGTGCGCAGCGACCGCCTCGACGTGGCGGACCGCGACGCGATGGCGCGCTATGCGCTCGATGTCGTGCAGGAGTTCGCGCGCGTCAACGTCGTGATCAACAACGCGGGAGTGGCCCTGGCCGGCGACTTCATCGACCTGGAGTACTCCGACATCGACTGGATCGTCGGCGTGAACTTCTGGGGGGTCGTCCACGGCACCAAGGAGTTCCTCCCTCACCTCATCGCGTCCGGCGACGGCCACGTCGTGAACCTGTCGTCGCTGTTCGGGCTGGTCTCCATGCCGGGCCAGTCGATGTACAACGCGACCAAGTACGCCGTCCGCGGCATGACCGAGGCGCTGCGCGAGGAGATGCTGATCGCCGGGCACCCGGTGGGAGTGACCGCCGTGCACCCCGGCGGCATCAAGACCGCGATCGCCCGCAACGCACGGGTCTCGGCGAAGGAGAGCAAGGAGGACACCGCGCGGTACTTCGACGAGAAGCTCGCCAGGATGACCCCCGAGCGGGCCGCCGAGATCATCGTCAACGGCATCCTGAAGAACCGCGCCCGGGTGTTGGTCGGCCTCGACGCCCACGCCGTACACACCGTCGCGAAGGTGCTGGGCTCGCGCTACCAGGACGTCGTCGCGCTTACCTCGAAGCGGGTACGGCCGGACGGGACGGCGCTGGGCTGAGCCGCCGATGCGGTAGAACCGTCGGGTGGCTCTGACGCCCGGCGACGCCGTCCGCCTCGAGATGACCAAGTGGGGCGACCAGCCGCACTGGGAGATGGACGCCGTCTATCTGGGCCGCGACGAGGCCGGCGACTGGCTCGGCTTCCCGACCGGCACCCGGATGGCGCGGCCAGGCGTGGACCTCACCACGAGCAACGATCAGGTCTGCCTGGTCCCTGCCGCCAGCGCCATGGGCCATGCGTGGCTGGCGACGTTCCACGGGCCCGGCGGCACCGTCTGGACCTACGTCGACATGACCACGGTGCCCCGGTGGCACGGGCGCACGGTGCGCGCGGTCGACCTCGACCTCGACGTCGTCAAGGGGCTGGACGAGGTGACCTACGTCGACGACCAGGACGAGTTCGACGAGCATCGCGTCGAGTCCGGCTATCCCCGCGAGATCGTCGACCTGGCCATGGCCACCCGCGACCTGATCCTCATCGCCGTACGCGACGGGCTGGCGCCGTTCGACGGGCAGTCGGCCCGGTGGCTCGAGGAGCTCAACCACTGCCGGGGGCTGTGAAACGCTGACCGGGTGCGAATCGACTTCCACCCCTCGGCGGAGCCGACGCTCGGCGTCGAATGGGAGCTGGCGCTGGTCGACCGGCGCACCCGCGACCTGCGCAACGACGCGGCGCACCTGTTCGCCCGGGCCAAGGCCCGGTTGCCCGACCCAGGCCGGCTGCACAAGGAGCTGCTCAAGAACACCGTCGAACTGGTCACCGGAATCTGTCCGACAGTCGAAGCCGCGATGGCCGACCTGCGCCGGACCCTCGAGCTCGTCGTACCAGCCGGCGACGATCTCGGCATCGACCTCTTCGGCGCCGGGACCCACCCCTTCGCTTCGTGGACCGGGCAGCAGCTCACCGAGGGTCACCGCTACGAGGAGCTGATCAACCGCACCCAGTGGTGGGGACGCCAGATGCTGATCTGGGGTGTGCACGTGCACGTCGGCATGCCCGATCAGTCGCGGGTGCTGCCGGTGCTTTCGTCGCTGCTCAACCACTACCCGCACCTGCAGGCGCTCTCGGCGTCCTCGCCGATCTGGGCCGGGGTCGACACCGGGTACGCCTCGAACCGCGCGCTCATGTTCCAGCAACTGCCGACCGCCGGGCTGCCCTTCCAGTTCGCGACCTGGGAGGAGTTCGAGGGGTTCGTCGGTGACCAGCTGACCACCGGCGTGATCGACGGGCTCAGCGAGGTGCGCTGGGACGTACGCCCGGCCCCGCACCTCGGCACCCTCGAGAACCGCATCTGCGACGGCGTCTCGACCTTCGCCGACCTGGCGGCGCTGGTCGCGCTGACCCAGTGCCTCGTCGTCGACCTCGACACCCGGCTCGCCGCGGGCGAGACCCTCCCGGTCATGCCGCCGTGGCACGTGCAGGAGAACAAGTGGCGGGCCGCGCGCTACGGCCTCGACGCCATCGTGATCCTCGACGCCGCCTCGAACGAGGCGCTCATCACCGACGACCTCACTGCCCTGGTCGGCCGGCTCGAGCCGGTCGCCGAGCGGCTGGGCTGCTCCGCCGAGCTGGCCTCGGTGCTCGACATCCCGACCCGCGGCGCGTCGTACCAACGCCAGCGGGCCGTCGCCGCTGCCAACGGTGGTGACCTGGTCGGCGTGGTCGACTCGGTGGTGCAGGAGCTGCGCGCCGAGCTCGGCTGACGTTCAGCGATACGCCGCCGCCCGGCGGAGCTGACCCGCGTCAGTAGCCACCCTCGGGAGGCACCATCTCCAGCCGCACCCCCAGCAGCCGCACCGGCCGGTCCTGCTCGACGCGGTCCAGCAGGCTGACCGCGGCGTCGGCCAGCCGGACCGGGTCGTTGGTGGGCTCGGGCAGGGTGAGGCTCCGGCTGATGGTGAAGAACGGCTTGTAGCGGAGCTTCAACCCGACCCGCGCCGCCGGCCGGCCCTCCTTGTCGATGTCGGCGACCACCTGGCGGGTCAGTGTCCGCACTTCCTCGGCGATCCGATCCCAGTCGTCGAGGTCGTCCTGGAACGTCGTCTCACGCCCGTGCGCACGCGGCACCCACGGCTCGTCGGTCACCGCGCTGTCGCTCACCCCCCGCCCGATGCGGTGGTACCACGGACCCATGGTCGGCCCGAGCTCGGCGGCCAGCACCCGCGCGTCCGACGCCGCGAGCTGACTGACCGTGTCGATGCCCAACGCCGCGAGCTTCTTGGCGGTCTTGCCGCCGATCCCCCACAGCGCCGTGGTCGGCCGGTCGCCCATCACCTCGAACCAGTTGTCCACCGTCAACACGAAACTCCCCCGCGGCTTCCCGAAGTCGGTGGCGATCTTGGCCCTCAGCTTGTTGTCGCCGATCCCGACCGAGCAGTGCAACGCCGTCGCCGCCAGCACCCGAGCGCGGATGTGTTCGGCGAACGCGACGGGGTCGTGGGCGGCGTGGGCGGCGTGGGCGGCGTGGGCGGCGTGGGCGGCGTGGGCGGCGTGGGCGGC
>DOWL01000184.1 GCA_003519585.1 Nocardioides sp. | reverse complement strand
CCCGTGGACTGGGTCGCCATGGCGCCGTGATCCATCCCGGCCATGGCGCCGCCGGAGGCGCCGGCCATGGCGCCATGATCCATCCCCGCCATGGCGCCGCCCGGCTGGCCTCCCATCGAGCCGTGGTCCATGCCGCCCATCGAGCCGCCCGGGTCGCCGGAGGAGGCGCTGGTCTTCTGGAAGGCGGCGAGGACCTGGTCGGGGGTGCGTCCGGTGCCGTCGACCCAGTCGTCGAGGACGACGATCCACTCGTCGTCGTAGCTGCCGGGCTCTGCGGGGTCGTCGACGACCAGGACGCCGTACAGGCCGCGGTCCAGCTGTACGCCGGAGTGCGGGTGGTAGAAGTACGTGCCCGGGTCGGGGGCGGTGAACGCGTAGTCGAACGATCCGCCGGCCGGGATGGGGTCCTGGGTCAGGTGTGGGACACCGTCCATGTCGTTGCGTAACGCGAGGCCGTGCCAGTGCACGCTCGTCGCGACCGGAAGCTGGTTGTCCACGGTGACCCGTAGCAGGTCGCCCGCGCGTGCTCGAAGCAGCGGCCCCGGGACCTGCTCGCCGTAGGCCCAGGTGTCGAGGGTCCGGCCACCGAGGTCGACCGTGACCGGCCGGGGGGTCAGCCGCGCCGAGACGACCCGACGACCGGGGACGCGTCGGGCTCGTTCGGCCGCCGCGACGGCGGGGGAGCCTGGCCCGACCAACGTGAACGCTCTCGTGCTGCCAGTGCAGGCGGACAGGCTGCCCACGGCAGCGACGCCGGCCACGCCAGCGGCGGCCTGGAAGAGGGTGCGGCGCGACATCGACGGCAAGACAGACCTCCTCGGCGGGACTGGTGGCTGGCGGAAAGGGTCAGCGGACACAGCGTCAGTGGTGGGCTGCGCGGAGCACGTCGGCGCGCGCCTGGTACTCGGTCTCGTCGATCTCGCCGCGGGCGAACCGCTCATCGAGGGTGGCCAGCGGGTCGTGGTGTGTTGGCCGGGCGTCTTCCGAGTGGGTGTCGCGGAAGAGCACCACGACCGCCCACACCACCAGACCCCAGAAGGCGACCATGCCGAGCAGCATGACCAGCCAACCGCCCCAACCCAACCCGTCGTGGTACCAGCCCATCATGGTCCTCAGCTCCTTCGTGTGCACTTGACCTTCACTGTCGGCGGCGCACCCGGGGCATCGGGTCGGGATTCGATGAAGGTTCGCTGAAGAACGTCGCCGGGACCCGCCCGCTCGCGCGGTTCGAGGGCTCCCGGCTGCCACGATGGGCGGCATGGACAGTGACGTCGGCGACCCCACGGCCCCCGGCCCGGCCGCGGGCACCCCCAAGCCGGCCTCTGGGCTGCGGGCTCTGGTGGTCGAGGACGAGACCAGCCTCGCCAGAGTCCTGGGGAGTTACTTGGAGCGCCAGGGGTTCGAGACCACGCTCGCCCACGATGGGCTACAGGCGGTCCTCACCGCCCGTGACGTCGACCCCGACGTGGTCGTCCTCGACCTGGGTCTGCCGAGCCTGGACGGAGTCGAGGTGTGTCGGCAGATCCGCACCTTCAGCGACGCCTACGTCGTGATGTTGACCGCCCGCAGCGAGGAGGTGGACACCCTGATCGGCCTGTCGGTCGGCGCCGACGACTACATCACGAAACCGTTCAGCCCCCGCGAGCTGATGGCCCGCATCCAGGCCATGTTGCGCCGTCCCCGAACGCCGAGGGAGGCGGAGGATCAGCCTCATGACCTGAGGTTCGGAGACCTGAAGGTTGATGTGCAGGGCCGCGACGTGTGGCTGGCCGGTGAGCCGGTGGCGCTGACCCGCACCGAGTTCGACCTGCTGGCGGCACTCGCCGAACGGCCCCGGATGGCGTTCAGCCGCCGCCAGCTCATCGACCACGTGTGGGGCCAGACGTGGGTTGGGGACGAGCACCTGGTCGATGTCCACATCGGCCACCTGCGCCGCAAGCTCGGCGACGACGCCACCGAGGGCCGGTTCGTACGCACCGTCCGCGGCATCGGCTACCGGATGGGCTCCGGCGCATGACCCGGGGCCCGGCGGGGCGTGGCCCGCGGTTCGCCACTCGGCTGCTCCTGGCGCAATCCCTCGTCCTGGTGGCCGGCGCGCTGACCATCTGGCTGGTCGCCTCCGCGGTCGGCCCAAGCATCTTCCACGACCACCTGGAGCAGGCTGGAGTCGCGCACAGCGAGGAGGAGACCCAGCACGTCGAGGAAGCCTTCGCCTCCGCCCTGCTCATCTCCATCAGTGTCGCCCTGGTCGCCGCGGCGGCCGCCGCACTGGCCGTGTCGTGGTACTTCAGCCGCCGCATCCAACGCTCCATCGGCCACGTCGCCGAGGCCTCCTCCCAGATCGCCGCCGGCCGCTATGACACTCACGTCGACGACCCCGGCCTCGGCGTCGAGTTCGCCACCCTCGCCGGGTCGTACAACCGTCTCGCCGATCGACTCGAGGCCACCGAAGCCACGCGGCGTCAGATGCTCGCCGACCTCGCCCACGAGATGCGCACGCCCTTGGCGACGATCGACGCCCACCTCGAGGCGCTCGAGGACGGCGTGCGCCATCTCGACTCCGAAACCCTTACGGTGCTGCGGTCCTCGACCCACCGGCTGCGGCGGCTCGCCGAAGACGTCGGGGCCGTCTCGCATGCAGAGGAAGGCAATCTGCCCCTCGATCCTCGGCCTTTGGATGCGGCCACGGTCGCCGCCACTGCCGTGGACGCGGCCCGCGACCGCTTCCAGAGCAAGGGTGTCCGGCTGAACGCCGATCTGCACCCAGCGGGCCTGGTAGACGTCGACGCGGACCGGATCGGTCAGGCGCTCGGCAACCTCATCGACAACGCGCTGCGCCATACCCCAAGTGGCGGCAGCGTCACCGTGTCCTGTCGGCGCGTGGAACGGTGGGTGCAGTACGCGGTGGCCGACACCGGCGAAGGCATCGCCCCCGAGCACCTGCCCCACGTCTTCGACCGGTTCTACCGCGTCGACACTGCCCGCGACCGCCACCAGGGCGGGTCCGGCATCGGACTGGCCATCGCCAAGGCCCTCATCGAGGCACACGGCGGCGGCATATCCGCCACCAGCGCCGGACCCGGACACGGCAGCACCTTCAAGGTTCGTCTCCCGCCAGCCTGATTCCCGGTGAGGAACGTCGGTCCTCACACACCTTCACCGAACCTTCACCGAACCCTTGGCGGAACGACGGGAGAGCGCGCGGATTCTCGTGGGGGAGTGACGCCGAGCCACGTCTCTTCGTCCCCGGGCCTCGTGAGCCTTGTGGTGACCCGCTGCCCACGCCTGGGGCCGGGAAGTTCACAAGAGTGTGACTTTATGAAGGTTCAGTGAAGCCTTCCCCGCACCCCTTGCCCAGATACCCCCGAGGGGTATCGTCGATCTCGACCGACAATGTCGACAGATATGACAGTGAGGAGGGCCGGTGATGCACACGGAGCCCGGCTACATCACCGAGAAGCAGGCGATCCAGGCGCGACTGCGACGCGTCGAGGGACAAGTCCGCGGGCTCCAGCGCCTGGTCGACGAGGACACCTACTGCATCGACATCCTCACCCAGATCTCAGCCTCCACGAAGGCGCTCGAGAAGGTGGCACTGCTTCTTCTCGACCAGCACCTGCAGCACTGCCTCGCCCACGCTGACAGCCCCGACGACAAGCGACGCAAGCTCACTGAGGCCTCCGAGGCCATCGCAAGACTCGTCCGCTCCTGACCCTGCACCTCAACCGAAGGAACACCGATGCCCGAGACCACCGACAGGCCACGCAGCCTCCCGCTGCTGGAAGACCTGACCACCGACTCCGGGGGATGTGGGTGCGGCGGATGTGGGTGCGGTGCTGCCGACGGGGGTGCGGCAACCACGCCCGGGACGACCAACTCGATCGTAGAGGAGAATCCGATGACCACCCACAGCTACGCCGTCTCCGGCATGACCTGCGGCCACTGCGCCGGAGCTGTCACGAGCGAGCTGAAGTCCCTCGACGGTGTCACCGACGTGCACGTCGAGCTCGTCGCCGGCGGCACCTCGACGGTGACCGTCATCAGCTCCGCGCCGCTTGACGAGGCCCAGGTGGCCGCGGCACTCGACGAAGCCGGCGACTACCAGCTCGCCTGAGGGACTCGACACGGTTCCCAGTTCAGAACACCGACCCAATGGAGGCGAAAGCCATGACGCAGACAACCACCGAACCCGGCGCAGCCACGGACGTCGAGCTCACCATCGGTGGGATGACCTGTGCCTCCTGCGCGGCTCGCATCGAGAAGAAGCTGAACAAGCTCGACGGAGTCACCGCCACGGTCAACTACGCCACCGAGAAGGCCAAGGTCACCTACCCGACGACGCTCACCACCGGCGACCTCGTCACCGTGGTCGAGACCACCGGCTACACCGCCACGGTGCCGACTCCAACGCCCGGCGGCGGGGAAACCTCGACTGACAACGAGCCCGACGACCGCGATACCGAAGCCGCAGGCTGGCGGCAGCGCCTCGTCGTCTCAGCCGTGCTGACCGTGCCGGTCCTCGCCATGTCGATGATCCCGGCACTCCAGTTCGACAACTGGCAGTGGATCTCCCTGACCCTCGCCTCGCCCGTCGTCGTGTGGGGTGCCTGGCCGTTCCATCGCGCGGCCGTGACCAACGCCCGTCACCGGGCGGCGACCATGGACACCCTGATCTCGGTCGGGGTCTCGGCGGCCTGGCTGTGGTCGCTGTGGGCACTGCTGTTCACCCACGCCGGGATGACCGGGATGCGAATGCCGTTCGACCCGTTCCCCGACGGGGAAGCGGGCGTCCACATCTATCTGGAAGTCGCCGCCGCCGTCACCACGTTCATCATCGCCGGTCGCTACTTCGAGGCCCGCGCGAAGCGACAGTCAGGTGCGGCGCTGCGGGCGCTGCTCGACATGGGCGCCAAGGACGTCGCGGTCCTTCGCGACGGGGGAGAGGTGCGCATCCCCGCGCACCAGATCGCCGTCGGCGACCGGTTCTTCGTACGCCCCGGGGAGCAGGTCGCCACCGACGGAGTCGTCGAAGACGGCACCTCCGCGGTCGACGCCTCCATGCTCACCGGGGAACCCGTCCCGGTCGAGGTCGGTCCTGGTGACGCCGTCGTCGGTGCCACCGTCAACGCCGGCGGCCGCCTGGTCGTCCGTGCGACCCGGGTTGGAGCCGACACCCAGCTGGCTCAGATGGCCCGACTCGTCGAAGACGCCCAGAACGGCAAGGCCCAGGTCCAGCGGCTCGCCGACCGGGTCTCCGCGGTCTTCGTGCCCATCGTCATCGCCCTCTCCCTGGCCACACTGGCCGGCTGGCTGCTGACCGGACACAGCATCACCGCGGCCTTCACCGCCGCGGTCGCGGTCCTGATCATCGCCTGC
>DOWL01000135.1:9956-10714 GCA_003519585.1 Nocardioides sp. | reverse complement strand
CATCACCGGCACCCGGCTGATGTCGGGCTCGCTGGCCACGAGCCGGGTGAACCGGTCCATGGCGGCGACACCGTCGATCATGCCCTCGTCCATGTTGATGTCGATGACCTGCGCGCCGTTCTCCACCTGTTGCGCCGCGACGGAGAGAGCCGTGTCGTAGTCGCCGGCCTTGATCAGGTTGCGGAACCGCGCCGAGCCGGTGATGTTGGTCCGCTCGCCGACGTTGACGAACAAGCTGTCCTCGGTGATCGAGAACGGTTCGAGGCCCGAGAGCCGCATGGCGGGCGGTACCTCGTGCGTGGGGCGGCGCTGCACGCCGTGCACCGCCTCGGCGATCGCGGCGATGTGGGCCGGGGTGGTTCCGCAGCAGCCGCCGACCAGGTTGACGTAGCCGGCCTCGGCGAACTCCGCGATCACCGCGGCAGTCTCCTCAGGAGCCTCGTCGTACTCGCCGAACGCGTTGGGCAGCCCGGCGTTGGGGTAGCACGACACGAACGAGTCCGCGATCCGTGACATCTCGGCGATGTAGGGGCGCATCTCCTTGGCGCCGAGCGCGCAGTTGAGGCCCACCGCGATCGGGTCGACGTGCCGGATCGAGTCCCAGAACGCCTCAGTGACCTGGCCCGACAGGGTCCGCCCGGACGCGTCGGTGATGGTGCCCGAGACGATGACCGGCCACCGACGGTCGTACTCCTCGAAGACCGTCTCGACGGCGAAGATCGCGGCCTTGGCGTTGAGCGTGTCGAAGATCGTCTCGA
>DOWL01000135.1:0-9834 GCA_003519585.1 Nocardioides sp. | reverse complement strand
CGGCCTTGGCGTTGAGCGTGTCGAAGATCGTCTCGATGACCAGCAGGTCGGAGCCGCCGTCGAGCAGCCCCTTGGTCGCCTCGGAGTACGCCGCGACCAGGTCGTCGAAGGTGACGTTGCGGGCGCCGGGGTCGTTGACATCGGGCGAGATGGACGCCGTCCGGGTGGTCGGACCCAGCGCGCCGGCGACGTACCGCGGCCGGTCCGGCGTCGCCACCTCGTCGGCGATCCGGCGGGCCAGCCGCGCCGCCTCGAGGTTGAGCTCGTAGCCCAGCTCCTGCAGGCCGTAGTCGGCGAGGGAGACGGCGTTGGCGTTGAAGGTGTTGGTCTCGATGATGTCCGCGCCGGCTTCGAGGTACTCGCGGTGGATCTCCGCGATGATGTCGGGCTGGGTCAGGGTGAGCAGGTCGTTGTTGCCCTGCAGGTCGCTCGGCCAGTCGGCGAACCGCTCGCCCCGGTAGCCGGCCTCGGAGGGACGATCGCGCTGGATCGCGGTGCCCATGGCCCCGTCGATGATCAGGATCCGGGCCTCCAGGGCCGCGGTCAGCTCCGCGGTGACGTCGGGGCGCCAACTACGGTCAGTGCTCACGGTGCCTCCTCTCGCCCCGGTGCGACAGCCTAGGAAGAGCGTCCACGTCGTGGACCGCATTCCCAGATGGTGGCATCGGGCGGTCCCCGGCCACGAATCCCCGGGTCGCGGCGCGCCGCCGCCTAGACTTCTGGGTGTGATCCAGCTCGAGGACGTCGACGGCCTGGTCGACCCGGTTGTCATCGCTGCGTTCGAGGGCTGGAACGACGCCGCCGATGCCGCCTCGTCCGCCGTCGACCACCTGATGCGGGTCTGGAACGCCCGAGTCGTGGGTGCCATCGACCCCGACGAGTACTACGACTTCCAGGTCAACCGACCCTTGGTCGGCGCCGACCCGGCCGGGCACCGAAGCATCACCTGGCCCGGCACGCAGCTGGCGATCGCCTCACCGCCCGATCTCGACCGCGACATCATCTTGATGCGGGGCATCGAGCCCAACATGAAGTGGCGGATGTTCTGTGCCGAGCTGCTCGCCGCCTGCGACGATCTCGGCGGACAACTCGTGGTCACGCTGGGCGCGCTGCTCGCGGACACCCCGCACACGCGTCCGATCCCGGTCTCGGGCACCGCGACCGAGCCGGAGCTGGTCGACCGGCTCAAGCTCGAGCAGTCGACGTACGAAGGGCCCACCGGCATCGTCGGTGTCCTCCAGGACGCCTGCGCACGCCTCGACATCCCCGCGGTGTCGTACTGGGCCGCGGTTCCGCACTATGTCGCCCAGCCGCCGTGCCCCAAGGCCACCCTGGCGCTGCTCGGCCAACTGGAGGACCTGCTCGAGATCTCGATCCCACTCGGCGACCTTCCCGAGGATGCGCGCGCCTGGGAACGCGGCGTCGACGAGCTCGCCGAGGAGGACGAGGACGTCGCCGACTACGTCCGCTCCCTCGAGGAGACTCGCGACACGACCGAGCTTCCCGAGGCGTCCGGCGAGGCGATCGCCCGGGAGTTCGAGCGTTACCTCAAGCGCCGGCAGGGTGGGGAATGATCTCACCCTCCGAGGAACGAGGAGGGGTGAGATCGATGGTGGTTGAGCAAGCGATCGCGACTGAGCTTGCGAAGTCGCGAAGAGCGCGTCGAAACCGCCGCAGCCCGGGCTGGGACTGAACTACAGCGCTAGGCCCAGGGCGGCGTCCAGCAGGGCGTGCATGGTGAGAGCGGCGTCCTCGTCGCTGGCGTCGGCCAGATGACCGTTGAAGCCGAGGGTCGCATCGACCCAGCCCTGGACCGCCGCCACCGCACGCGGCGCGTCGAGGTCGGCGGCCATCGCGGCCAGCACCTCGACGACCACGGGGCCGGCGGGAGCCCCGGCGCCGAGCGAGAGCGCCCGCCGCCAGTCGGCCAAGGTGTCGACGGCGTCCCAGAGCTCCGCATCGAGCCACTCCCAGTTGGAGCGAACGTGGTGGCGCAGCAGGACCAGCCGGATCGCCATCGGGTCGACGTCGCTGTTGCGCAGCGCGGAGACGAAGACCAAATTGCCCCGCGACTTGGACATCTTCTCGCCGTCGTAGGCCACCATCCCCGCGTGGCTGTAGATCTTCGCGAAGGGTCCTGACGGATCGGCGACCTGAGCGTGACCTGCGCACATCTCGTGGTGTGGGAAGACCAGGTCACTGCCACCGGCCTGAACGTCGAAGGCGACTCCCAGATGTTCCCGGGCGATCGCGGCGCACTCGATGTGCCAGCCCGGTCGCCCGGGGCCGAGCGGGCTCTCCCACGACGGCTCGCCCTCGCGCGGGCCGCGCCAGACCACGCAGTCGAGGGGGTCCTTCTTGCCGGTCCGGTCCGGGTCGCCGCCCCGCTCGCCGAACAGCTCGAGCATCGTTTCGCGGTCGTAGCCGGACTCCTGGCCGAATGCCGGGTCGGCGGTCACCGAGAAGTAGAGATCGTCCTCCACCTTGTAGACCGAGCCCGCCTGCTGCAGCCGCTCGATCAGCGCCACCGCCAGCGGGATCGACTCGACCGCCCCGATGTAGTGGTCGGGTGGGAGCACCCGCAACGCCTGCATGTCCTGCCGGAACAGCTCGGTCTCCCGCTCGGCCAGCTCGGTCCAGTCGACGTTGACCTTCTCGGCCCGCTCCAGCAGCGGGTCGTCGACGTCGGTGACGTTCTGGACGTAGACGACCTCGTGGCCGGCGTTGCGCCAGGCCCGGTTGAGCAGGTCGAAGCCGACGTAGGTCGCCGCGTGACCCATGTGGGTCGCGTCGTACGGCGTGATGCCGCAGACGTAGAGCCGGGCCGCGCCGTCGGGCACGGTCGTGACCGTGGCGCCGGTCGCCGTGTCGTACAGCGCCACCGGAGGCCCGACCACCGGCAGCTCGGGCACAACGGGAGCCGACCACGAACGCATGCGGGAAGCCTAAGGGCTCAGCTTGTACGGGCAGGCTGCGGGATGTCTCGACACGGCGGTTCCGCCCTCGTTCCTCGGTCGGACGCCTGCTCGACCTGATCGGCCGACGCCGAGCGCTCGTCCCTCGCGCTCGACTGGCCGATCAAAACGGCGGCCACGGGATCGCCGGATAGGACCCGCGGGGTGCGGGCATGACCGCTCGGTCGACGAGCCGACGGCATCTGGCGAACGCGGCGTCGATCTCCGGATCGGTCAGGTGGAGCGAGAGCAGATCGCCCAGCGACCCGGAGAGCTCCTTGCCCACCCGGTGCACCTCCTCGAGGTCGTCCTCCGGCACGGGGACGCCCAGCCAGCCCCACAGCACCGTCCGGAGCTTGTGCTCGACATGGAACGTCACGCCGTGGTCGACGCCGTACCGGTGTCCGCCGGCCATCTCCAACACGTGGCCGCCCTTGCGGTCGGCGTTGTTGATCACGATGTCGAAGACCGCCATCCGGCGCAGCGCCTCGGTGTCCTCGTGGACCAGTGAGACCGGCAAGTCGCGCCCGTCGACGCCGTCGAAGACGTGCATCCACCCTGTGGGCACCTGACCCTCCCGGACCAGCGTTACCGCCTCCTGCTCGGGGTCGGGCTCGCGCCACAGCTGCACCATTCCGGGGCCGTGCGGGCCGTCGCGCAGCCAGGTCGGGGGTACGACGTCCCAGCCGAACGCCTCCGAGACGAGGTACGCCGCGACCTCGCGGTCGGCGAGGGTGCCGACCGGGAAGTCCCACAGCGGCCGCTCCCCCGAGATCGGCTTGTAGACCACCCGGTCCTCGCCGATCTGGCCCAGGAAGGTGGCGTTCGAGGCCGGCATGATCCGGCCGTGCAGGACGAGCTCGCCGCAGTCGAGCTCCTCGGACGGGGCACCACCCCACTCGCTGCTCACGGGTCGCGGCTCACGGGTCCCGGCGCCGGAAGCCGTTCGCGCGGACGCAGAGGTGACCCTCGGGGTCGATCGGGTTGCCGCAGAACGGGCAGCTCGGTCGGCCCGCCTCCAACACCTGCTCCGCGCGCTTGACGAATGCCCGGGCGCTCCCCGCGTCGATGCGGACCAGGAACACCTCGTCGGGCTCCGGCTCGGTGAGGTCCTCGTCGAGCTGCTCCGGGCTCACGACGGCGGCCTCGGTGTAGGGGAAGACCTCGATCACCACTCGTTCGTCGCCCGGGTCCCACGACAGCGTCATGGTCCCGGCTCGGAACTCCTCCTCGATCGGCTGTTCGAGGGGGTCGGAGTCGTCGAGACCCAAGGGCGCGACAGCAGGGACCACACCCTGCGTGCTGTCGCTGGCCATGACCTCGTCGAGCAACTGGTCGATCCGCTCGCTGAGGGCGGCCACCTGCTGCTTCTCCAGCGACACGCTGATGATCCGGTGGCCGCTGCGGGCCTGGAGGAAGAAGGTGCGCTGCCCGGGCGGGCCGACGGTGCCGGTGACGAAGCGCTCCGGCGGGTCGAATCCGTGGATCAGCGGCATGCGACCACCTTAGGCAGCACTCCCAGGACCGGCACCGCCGCCCACGGCAGCGTCCTGAGCGGGCGCTTTGCGCCCACGCTTCTTGACCGGCGGCCGGAGCCAGGACAGGTCCCCCGCGTGGGTGTTGGTCGCCAGCACATAGGGCCGAGTCTCGGTGTAGCGGACGATCGAGACCGACGCGGGGTCGACGTGCAACCGCTGGAACAGGTCGAGGTGCATGCCGAGCGCGTCCGCCAGGACCGACTTGATGATGTCGCCGTGGCTGACCGCCACCCACACCGCGCCAGCGCCATGCTCCGCCTCGAGTCGCGCATCAAGGCGGCGTACGGCGGTGACCGAGCGCGCCTGCATCGCCACCATCGACTCGCCATCCGGGAAGGCGGCCGCCGACGGCTGGGTCTGAACGACCTTCCAAAGCGGCTCCTTGGCCAACTCCCTCAGCGACCGTCCCTGCCACGCGCCGTAGTCGCATTCGGTGATCCCACGCTCGGTGGCCGTGCTCGGGGTGCCGTCCTGCGCCTTCACGATCGCCCGGGCGGTCTGCCGGCACCGCTCCAGCGGGCTGGTCACCACGGCGGTCAGCGGCACGACCGCCAGCCGCTCGGCGGTCCGTGCGGCCTGCTGGACGCCGGTGTCGTCGAGTCGCACGCCACGGGTACGACCGGCGAGGACGCCGGCAGTGTTGGCCGTCGTACGGCCGTGTCGCACCAGGATCACCGTTGCCACGCGGGAGAGCGTACGGGCACTACCGTGGACGACGTGATCGTCGACAGCGCCCTCTACCGCAAGGGCCAGCGGGTCGAGGTCGACTGCTTCCCCCACGAGTTCGACAAGTTCCGCGCCGAGGCGACCGACGAAGGCGACTTCGTCTGGGTCGGCCTCTACAAGCCGAGCGAGAGCGAACTCGGCGACGTCGCCAAGGCGTTCGGGCTGCACCCGCTGGCGGTCGAGGACGCGCTCAAGGCCCACCAGCGGCCCAAGCTCGAGCGCTACCAGGGGAGCCTGTTCCTGACCCTCAAGACGCTCTGGTACGTCGATGCCGACGACGCCGTCGAGACCGGTGAGATAAACGTGTTCGCCGGCCACGACTTCGTGGTCACGGTGCGACACGGCCGGGGTTCCGAGCTGCACTCGGCGCGGGCCCGGCTGGAGTCCAGCGAGAAGATCCTCGACCACGGGCCCGGCGCGGTCATCTACGCCGTCTGCGACAGCGTGGTGGACGGCTACGGCGTCGTGCTCGACGAGCTCCAGGTCGACGTCGACGAGATCGAGTCGTCTGTCTTCTCACCCGAGCGCACCAACGACTCCAACCGGATCTACGTGCTCAAGCGGGAGATCGCCGAGGCCCGGCGCGCCGTACTCCCCCTGCGTGACCCGATGCGCAGGTTCGCCGAGGGGCTGGTCGACCGGGTCGACCCCGAGGCAGGTCCGTTCTTCCGCGACGTACTCGACCACCTCAACCAGGCTGCCGACGCCATCGACACGCTCGACTCGCTGCTCTCGACGGCCTTCGACGCCCACCTGGCGCGGATCACCGTCCAGCAGAACGATGACATGCGCAAGATCTCGGCCGGTGCCGCGCTGGTCGTGGTGCCGACGCTCATCGCCGGGATCTACGGGATGAACTTCAAGTACATGCCCGAGCTCAACTGGTACCTCGGCTACCCCTTCGCGCTGGTGCTGATGGTGGCGGCCTCCATCGGCCTGCTGCTGTTGTTCAAGAAGTCGGGCTGGCTGTAGCCCGTCCTGGTCAGGTCGGCGACAGTGTCCCGGACGTGAGCAGCCCGATCAGGATCAGCGCGAGGACCACGCGGTAGGGCACGAACCACGCGATCGAGTGGTGTGCCACGAAGCGGAGCAGCCACGCGATCGCGCCGTACGCCACGAGGAACGCGACCGCGACACCGGTGAGCGCCTGGCCGGTGCCGATGTCGCCGGAGAAGGCGTCCTTGAGCTGGTAGAGCCCGGCGGCCAACAGGGCCGGGATCGACATGTAGAAGCTGAGCTTGGTCGCGGTCACCCGGTCCAGGCCCCGGAGCAGGCCGACCGAGATGGTCGCGCCCGAGCGTGAGATGCCGGGCATCAGCGCGAGTGCCTGGGCGATGCCGATCCAGATCGCGTCCTTGATGCCCAGGTCACGCTCGGGGCGGTCCTGGCGGCCCAGACGCTCGGCCACGACCATGACCACGCTCCAACCCAACAGCGCGAAGGCGACGACCCACAGCGAGCGCAGCGGGCCGGTGATGAGGCCCTGGCCCAGCAGACCGGCCAGGCCGACGGGGATCGTGGCCACGATGACGTACCACCCCATGCGGTGGTCGAGTTGGCCGCGGTACTCCGAACGGAACAGGCCGAGGGTCCAGGCCCGGACGATGTTCCAGATGTCGCGGGCGAAGTAGAGGATCACCGCTGCGATGGCACCCATCTGGATGACGGCGGTGTACGCCGTGACGGCGGGGTCGTCGACCTCGAGTCCGAGCAACTTCTCGGTGATCGTCAGGTGGCCGGTGCTCGAGACCGGGAGGAACTCGGTCAGCCCCTCCACCACACCCAGTACGACCGCGTCGAAGTAGTCCACGCGACAGGAGCGTACGGAGAACCCGGACACGACCGTGCCTCGGGTCTTGCGAGTGGGTGGCGTGTCGGGAGGTTACGGTGTGCCTCGTGCAGCACAGGTCCCTGGGTCGGTCCGGTCTCTCGGTCTCGCGGCTCGGGCTCGGACTCATGACCTGGGGCAACCACACCGACGAGCACGAGGCGCGCGAGCAGCTCACGACGTTCGTCGAGGCGGGCGGGACGCTCCTCGACACCGCACACACCTACGCCGGCGGCGCCTCCGAGGAGCTGCTCGGGAGTCTGCTCGGCGCCGTGGTCCCCCGCAGCGACGTCGTCGTCGCCACCAAGGCCGGGGTCGGCCTGCGCCGAGGCAACCGGGTCGTGGACACCTCTCGCGGCTACCTCCTCAGGTGTCTCGACCTCTCGCTGAAGCGGCTCGGACTGGACTCGGTGGACCTGTGGCAAGTGCACGTCTGGTCCGATGACACTCCCATCGAGGAGACTCTGTCGGCGCTCGACACCGCCGTCTCCACCGGACGGGCGGCGTACGTCGGCGTCTCCAACTGGTCGGGCTGGCGCACCGCCCAGGGAGCGACCTGGCAGCGGGCGGTGCCCGGTCGGGCGCCGCTGGTCTCCACCCAGGTGGAGTACTCCCTTCTCAACCGTGGCATCGAGCACGAGATCCTGCCGGCAGCGCAGGAGCTCGGTCTCGGCATCCTGCCGTGGTCCCCGCTCGGGCGCGGAGTGCTCACCGGGAAATACCGCAGCGGCACGCCGGCCGACTCCCGGGGCGCCTCCGAGATGTCCCAGTGGGTCGAGGGCTACCGCGACGAGTCGTCGTCATACGTCGTCGAGGCGGTCGTCAAGGCGGCCGAGGGGCTCGGCTGGACGCCGCTGGAGGTGGCCCTGGCCTGGGTCCGCGACCGGCCCGGCGTGACGGCGCCCGTCGTCGGCGCGCGTACGGCCGCGCAGCTGCGGCAGGCCCTGGCCGTCGAGCAGCGCACCCTCCCCCAGGAGCTCGTAGCCGCTCTCGACGATGCCTCGGTGGAGCGTCGATGACGTCCCGTCAGGGGCCTCGCCTCTCCCGAGGGGTGGAGTGGGAGTTCGACAAGGTGACGTTCTCGCGCGAATACCCACGCACCGTGGTGACCAAGCTGCTCGTCGAACGCGCCGAGCACGGCGGCTGGGAGCTCGACCGCGTACGCATCACCGCCGACGGCACCCGTCGCGTCGTGCTCCGGCGCCGGATCATTCGTGCAGTACGCACTGGCTGACGCGAGTACCTGCCCAAGCTGCGGAGGTTTCGACACGCTCAACCACCGGTGATCAGGTCTTCGCAAGCTCAGACCTGATCGAGGAACCGGTCCAGCACGCGCACCCCGAACTCGAGGGCGTCGATCGGCACCCGCTCGTCGACACCGTGGAACAGCGCGGTGAAGTCGAGGTCGGCCGGCAGCCGCAGTGGTGCGAAGCCGTAGGAGCGCATACCGAGGGTGCGGAAGTGCTTCGCGTCGGTGCCTCCGGACATCAGATAGGGCGCCACGATCGCGTCGGGGTCCTCGGCGAGGAGGCTTCGGTGCATCGCGTCGACGAGTGCTCCGTCGTACGGCGTCTCCCACGGATCCTGGTGGGAGAGGTAGCTCACCTCGATCCCGTCGCCGATGAGCTCCTCGAGCGTGGCGAGGAACTCCGCCTCGTAGCCGGGCAGCGACCGCGCGTCGACGTGCGCGGTGGCCTCGGTCGGGATGACGTTGACCTTGTAGCCCGCCGAGAGCATGGTGGGGTTGACGGTGTTGCTGAGGACCGCGCCCAGCATCCGGCTGGCGCCGCCGAACTCTTCCACCAGGGCACGGGCGTTGTCCGGAGTGGCCTCGGTGCCGGCGAGCTCGGCCACCGTCGCGAGCAGCACTTCCATGGTCGGCGTGAGCCGGATCGGCCACTCGTGGGCCCCGAGCCTGGCCACCGCGGCGGTCAGCCGAGTCACCGCGTTGTCAGCGTTGAGCATCGACCCGTGACCGGCCCGGCCGCGGGCGGTCAGCTTCATCCAGGCCATGCCCTTCTCGGCCGCCTCGATGAGGTAGATCCGGCGGTCCCGCACCGTCGTGCTGAACCCGCCGACCTCGCCGACCGCCGCGGTTACGCCCTCGAACTCCTCGGGGTTGTCGCGGACCAGCACTTCGGCCCCGCCGTGCCCGCCGGCCTCCTCGTCGGCGGTGAAGCACAGCCGGATCGGCCGCGACGGCACCCGCCCCTCGCGCTGCCGCTGGCGGACCACCGCCAGCAGCATCGCATCGAAGTCCTTCATGTCGACCGCACCTCGACCCCAGAGGTAGCCGTCCTCGATCTCCCCGCTGAACGGGTCGACCCGCCAGTCGCTCGCCTCGGCGGGCACGACGTCGAGGTGGCCGTGCAGCAGCAGCCCCTCCCCCTCCTGCCCACCCCAGGTCGCCATCACCGAGGTCCGGCCGGGCTCACCCTCGTACAACCGGGCCTCGATCCCGACCTCCTCGAGCAGGCCGGCGACGTACTCGGCGGCCTTGCGTTCGCCCGGTCCTGAGTCGTCGCCGTAGTTGCTGGTATCGATCCGGATCAGGTCGCGACAGAGGTCGACGACCTCGCTCTCGGCTGGGTCGTTGGCAGGTTCAGCGGCCATGTCCCCGAGCATGTCACGGCCGTGCTCGAGAACGGCCACCGCGATGCGGGAACGAGGCACCGACGGTGCTATCGTCTCCGGCGCACTCGTCCGGGTGGCGGAATTGGCAGACGCGCTAGCTTGAGGTGCTAGTGCCCTTTATCGGGCGTGGGGGTTCAAGTCCCCCCTCGGACAC
>DOWL01000235.1:10658-11424 GCA_003519585.1 Nocardioides sp. | reverse complement strand
CGGGCGCTTGCCCGGGTCGCGGTCACCTCCGGCGCCGAGCACCACGATCAGCCGGCCCTGGGTCAGCGGCCGGAGGCTGTCGAGGGCGGCCTGGACGGCGTCCGGCTTGTGGGCGTAGTCGACGACGACGGTGAACGGCTGGCCGGCGTCGATCCGCTCGAAGCGGCCCGGTACGCCGCCGCCGGACGCGATACCGCGCGCGACGGCCGCGGCGTCGAGTCCCGCCTCACCGCAGGCAGCGACCGCCGCGAGCGCGTTGGTGACGTTGAACGCTCCAGGCAGGGGTACGCCGGCCGGCGCGTCCACGCCGGGCCCGAGCACGCGGAACGACGTACCGTCCGGACCCGAGTCGACGTCCGCGACTGTCCAGTCGGCCTCGGTGCCGATCGTCGAGAACGTGCGGACCGGCAGCGTGGTCTCGCGGGCAAGCCGTCGGCCGTGCTCGTCGTCGACACAGATCAGCGCCCGGCGCGCGCGTTCGGACGTGAACAGCGAAGCTTTGGCGCGGTAGTAGTCCTCGACGTCGGCGTGGAAGTCGAGGTGGTCGCGGCCGAGGTTGAGGAAGACCGCGACGTCGAAGACCACGCCGTCGACCCGACCCTTCACCAGCGCGTGGCTGCTCACCTCCATCGTGCAGGCAGCGACGTCGCGCTCGCGCATGACCGCGAACAGCGCGTGCAGGTCGGGCGCCTCGGGAGTGGTCAGCGTGGTCTTGACCTCCTCCCCCGCGATCCGGGTGCCGACGGTGCCAATGACGCCGGCGCGC
>DOWL01000235.1:10121-10466 GCA_003519585.1 Nocardioides sp. | reverse complement strand
CCCCGGACCGCTCCAGGCCGCCCTCGGCGAGCCGGGTCGTGGTGGTCTTGCCCTGCGTGCCGGTGACGCCGATCATCCGCATCGTGCGCGCCGGGTGGTCGTAGATCCGGGCCGCTAAGCGACCGAGGACGGCGCGCGGATCGTCGGTCACGAGCTCCGCACGACCGCGTTCGGCTCCGGCCGGGTCGGTGAGTACGGCGACGGAGCCGGCCTTCCGCGCCTGCTCGACGTAGTCCATGCCGTGGGCCCGGGCGCCGGGCAGCGCGACGTACAGGTCGCCCGGCCACACTCGCTGCGAACTGAGCGTGATGCCGGTGACCTCGGGATCGCCGGGATCGCCGGGAT
>DOWL01000235.1:337-10006 GCA_003519585.1 Nocardioides sp. | reverse complement strand
CGGGATCGCCGGGATCGCCGGGATCGCCGTACGACGACGAAGGACCGAGCCCGCCCAGCTCGCGCACCCACTCCGCGACGGTCCCGAGCGGCACCCGTGGGGGCCGCTCGGGGCGGGTCGGGACACTCACCTGCTGAGGTCTACCACTCGACGGGGAGAACGGGCTGCTTGCGGTGGCCCGGGGGGACCGCGAAGTGCTGGAGGGTGTAGCCCATCAGCTTGGAGAAGACCGGTCCGGCCGTGGCGCCACCACCGGCGCCCGCGACCTTGGGGTTCTGGATCACGACGTAGACGGTGAACCGCGGGTCCTCGGCCGGTGCGAAGCCGGCGAAGGAGACGGTGTTGGAGCCGTCGTAGCAGCCCTGCTTGACGCCGTTGACCATGCAGGACACGACCCGCTGAGCGGTTCCGGTCTTGCCGGCCACCCGGTAGCCGGGCACGTTGGCGGCCGGGGCGACGCCGTCCTCGGGGTCGACCACCCGTTCCATCATCAGCGTCATCTGACGGGCCGCATCGGGGGACACGACCCGGCGGGTGGTCGAGACGTCGGTGCCGATCTTCATGCCGTCGTCGCGGGTCGCCTCGCCCTGGATCAGGGTGGGATCGACGCGGACGCCCTTGTTGGCAATGGTGTTGACCGCTGCGGTCATCTGCATGGCGTTGACCGAGAGCGACTGGCCGAAGGTGATGCGGTCCTCGACCTGGTCGTTCCACAGTGCAGGGTCGGGCAGGTTGCCGCGGGTCTCGGCCCCGAGGCCGACGTTGGTGGGCTGGCCGAGGCCGAACTTCGCGAGGTACGCGCGGAGCTCACCGGGCCCGAACGCATCGGAGGCCAAGACGGTGCCGACGTTGGACGACTTGGCCAGCACGCCGGCGAGGGTGAGCTTGATCAGGCCGTGGTCCCAGTGGTCGTGGATGACCCGGTCCTGGCGCTGCAGCGAGCCCGGCACCAGCATCTTGGTGCGCGCGTTGACCTTGCCCTCGTCGATCAGGGCGGACAGCGTGAGCACCTTCTCGACCGAGCCGGGCTCGTAGGCCAGGTTGAGCGAGCGGGCCCGGCGGTCCTTGATCTTGGACACCGCCGGCTCGGAGGCGTCGAACGTCGGGTAGTCCGCCAGCGCCAGCACCTCGCCGGTGCGGGTGTCCATCACGATCGCGATCCCGGACTCGCCGCGCGCGTCCTCGACCGCCTGGGCCAGCACCCGCTGGGAGTAGAACTGAAGGTCACGGTCGATCGTGGTGCGCAGGTCCTGCCCGTCGACCGCCGGGACCGTCCTGCTGTCACCGAGCGGGATCCGGTTGCCGTCTCCGACCTCGTAGGTCTCGCTGCCGTCCTTGCCGGAGAGCGCCTTGTTGAAGACCTCCTCGAGGCCGCCGTAGGGCTGGTCGGTGCCGACGAACCCGACGATGTTGGCACCGACGTCGCGCGCCGGGTAGCTGCGCACCGCGTCGCGTCGCGTCGAGAGGCCTTCGTACCCGCGGTCCTCGGCCTCGGCGAGGACGTCGTTGGCCAGCGTCGAGGGGACGTGGCGGGCGAGGTACTGGAACTGGCTGTCCTTGACCCGCAGCCGCTTGAGCACGGTGATGTAGTCGACGTCCAGCCGCTGGGCGAGGAACCGCGCGATCTCCGGCGCCTGGTCCTCGGTCTCCTCCGGGTTGGCGACCACCATCAGCCCGTCGATGGAGATCGCCAGCGGTTGGCCGTTGCGGTCGAGGATGTCGCCGCGCTGGGCCGGGAGCACCTCCTCGACGGTGCCCTCGGCGGCGGCCATCGCGGCGTACGAACCCGGGTCGAGCCCCTGGAGCTGGACCAGCCGGGCCGCGAACAGGGACAGCACCATCGCGATCATCACGAAGCCGGCACGCAGCCGCAGGTGCGGCGACCCGCGCCGACTGCTACGGCGGTCCGCGGCCGGAGGAGTCCCCGGCCTGGGGCGGCGGGTGCGGTTCGAGGGCCGGAGAGGGGGCACGGTCTCTTCTCTACGTCTCAGCGTGACTGGTGTGGTTTGTGTGGTCGATGAGGTCTTTGTGGTGCGTGTGACGTGTGGGACATCTTGCTCGTCCGGTGTGCCGGATCGGGTCAGCGGCGCGTCGTGTCGGCCTGTCGGTTCTGCTGGCCCCGGCCCTGCCGGCCCTGTTGATCCTGCTGGCCGATGGCGGCATCCGCGGGTGGCTGAACGACGACCACGATCGGCGCGGGGTTGAGGACCGCCGGCTTCTTCGGCGGGCGCGGCTCGAGGGACGGCGTGTTGTCGGCGGTGGCGGGAGCGCACCCCTTCTCGGTCGTCGACGCTGCCAACCGGACCGTGCAGGCGCTGTCCGGCACCACCATCCCGGCCGCCTGGGCGCGGCGCCCGAGCTCCTGCGGGCTCCGAAGTGCCTGCAGCTCGTCGTGGAGGGTCTGCTCGCGTGCGCCGAGGTTGCGGGCCTGCTCCTCGAGCGAGGTCGCCGCGAACGACGCCTGCTGCATCTGGGTGTTGAAGCAGAGCAGTCCGACCACGCCGCCGAGCAGCATCAGGCTGACCAGGGTGACGAACGGCATCCGTGCGGCCTTGGTACGGCGCCTCGGGACGACGGTGAGACGGGCCCGGGCCACGGCCTCCTCGGCCAGGCGGGGGAACCGCTCGCGGAGTTGGAGGGCTGGACTGCTCATGCTTTTCGGGCCCCGCCGGAAGCGAGAGCACTCCGCGCGGAGCGCCTCTGCGAGCGGTTTCGGTGGGTATTCATGCTGCTCCCCTGGTGGGCTTGATGCGTTCGACGGCGCGCAGCCGGACGGAGGCGGCGCGGGGGTTGGCGGCGATCTCGTCGGCGTCGGCCCGCTCGGCGCCCCGGGTCACGAGGCGGAGGGCCGGTTGCAACTCCTCAGGGACCACGGGCAGATCGGGCGGCGCCTCTGACCGGGTGACTGCGGTGAAGGCCTGTTTGACCAGCCGGTCCTCGAGGGAGTGGTAGGACTCGACGACCACCCGGCCGCCGACGGAGATCGCGTCGATCGCGGCCGGGATCGCGCGGCGCAGCACCGCGAGCTCGTCGTTGACCTCCATCCGCAGCGCCTGGAATGTGCGCTTCGCGGGGTGGCCGCCGGTCCGCCGCGCGGGAGCCGGGATCTCGGCGTACAGCAGCTCCACGAGGCGAGCCGAGGTCGTGAACGGCTCGCGCTCGCGCTGCCGGACCACGGCGGCCGCGATCTTGCTCGCGAACCGCTCCTCGCCGTACTCGCGGAGCACCCGGGTCAGCCCCTTGGCGGAGTAGCTGTTGAGCACGTCGGCCGCCGTCGGCCCGGTGCTGCCGTCCATCCGCATGTCGAGCGGCGCGTCCTCGGCGTAGGCGAAGCCGCGCTCGCGGACGTCGAGCTGCATCGAGGAGACGCCGAGGTCGAAGAGGACCGCGTCGACCCCTCCCGCGGCGGGCAGGCCGAGCTCCACCAGCACGTCGGGGAGCTCGTCGTAGACCGCATGGACACCGGTGAACCGGTCGCCGAACCCGGCGAGCCGGGAGCCGGCCAGCGCCAGGGCGTCCGGGTCGCGGTCGATGCCGATCACCCGGGCCAGCTCGCACCGGGTCAGGACCGCCTCGGTGTGGCCGCCCAGCCCGAGCGTCGCGTCGACCATGATCGCGCCCTCGTGGTCGAGGGCGGGCGCGAGGAGGGCCACGACCCGGTCGAGGAGGACGGGGACGTGGGCGGGGCTCGTCATGTCCGGCCCGTCAGCCCTGCTGCCCGAGGTGCGTGAGCACCAGCAGCGCGGTGGCCAGCGCCACCGAGGTGAGCGCCGAGAACGCCATCAGCGCGGCGGCCTCACGGGCCTGCTCGCGCACCCGGCGCGGCGCCGGGGGTGTCTCGGTGGTGACTGGCGTGTGCATCGATCGACCCTTCGATGAACTGCTCGACGCTGCTCGGGGAAGTGGTGGTGCGGAGTGGGTGGAGCTAGGTAGGGAGAGAGATGGAGGGAGGTGGAGCGAGGTGGTGGAGAGAAGTGGAGAGGGTTCGCAGGGCCAGGTCTCAGGCCGCTCCATTGCCGTCTGGAACCGGGGAAGGTGTCCCAGCGGGGCTGGCTCAGCCGGCCTGGGAAGTCGCCTGACACCGGGGAAGGTGTGTCAGGAGAGAGCCGGGTGGCTGGAGCGGGCCGAGACCTCGCCCTGCGATCCCCTCTTGAGTTGTGTCGTGCCGGCCGTGCTGCGGTGCTCAGTCCTGCGGTGCGCCGTCCTCGTCGAGCTCGGCGAAGGACTCCTGGGCGGCCGCGTTGTAGTCGCGCCACCTCGACGGCTCCCAGATCTCGACCCGGTCCATCGCGCCGATCACGATCACGTCGCGGCTGATCGCGGCGTACTCGCGCAGCGGCACCGGAACGGCGATCCGGCCCTGCTTGTCGGGCACGACCTCCTCGGCGCTCGAGAAGAGCATGCGGATCTGGTCACGCCCGCTGCGCGAGGTCATCCCCTTGGCGCGGGCGCGGTTGGCCTCCTCCATGAACACGTCCGAGGGGAAGACGTCGAGGCACTTCTCCTGCCCCTGTGTCACCACGAGTCCCTCCGACAGTCGGTCCCTGAACTTGGCCGGAAGGATCAGCCGCCCCTTGTCGTCGAGCTTCGGGGTGTAGGTGCCCATGAAGAACATCGGGCGCCTCCACGTTCCTGGCTAGATCCTCCACTTTCCCCCACACTACTCCACTTCCCTCCACCGTCAACCACAAATCGCCACTTCTCCCCCCTTTGTTCACCCACTCCCCTCGGCGACGGCACCGCTGAGCCTGGATCCAGGCTGAGAGGGACTCGGCGCCAGAGGGCGCTGAACCGATGCCGATTCGTGATCGTGGAACTGGCGTGGGTCTCGCGTGGACCGCATAAGTTGCCGAGACGCTTTACGGTTGTGACAGACCTGTGACGTACAGGCAGCGGGAAGGGAACGACGTGGAGACGCCGACTGCGGCAGCCCCGACTGGGGGCGCCGACCTAGAGACACTGGCCCGGGTGGTGGGCCGGGTCCGCACGAACATCGAGCGGGTCATCGAAGGCAAGGCCGACGTCGTGTCGTCCACGCTGGTGGTGCTGCTGGCCGAGGGCCACCTGCTCATCGAGGATGTGCCCGGCGTGGGCAAGACGATGCTGAGCAAGGCGCTGGCGCGCAGCATCGACTGCTCCGTGCGCCGGATCCAGTTCACGCCCGACCTGCTGCCCTCCGACGTCACGGGCGTCTCGGTCTTCAACCAGAACAGCCGCGAGTTCGAGTTCCGCCCCGGCGGCGTGTTCGCGAACATCGTGGTCGGCGACGAGATCAACCGCGCCTCGCCGAAGACCCAGTCCGCCCTGTTGGAGTGCATGGAGGAGCGTCAGGTCACCGTCGACAACACGACGTACCAACTCGAGACGCCGTTCATGGTGATCGCCACCCAGAACCCCATCGAGATGGAGGGCACCTACGCGCTGCCCGAGGCCCAGCGCGACCGGTTCATGGCCCGGGTCTCGGTCGGCTACCCGGTCGAGGCCGCCGAGATCGCGATGCTCGACTCACACACCCGCTCCAACCCGCTCGACGACCTCGAGCCGGTCGCCGACGCGAGTGAGATCCGCAAGCTCATCGGCATCGTCGGGCAGGTCTACGTCTCGCAGGCAGTGCAGCGGTACGCCGTGGCTCTGACCGCGGCCACGCGGCGCTCGGACGAGCTCTCGCTCGGCGCCTCGCCGCGTGCCACCCTGCACCTCGTGCGCGCGGCCAAGGCGATGGCCGCGATCCAGGGCCGCGACTACGTGTTGCCCGACGACGTGCACGGGCTGACCCGGCCGGTGCTCGCCCACCGGCTGCTGCCCAGCGTCGAGGCCTCGATGAGTGGCCGCTCGACCAGCGCGATCCTCGACGGCATCGTGGCGGGCGTCCCGGTGCCGGCCGGCTCGCAGTAGTACGGCGAGGGGGTCAGGGTGCGTGAGGCGCTGTCCGGGCTGACCGTCCGCGGCCGCGCGTTCGTGGCGGCCGGCGTGACCGCGATCGTCTGTGCGATCGTGCTCGGCCAGCCGTCGCTGAGCCGGGTCGGCGTGCTGGTGCTTGCGCTGCCGTTGGTGAGCGCGTTCTTCATCGGCCGCAGCCGCTACCGGCTGGCGCTGGTGCGCACCGTCAACCCGCAGCTGGTCGCGGCCGGTCAGCCGGCGTCGGTGAGCCTCCAACTGGCCAACGAGGGCCGGACGCCGAGCGGCATCCTGCTGCTCGAGGACCACCTCCCCTACGTGCTCGGCACCCGGCCGAGGTTCGTGCTCGAGGGCATCGGCCACGGCTGGCACCGCGACGTCACCTACCAGATCCGCTCCGACGTGCGCGGGCGCTTCGAGATCGGCCCGGTCACCGTGCGCGTCAAAGATCCGTTCGGCCTGGTCGAACTGGGTCGGGCCTTCCGCACCACCGTGCCACTCACCGTGACGCCGCGCACCGTCCGGCTCTCCCAGATCCCGCTGGGTGGTGCGTGGACCGGCTCCGGCGACAACCGGCCCCGGGCGTTCGCCATGGGCAGCGCCGAAGACGTCACCGTCCGCGAGTACCGCCGCGGCGACGACCTGCGTCGAGTCCACTGGCGCAGCTCGGCCCGGGTGGGCGAGCTGATGGTGCGCCGCGAGGAGCAGCCCTGGGAGTCCCGGGCCACGCTGTTCCTCGACAACCGCGTCGTCGCCCACCGCGGCCAGGGGATCGCCTCCTCGCTCGAGGCGGCGGTCTCGGCGGCCGCGTCGATCGCCGTTCACCTCAGCAAGCGCGGCTTCACGGTGCGGCTGGTGACCGCGGCCGGCGAGGACGCCGCCAACGACTGGCACACCCGGTCCGCCGACCTCAACACCGGCCCGCTGCTCGAGGCGCTCGCCGTCGTCCAGCCACACCCCCGGCCGAGCCTCGACACCGGGTGGCTGACCGAGGGCGCGGGCGATGGGCTCCTGGTCGCCGTACTCGGCCACATCGACCAGCACGATGTCCCCGTGCTGCGCAGGATGCACGCCCACAGCGGTGCCTCCCTTGCGATCGCCGTCGACGTCGACGCCTGGCTCTCCCCCGAGGCCGCGGGCCGCGACGCCTCCGCGCTGCTGAGCCAGCAGGGCTGGCGCTCGGTGTCGCTCGGGCCGGCCGATCGGCTCGAGACCGTGTGGGAGGAGCTCGGACGCCGGCACACCCAGAGTTCGCGCTCGCGTGGCGTCGCAGCGGCGGCGGCTCCCGTCGTGGCTCCCGCCGTGGCTTCCGGAGTTGCACCCGGGGTAGCTCCCGGTGAAGGAGTCGCGTGATGGCGACCACCCGCTCCCACCCGGTCACGATGATCGGACTCTCGGCCGTCGCGGCCGCGACCACGCTCGTCTCGCTGCTCACCTGGCAGGGGTTCACCCAGGACTTCGGGAAGACGCTCGGCCCGCTGTTCGTCATTGCCGTCGCAGTGGCCGGCTCCGGCGCCGCCGCCCGCTGGTGGCGGGTGCCGCGGCCGGCCATCGTGCTGATCCAGGTGCTCCTGGTCGCGATGCTGGTGAGCGCCTTCATCAGCGGCTCGCCTGTCCCGATCGGCGACGCGTGGGACCGGCTCGTGACCGCGTTCCAGGACGCCACCCAGAGCGCCAACCGGTTCGCTCCCCCGGTCCCGTCCAACGAGCCGCCGGTCCACCCGATCCTGATCGCGGGAGGCGCTGCCTGCCTGCTGCTGGTCGACGTACTCGCGTGCACGCTGCGCCGGGTGCCGCTGGCCGGGCTGCCGCTGCTCACCATCTACAGCGTGCCGGTGAGCATGACCGGCGACGGCCCGCACTGGGTCCTCTACACCCTCACCGCCATCGGCTTCCTCGCGATGATCTTCCTGTCCGAGTCCGAGCAGGTCGCTCGCTGGGGACCGATCCTGGCTGAAGACCACGGGCACTCCGATCCCAAGCCGCTGGGCGTCGCGACCTGGCCGCGCACCGGCGCGCGGGCCATCGGCGGCGTGGCCACCGCCCTCTCGATCGTGGTCCCCCTGCTCATCCCCACCTTCAGCGTCCACCTGTTCAACTTCGGCCCCGGGACCGGCGGCGACGACGAGATCAGCATCGAGAACCCCATGGTCGACCTGCGCCGCGACCTGGTCCGCGGCGAGGACGTCCCGCTGGTCCGCGTGCAGACCGACGACCCGGACCCGTCGTACCTCCGGATCGCGGTGCTCAACCGGTTCTCCGACAACGAGTGGAGCTCTGGGGATCGTGAGGTCCCGAGCAGCCAGACCGCCGACGGCACCATGCCCGGGCTGGTCGGTGTCTCGGCGCAACTGGACCGTCAGGAGTACGACTACGAACTCGCGGCCACCCGCGACTTCCGGTCGACCTGGCTGCCGACCACCTCGCAGGTCGCCCGGGTCACTGCACCCGGAGACTGGCGCTACGACACGTCCACGATGGACTTCCTGGCCAGCAACGACGACCTCGACACCTCCCAGCTCAACTGGTCGCTCACCGGTGTGAAGATCGACTACGACGCCAACCGGCTGGCCGCAGCTCCTCCCGTCGGCGCCCTGGTCTCCCGCGACTACACCGACCTGCCCAACGGGATCAGTCCGGTCATCCACCAGCTCGCCACCGAGGTCACCGCGAATGCCTCGACCCGGTTCGAGAAGGCGGTCGCGCTCCAGCAGTGGTTCCGCAAGGACGGCGGCTTCACCTACAGCACCGACGTCAACCTCTCGAACGGCGCCGACGACCTGGCCCGGTTCCTCACCAAGGGCAACGGTGGCCGGGAGGGATACTGCGAGCAGTTCGCGGCCGCCATGGCGGTGATGGCCCGCGATCTCGGCATCCCGGCCCGGGTCGCGGTGGGCTTCCTCGAGCCCGACAAGGTCGGCGACGGCCAGTGGGAGTACAGCGCCCACGACCTGCACGCCTGGCCGGAGCTGTTCTTCTCCGGATCCGGTTGGGTGCGCTTCGAGCCGACGCCGCCCGGCCGCGCCAGCGGCGTACCCGACTACACCACCGCCACCATCAACATCCCCTCCGAGACCGACACACCCACCACCGGCGAGAGCGCCGAGAACGACCTGCCGGCCCGGGAGTCCAACGAGGCACAGCCTCGCGACGCCGAGAACCAGGCCCAGAACCAGGCCGGCAGCGGCGGTGGATTCCCGTGGGTCTGGCTCGGCGTCGGTCTGCTCGTCGTGCTCGTGGTGGCGGTCGTGGCTCTCGGGCCGCGCACCGTGCGTCGACGTCGCCGCGACCAGCGCGGCCAGCTCGGGCCGGAGGAAGCCTGGGAAGAGCTCCGCGACACGACGCTCGACCTACGCCTGGCCTGGCCGCAGCACCGCTCTCCGTGGCAGACCCGCGAGGCGCTCGTCCAACTCTTCGGCGCCCCGCACGACGAGTTCACGCCCGAACGCCCACGCCGCGGCCCCGACACCAACCCCGACGCGGTCTTCGCCCTCGACCAGATCGTGCACGCCCTCGAACGGCTCCGCTACGCCCGCGCCGACGGCACCGAGCCCGGCACCTGGCGCGCCGAGATGCAGACCTGCGTCGAGGCGCTGTACGGCGGCGCACCCAAGCGCGCCCGCCGCGCCGCATCGTGGTGGCCACGATCGGTCTTCATCCGCCGCCCGGCCACACGACGCCCCGTCGATGCCGCACCCGAACCGGCCATGGCAGGACGCGTCGTCGATCACGTCGGGTAGCAGTTGAGTTGGGGTTGGGTTGGGCTGGGTC
>DOWL01000235.1:0-145 GCA_003519585.1 Nocardioides sp. | reverse complement strand
CGGCGCCCGCCGGTCGGTCCGGCTCTCATTACGTCGCGTGGCGGCGGGACCGCCGGCTGTGCTTTAGCGCCGCGAAGACCACCCCACCCCACCCCTCCCGCGCACTGCCCTCGCTCCGCCATCACGGTGGGGTGAGGCGGGCTCG
>DOWL01000169.1:54084-64805 GCA_003519585.1 Nocardioides sp. | reverse complement strand
GTGTCCCGTAAATCCTGGGGGCGCCGGACGCCGCCCAGATCACGCGCTGGCCGCGTTGCCGACGCTTCGAAGACACCCAGTCTGCGTTCGCGCCGGCGCCTTGCCACCGCGCGCCTGGACGACGCCGGCATCCACCACGATTTACGGGACACGCCCTAGGGGCGCGGCAGCGCTAAAACTCGTAGTCGTAGGCGCGTAGGTCGGCCTCGAACAGCTCGGCCACCCGGGTGCGGGCCGCCGGGGTGTAGACGTCGCGGTAGTCGGGTCGTCCGGGGTCGATGTTCACGCTCTGGAGCTCGACCCACTCCAGCCCCAGGTGGTCGTAGATCTGCCGCAGATCGCGCTCCAGGCTCTCCTGTCGGCCGGTGAAGTCGGCGCGCCTCTGGTCGTTGTTGAGGAAGGCCACCTGCGGCTTGCGCAGCCTCGGGTGGTCGTCGGGTGCATGCAGCACGAACGACTCGAAGTCGGGGTGCTTCTCCACGATGCCGGCGACGAAACGGTTGCGCTGGAGGTGGTCGATGTACCGCTCGATGCCCTGCGCCGCCCCATCGCGGAACCGCTCCATCATCCGCCACCACGAGAGCATCCGGGCCCACGGGTTGCGCACGAAGCCGGCGGTCCAGTAGTCCTGCAGCCCCGGCTCCAGCTGGAGCAGCCGGTCCAGCGGCGCGTGCCGGTTTGCGGCCGGGATGCGGCGTACGTCGCCGAGGGCCGTGGTCAGGGCGTTGTCGATGGTGGACCCGCCGGTCTTCTGCACATGCACGAAGAGGAACCGGTGCGAGTCGGAGATGAGCACTGGCTCACGCTATCGGGCCAACGCTAGATGTCGGTGGGCGATGGCAGGCTGCGCGCATGCGTGAGCTCGGAGATCTGGTGGTCGACCTGAGCGCGCGGGGCGACCGCGCGACGGCGGTCTACCGCGCGCTCCTCGACGCCGTCCGGGGCGGCCGGCTGGAGCCGGGAGAGCGGCTGCCACCCACCCGGGCTCTCGCCGCCGACCTTGGGGTCTCCCGCACGACGGTCGCCACCGCCTACGACCGGCTGGCGGCCGAGGGGTTCCTCCAGGCGCGCGTGGGAGCCGGCACGTTCGTGGCCGATGCGGCGCGGCCGGTGGCGGCACCGCGCCGTGGGACCGACCTGGCACCGCGGGCTGGATGGGCGCACGCTCCTCATCCGACCAGCGGAGCGGCCGGCAAGCCGACCTACGACTTCCGGGTCGGGATCCCCGACGCCCGGCTCTTCCCGTTCGACACCTGGCGCCGACTCGTGACCGCTGAGCTCCGGGTCGGGGCTCACGACCTCGGCACCTATGCCGACCCAGCCGGCCATCTCCCGCTCCGGGCCGCGATCGTCCGCCAGTTGGCGCTCTCGCGAGGCGTGAGTGCCGAGCCCGAGGAGGTCCTGATCACCCACGGGACCCAGCACGCACTCGACCTGATCACGCGGGTCCTGGTGTCTCCGGGGGACACGGTGGCGGTCGAGGAGCCCGGCTACCCACTCGCCCGCGACGTGTTCGCGTCTTACGGCGCCACGGTCGTGCCCGTGCCCGTCGACGAGGAGGGGCTGGTGGTGACCGAGTTGCCGCCCAGCGCCCGCGTGGTCTTCACGACGCCCTCCCACCAGTTCCCGACCGGTCCGCCGCTGTCCCTCGAGCGCCGCCGGGCCCTGCTCGACTTCGCCGGTCGCCACCGCTGCGCGGTGATCGAGGACGACTACGACAGCGAGTTCCGCTACACCGAGCGGCCGCTGGAGACCCTCCACTCGATGGACGACGCCGGGCGGGTGCTCTACCTCGGCTCCTTCTCCAAGTCACTCGTCCCAGGCATCCGCTTCGGCTACCTCGTGGCTCCTGAGCCACTCCAGGATGCCCTGCGCGCCGCGCTGCAGTTGAGCGTGGGCTACGTCGAGGTGCCCGAGCAGGCGGCGCTCGCCCGATTCCTCGACGACGGCCTGTTCGCACGGCACCTGAGGAAGGCGCGATCGGCGTACGGCGAGCGCCGAACCCTGGTCTTGGCTGCCGTGCACGGACCGCTGGCCGCACACCTGGAGTTGGTGCCCTGCCAGGCCGGGCTGCACGTCACGACCCGGCTCCGCGACCAGGAGGTCGACGACGTGGAGGTGGTGCGTCGCGCGGCCGAGCACGGGCTCGCCGTGGAGGCGCTGTCGTCGTACACCATGACGGGGAGCCCGCGTGGCGTGGTGATGGGGTACGGCGCCGCCGACCCGGCCTCGATCACGCCCGGGCTGCGCCGATTGGCCGTGCTTCTCGACGACCTCTGACCGCGGTCCACAACAACGCCCCGGCGGCGATCAGGATCGGGCCGAGGAGGTGGGTCCCGGTGAGGACGAGCAGCCCGAGGGTGGCCAGGAACCCGACCGCGGCTCCACGACGCACCCAACTCCCGCGCGGGAGCAGCCGGAGTGCGGCGGCCGTACCAAACGCGTAGACCAGCGTGAAGGTGCCGGTGGTCATCAGCAGTGGCGCGCTGAGCGAGAGACCGCCGACCGTGATGACGGTCAGGGAGGCGAGGGCACCGAGGGTCACCACCGCCAGCGAGCGGCGCGGGACCTCGCCAGCGGTCGAGCCGCGCGCCAGCCAGACCGGCAGCGACCCGTCGCGCGCCAGCGCTGCGCCGAGCCGTGCGCCGCCCGCGAAGTAGGCGTTGATCGCACCGACCGACAGCAGCACCGCGACCACCGTGATCACCGGGCGGGCGGCCTCTCCGAAGCCCAGCACCAGCAGATCGGAGAGCGGCGCCGTGCCGGGCTGATCGCCGAGCACGGCCACGGTGGCGAACGCGACGCCGAGGTAGAGGACGGAGATCACCGCGATCGCGATGCCCGTGGCTCGGCCGATGTCGCGGGCCGGGTTGCGATATTCGGCGCTCAGCGAGGTGACGACCTCCCAGCCCGCAAACGCCCAGACCAGCATGGCCGCGGCCGTCCCCACCGCGAGCCAGCCGTGCGGGGCGAAGGGAGTGAGGTTGCCGAGCTCGGCGTGCGGGAGCGAGACGAGCGTGGCGCCGCCCAGTAGCAGCGCGAGCACCCCGGCGATGCCCAACTGCACCCGCCCGGAAACCCGCAGTCCGAACCAGTTCATCGCCGCGACCAGCACGATGATCCCGCCGGTCGCGAGCAGTTGGGTGGCCCGGCCACCACCGGCAGCATCGGCGACGTACGCCCCGGCGAACCCGGCCGCCGTGGGCGCCCCGATCGGGATCGCGAAGTAGAAGCACCAGCCGACCACCGTGGCCGCCCGAGCACCGAACGCCCGGCGCGCGTACGTCGACACGCCCCCGCCGTCCGGGTAGCGCGCGCCGAGCGAGGCGAACGTGGTGGCCAGCGGGATCGACACCAGCAGCAGCCCCGCCCAGGCGAGCAGGGATGCGGGGCCGGCCTCCTGGACCGCCAGCGCCGGCAGCGAGATGACCCCGGTCCCGAGCACGGCGCCGATGGTCAGCGCCGCCCCCTGCGGAACGTCGAGTCTGCCGCCAACCGCCCCCTGTGGGTCTGCGGGCTGCGTGGGCGGTGCGACCGACGTCATGGCTCGATCCTGGTCGAGTCAATGGCTGAACTGAATGGCCAATCTCGGGTCATTCAAGTAGGCCAATTCTGCGCGCGCGAGTTTTGTCGGTCGACCGACGAAACTCGCGCTTGGACGATAAAACCTCGTCGTCCAAGGTCGAGTTTCATCGGCCAACCGATGAAACTCGCCACCACGACCCGGACGGCGGACTGCACGGCTTCCGCGGCTGGAGTTCATGCTCCGCCACGACACCTACTGGGTGTGACGGCTCAGGCCAGCAAGGCGCGGAGCACTCGGTCCACGATCTCCCACGGCATCGGACGGGACAGCGAGAACTTCAGCGTTCCCTTCCCCGCGACGTACGGCGTCAACTCCTGCGCCAACTCCGGGTCACCCGGCACCGGGTAGATGCTCACGTGCCGCGCCCAGGCGGCGACGTGCACCCGCGACGTGCCGTCGACCTGGAAGGTCGGGAGGTCGTAGCGGATCACCTCGGTGACGTCGAGTCTGATCTCGTGCACACGCCGACGCTGCTCGCGGACGACCTCGGCGCCCTCGGGCGCGAGCCCGGCGACGTACTCGTCGATCGTCTCGACACTCACCAGACCACCCTCACCAGACGACCTTCACCAGGTCAGCGTGTCACGCGGTCCGGGGACCGTCAGCACTGCGATCGCCGTGGTCGCCGGGACCGCGAGGACCAGACCGATGCTGCTGGCGAAGGCACGCACGAGTTCTTCGGCGATCTCCTCGGTGCCGACGAGCGCGAACCACGAGCGGTCGTAGAGCGAGACCGCGAGCAGCAGGGTGAGCGCCGTGCCGGCGTACGCGAAGACGATGGTGTAGATCGTCGAGGCGATGTGGTCGCGCCCGATCCGCATCGCGCTGGTGAACAGGTTGGTCCGGCTCAGCCCGGGCCCGGCCGCGCGGAGCTCCCACACGGCGGACGACTGGGTGATCGTGACGTCGTTGAGCACGCCCAGGCCGGCGATGATGACGGCGGCGACCAGCAGGTCTTGAAGCTGCACCTGTCCCGCGAACGTCGAGAGGATCCGGCCGCCGTCGTCGACGACGCCGGTCAGGTGCGCCGACCCGACGGCCCACCAGCCGATCCCCGCAGTGAGCACCATGCCGACCAGGGTGCCGGCCAGGGCGGCGCTGGTCCGCAGCGATGGACCGTGGGTGGTGTAGAGGACGAAGTACATGATCACCGCCGAGGCGACCAGCGCGACCGGTACGGCGGCCTCGCCGGTCAGCAGCGCCGGGATCGCGAACCGGCCGAGGACGAGTCCGGCCACTCCTAGGCCGACCAACGCCATCAGTCCGCGCAACCGGGCGACGGCGACGACGACGAGTGCGAACAGGCCGGTGACCAGCCAGAGCGAGGACGACCGTTCGATCTCGAAGTAGCCGAAAGTGGCCGGCTGCCCCTCGGCGCCCGGGGTGCGCAGCAGGACGAGCCGATCGTCCGGCGTCAGGCCGGCCGAGCTGACTTCCGGGGGTACGTCGACGGTCACCTTGGTGCCTTGGTCGACTCCGTCCGCAACCGTGGCCCGGATCTGGCCACACGGCGTCGAGGTGTCCGGCTCGGAGTCCGGCCCGTCCTGGGGACAGACCGGCAGCACCTTGTCGACGGTGGCCTCGGGGAAGGTCACCCCTTCGGCGGCGAAGCCCACCGAGCCCTTGAGTTCGTCGGCCCGATGCTGGTCCGGCCACAGCAGCACGACGCCCACCACGGTCGCGACGGCCACTGCGGCCAGCACCGCGAGGAGTACGGCGCGCGGGAGCGGCGGCACCTCGAACTCGGTGTCGCCGGTGCCATGACTATGACCGTGCCCGTGGGCGTGGGCGTGTGGCTGGTTGCGGTCGGCGCGGTGCGATCCCACCCCGTCATGGTGCCGGGGGTCAATCCGCGTCGGCCTCGCGGGTCACCAGCAGCGCGGCCACGTCGTCGTCGCGGGTCGGGTCGCGCACCTCCTCGACCACGGCACCGAGCCACTCATCGTCGCTCGCATCCCGCTCAGCTGCCAGGGCTGTGAGCAGCCGAGCAGTGGCCGTGTCGGCGTCCTCACCGCGGCGCTCGACCAGTCCGTCGGTGTAGAGGAACAGCCGGTCGCCGGACCGGAACTCCGCCGAGAGGACCGCTCGCTGGCCACCACCCACGCCCAGGATCAGGGTGCTCGGATGGTCGAGGAGCTCCACACGACCGTCAGCGCGCAGCAGCACCGGCGGCGGGTGGCCGGCGTTGATCACTGCGAGATGGTCGAGCTCGGGGTCCGCGACGGCGTAGACCATCGTGACCAGCTGCTCGAGGTGGAGCATGTCGAAGACCCGGTCCATGCCGCGCAGCACCGCGGTGGGCTCGGGGTCCACGGCCACCAAGGTCCGGATCGCCGAGCGCATCTGCGCCATCACCGAGGCCGCCATCACTCCTCGGCCCATCACGTCGCCGACGAACATCGCGACCCGGCCATCCTCCAGGAAGATGACGTCGTAGAAGTCGCCGCCGGTCTCGGTGCGCCCGGCGGGCAGGTACTGCACCGCGGTGGACCAGCCGGGCGCGGCCGGGAGACGGTCGGGGAGTACGGCGCGTTGCAGCTCGAGGGCAGCGGTCCGGACCTGACTGTGCAGTTGCGCGTTGTCGATGGCGACGGCTGCGCGCCGGGCGAGGTCCTCACCGAAGGCGAGATCGTCCTCGGTGAACCGCCGGCCGGCCTCGCCGGTGACCCAGCTGATCACGCCGAGCGTCCGGTCGCCCACCTTGAGCGGGCACGACAATCCGCTGCGCAGGTCGAGCATCCGCATCAGCCTCAGGTGCTCCTCGTCCTGCGCGACCGCCTCGAGGAGCTCGTCGGTCACCTCGGGCACCAGGAGACTCCGCCCCGACCGGAGGACGCCGTAGCCGCCCTGATCCGAGCTGGGGTCGGTCGGATAGCGCTCCTGCAACTCCTGGACGAGGTCGGACAGCTCAGGCTTGGCGTGCGCGACCGAGAGCGTCCGGAGCTGACCGTCCTCTTCGAGCGCGATCGCGCACCAGTCGGCGAACCACGGGACCGCGGCCTCGGCCACGGTGACCAGGGTCGTCTCGTAGTCCAGGTCGCTGGCCAAGGTCACGCTGGTCTCGGCGAGGAAGGCCAGCTTGGCCTCGCGATCGGTGGCCGCACGCTGCGCCTCGAGCCGCGCGACGGTCATCGCACATGCGTCCGCGAGCAGTCGCAGGAACAGATGCTCGGCCTCGCCGACCTCGCGGCGGCCGGGGAAGGACAGGGTGACGGTGCCGAGTACGCGACCGGCGGTCACCGTCAGAGGTAGGCAGAGGATCGACCCGGTGCCGTCGGCGATCGGGAGCTCGGGGTAGCGCTGCGGGAGTTCCTCCCGCCGTACGAACACCGTCCGGCCGGTCCGCGCGCACTCGGCGCCTGGAACGTTGGCCGCCAGCGGGAGGCTGCGCCAGCGCTCGATGGTGTCCTCGAGGCCACCGCGCAGCGCGATCAGGTGGAGCGAGTCACCTTCGACGAGCGAGAGCGAGGCCGCGGTCGCGCCGGCCGCGCTCATCATGTGGTCGGTGACGATCGCGCATACCGCGTCGACGTCCTCGGCGGTGAGCAGCTCGCTGGTGACGTCGGCGAGTCGGCGCAGCCGGGTGCCGAGGGGCTGTCCGGCGGCGTACGGGTCCCCCGACTCGACCACGCCCTCGACCAGGACGAGTGCTCCACCGCTGTCGGCATCGCCGCCCAACCGGGTCCAGGCGGTGGGCATCGGCCGCGCACTCGTCCCGCCCACCAGCATCGCCAGCTCGCCGGTCCAGGTGCCGCTGTGGCCCAGCAGCTTGAGGATCTGGTCAACCGCGCCGCGCTCGGGCTCGTCGAAGAGCCGGGTCCGCGCATCGCTGCCGATCAGGTGGTCGAACGGCGAGCCGAACAGATCGAGGGCGGCCGCATTGGCGTAGACGACCGAGCCGCCGGCGTCGAGCGCCACCGCGGCGACGGTGAGCCCGTCCAGCATCGCGGCGTCAGGGTGCCACGTGCGCGCGACCGGGCGAGGAGTCCTGGCCACAGCCGGATGATGTCACGCACGTCGGTGGCGCGGGAGGCGTACGACGCGCCCGTTGGGGTGGTTCTGGGATGGCCCGACCGGGTGATCGGCTGGTGATCGGCGGGGCGGGCGGGACAGGGTCCGGGACAGTTCCGGGTCCGCGGGACCCGGGGATCGGGACTTCGACACGTTCCGGTGGGGACTCGCGGCCACGGAGCATCGCAGCGCAGCCGATCACCACGAGACGGAGACCCGCCATGACCACCACCGAGCGCCCCCGGCGCGCACTCCTCGGCCTTGCCGCGCTGAGCCTGGCCATGTTGGGCGCCACGACCCTGGCCCCATCGGCCCAGGCCGCCACCCCCTCGTCACCCCGCGCTGCCTCCGCCGGGTCGCTGGTCTACATCAAGAACCACGACGTCTGGCTGGCCAGCGGCGACGGAAGCGCCCAGTTCCAGGTCACCACGGACGGCACCGCGGACCGGCCGTACTTCGGCCCCACCCAGTCCGACACCGGCGTCATCGCCGCCGGCCATGGGCAGAGCATCGTGGTGATGTCGCAGAACGGCGCGGTCCGCAACGCGATCGATCCGCCGGGCCTGCCCGACTCGGCCGGCCACCTCATCGACGGCCCGCCTCAGGACCTTGCGATCTCACCCGATGGCAGCCTGATCGCGTACACGTTCTACAGCTACAGCTGCCCGATCGGCATCGAGTGCATGGCCCGGTTCGCCACCGGCGTCACCGACGCGGACCGGATGACGCCGTACCAGACCTACGGCGCGACGTACCTCGCCACGCCCTCCTGGATCGGCAACCGCCGCACCCTGCAGAGCGGCGGAGGCGGCAGCCACATGAAGCTCAAGGACGTGGGCGGCGCGGAGCAGGTGTGGTTCAACGACTACGACTACGCCCAGTCGAGCACCGACCTCGGAGACGGCGAGGTGTCGCCGGACGGTCGCTGGCTCGCCGCGGTGCGCGGGTACGGCGACAGCACGCATGTCATCTGGTACTCCGTGTCCGGCAACCCCTTCAGCGGCGCCGCGCCTGCGGTCCCGACGCCCGCATGTGTCACCGGCGAGCAGGCCGGCTTCGCCGACCCGACGTGGGCGCCGGACAGCGGCGCCCTGGCCTGGCAGGAGCCCGACGGGATCTGGCTGAAGACCGACCCGGCGGTGTGTGCGTCGCCGCAGCCGCGGCTGCTGATCCCGGGCGGCTCCGAGCCCGATTGGTCGGCCGCTCCGGCGGCACCTGCGCCGCGGGCGTTCACGGTGTCCGGGAAGCCGTCGTTCTCCGGCAAGGCGAAGGTGGGCAAGCGGCTGACCGCCAGCCTGGGCTCCTGGTCGCCGACACCCGCCACGATCCGCTACACGTGGCTGCGCAACGGCAAGCCGATCAAGGGTGCCGGGAAGGCGACGTACAAGCTCACCCGGAAGGACCGCGGCAAGAAGGTCGCGGTGCGGGTCACCGGACTGCGGGACGGCTACCCGAGCGTGACTCTGACCAGCCGCGCCAAGCGGGTGAAGGGCCGCTGATCGCCTCTCCCGGCCGGGCTCACCGCGATGAGTTCCGGCCGGGAGCGAGGTCTGCTTCGTCATGCGCACCAAGAACCTCGCCGACCTCTACGACCTGCCGCCCGTCGAGTGGAGCGCCGTCACTGACCGTCTCGCGCGCAACATCACCCAGGCTCCCGGGACCGGCGGTCCCGACCGGCACACCTGGTGGCTGACCACCCTCGACGACGACGGCTCCCCGCACACCACGGGCCTGGGAGCCGAGTGGGTCGACGGCTCGTTCTTCTTCGAGACCGGCCGCACCACCCGCAAGGGGCGCAACCTGGCCCGCGACCCGCGCTGCACCCTGGCCATCGCGCTCAAGGAGTTCGACCTGGTCGTCGAGGGCACCGCCAGCATCGTCACCGACCCCGGGCTGGTCGCCCGACTGGCCGATGTCTGGGCCGCCGGCGGCTGGCCGTGCCGCGTCGACGACACCGGCCTCGCGCTCACCGCCGACTTCAGCGCCCCGTCGGCCGGCAAGCCCCCGTGGCACGTCTACGAGCTCATCCCGACCTCGGCCGTCGCGTTCGCCACCGTCGAGCCGGGCGGCGCGACGCGCTACGACTTCTGAGGCCTACGCGTCCCGGATCAAGGCGATCGTCAGCTCGACCTGCTCGCCGATGTCCATGCCGGCCCTGCGGCGTACGGCGGCCTTGACCGGCAGCACGTAGCTCCCCGCCTTCTCGGGGAACACCGACGTCCGCCAGCGCTGATCACCGAGCGTCACCTCGACCCGCACCGAGCCGAACCCACTCGGCGGTCCGGACAGCAATCGCACGTCTTCGCTCACGTCGTCAGGGAGTGTGACGAACACCCACGATGCCACCGACTCGGACTGCCAGAGCTCTGCGGTGAAGGTCCAGGAATCGTCTGTCACGACTTAGCTCAGCTCCACAGGGACTCGAGCGGCAGCGCCCACAGGCGGTCGCCGAACGGCAGCGGCTGGGTCCCGGTGTAGAGGAGGAGGCCCAGTCGAAACCTGTCACCCAACTTGTCGCGGAGGGCTTCGAGCCCGCGGAACTCTGATCGGGCCACCGTGCGGGCCGCCTTGATCTCGATGCCGGCGACGTTGCGGCGGCCGTCCTCAAGGACCAAGTCGACCTCGATGCCGTTGCGGTCTCGGAAGTGGAATAGCTGCGCATCAGTCTCGGCCCAGACCAACTGACGCCGGATCTCGCCGGCGACGAACGCCTCGAACATCGCGCCAGCAACGGTGCTTCCCCGCTCCGGCGCCGCCATCGCTCCTGGTGTCACGTTCAACAGTCGGGCAGCAAGCCCGGTGTCGAGTAGCGCCGCCTTCGGACTCTTCACGACGCGACTGGTCAGGTTGTTACCCCACGCCGGAAGCACGTGGACGAGGTAGAGCGTCTCCAGAAGGTGGATGTACGCGTCCACGCTGCCGGGCGGAATCCCCGCATCTTGTGCCAGGCGAGTCTTGGCCAGTTCTCCAGCGTTGTTCGCAGCAAGCAGTCGGACCAGCGCAGGAAGTCGGTCGATATGTTGCAGCCGGCTGACTTCGTGCGCGTCGCGAGTGACGATCCGGTTGAGATAGTTGTCGAACCAGGCGTTTCGTCGGCGACCACTGCGTCCCAGCGGTTCTTGGT
>DOWL01000169.1:53184-53992 GCA_003519585.1 Nocardioides sp. | reverse complement strand
AGCGGTTCTTGGTAGCTGCCAGCGCAGATCATCTCTAGGTAGTCGCCGCGTTCCAGGTCCGACCGGCGCACCTTGAGGTCGTCTTCGTCGCCGGACAGCAATCGGTCCACGAAGTCCTCGCGGTGACCGTTGATCTCACCGCGGCTCAGGCCGTAGAGCACGACGGTTTCCGCCCTCCCCGCGAGGCTCTCCTCGGTACCAGGTAGCTCCAGGAGATTGGCAGAACCGGTGATGAGAAACCTGCCGGGTCGGCGATCCTCTTCAATCGCGTCCTTCATCGCCAAGATGAGCTGCGGTGCTCGCTGGACCTCATCGATCACCAGCAGGTCGGAGGTCTGCCGGACAAAGGAGTCTGGGTCGGCGATCGCCGCCTGGAACACTGCCTGCGTATCCAGGCTGAGCATGAGGGAAGGTCGGCTGTTCGTGATGGCTCGTGCCAGAGTGCTCTTCCCAACTTGCCGTGCGCCTTGGATCACAGCGATCGGGGTATCTTCGAGCGTCTCCTGGACGAGCGCCTTCGCGAATCGGTGCAGCAGCTCCGCCATCTCGCGACCATAACGCTCTGATCTGCATAGACACGAAGAAGATCGCGAAAACGCTGCGGGTGAATCGCGAAAACGCTGGATCTAGATCGCGAAAACGCTCCCCGCCCGTCACTGTCAGCCGCGCACAACGCCGCCTCAAGGTGCGCGGTGATCAGGCGGACCGGCCGACCGACAAGGCCCGGACGCGAGCAGCAAGACATGCTTCCCGACCCGATCCGAGTCTGGTTCGCGGTGAACGGGCGAATCAGGCGAATCAAGCGAAT
>DOWL01000169.1:49563-53051 GCA_003519585.1 Nocardioides sp. | reverse complement strand
GAATCAGGCGAATCAAGCGAATCAAGCGAATCAGGCGAATCAAGCGAATCAGGCGATGTGGCCCGAGCCGTACTGACAAGGCGGCTCGGGCCACAATCATCTACCGCTGGGCGCGCAAGGCGTGGAGGAGCCGAGCGGCGAGGTCGCCGGAGTTCGCCATTGCCGCAACATCCTTAGCGAACTCCTCTCGCTTCTCCCTGAGGGGCAAGGCCTGCTTCCAGTCCAGGTCATCGGTCTCTTCGACCTGGCTCTCGATGGCGCGGTCGAGCAGGGCCATGCTGAACGGGGAGGCTTCCTCGCCCAGCGCGAGGTGCAGCGGAGTGCTGCGGTTGGCGGTCACCGCCGGCTCCTTCGGTAGTTGCTCGCGACGCTGCTGAGGTGGTACTTCCCGGCGCCGCATCACTGACACCTTGCTATCGCCGTCCTACTGCAACGTGGTGTCGCAACGACTGACATCAAGATGTCGCGTCACATCAGTGGGCCATGTCGACGAACCGCGAGTAGTGGCCCTGGAAGGCGACCGTGATGTCGCGGGTGGGACCGTTGCGGTGCTTGGCGACGATCAGGTCAGCCTCGCCAGGACGGGTCGACTCGCGTTCGTAGACGTCTTCTCGGTGGAGGAGGACCACCATGTCCGCATCCTGCTCGAGGGATCCACTCTCACGTAGATCGCTCAACATAGGTCTCTTATCCGACCTCTGCTCCGGACCACGGTTGAGCTGTGAGAGCGCGATGATCGGCACCTCGAGCTCCTTCGCCAACAGCTTGATCTGACGGGAGAACTCGGAGACCTCGAGCTGGCGGGACTCGACTTTCTTGCCGGAAGTCATCAGCTGCATGTAGTCGATGACGATCAGGCGGAGGTCGTGGCGCTGCTTGAGTCGGCGAGCCTTCGCCCGGATCTCCATCATCGTCATGTTGGGGGAGTCGTCGATGAAGACCGGGGCGCTGGAGACCTCGCCCATCTTGCGGGCCAGCTTGGTCCAGTCGTCCTCGGTGAGCTGGCCGTTGCGGATGTGGTTGAGCGGGACCTTCGCTTCGGCCGAGAGCAGCCGCATGGTGATCTCGGAGCGCGTCATCTCCAGGCTGAAGAAGCAGCTGGTGAGGTTGTTGTGGATCGAGGCGGCTCTACATAAGTCTAGTGCCAAAGTCGACTTACCCATAGCAGGTCTCGCCGCGACGATGATCATCTGGCCGGCGTGCAGGCCGTTGGTCAGCTCGTCGAGTTCGACGAAGCCGGTGGGCACGCCGTAGAGGCCGGCCTCGCGGTTGCCGATCGCCTCGATCTCGTCGAGGACGCCGTCCATGATCTCCGAGAGCGGGGCGTAGTCCTCGCTGCTGCGCTTGTCGGTGACCTGGTAGACCTCGGCCTGGGCCTGGTCGACCAGCTCGTCGACGTCGCCCTCGCCGGCGTAGCCGAACTGGACGATGCGGGTGCCTGCGTTGACCAGCCGGCGCAGGATCGCCTTCTCCCGCACGATCTCGGCGTAGTAGCCGGCGTTGGCGGCGATCGGCACCGAGGCGGTGATCGTGTGGAGGTAGGGCGCCCCGCCGATCCGCTGGAGCTCGCCGCGGCGCTGGAGCTCATTGGCGACGGTCACCATGTCGGCGGGCTCGCCGCGCCCGTAGAGGTCGATGATCGCGTCGTGGATCGTCTCGTGGCTGGGGCGGTAGAAGTCGACGCCGCGGAGCACCTCGGCCACGTCGGCGATGGCGTCCTTGGAGATCATCATCGCCCCGAGCACCGACTGCTCGGCCGCCATGTCCTGCGGTGGCGTCCGATCCCCACCCGAGCCAGGCTCCGGCATCCCTCCGGGCAGCTGCCAGGAGTCGGGCTCGGTGACGCTCACAGGATGCTCCAGGGGGACGAGAACGGGTGTGAAGGGCGTGACGGATGGGACGACGGGTGAACGTCGTCGACAGTAGGACCGAGCGCCGACAGTGGGCGTTCGTCCACGAGAGCACAGGCAGTCCGGGTCGACCGGCCGTGGGGTGCGACGTGGAGGAACCTACGCAGCCTCAGGACGCCAGGGAAGCCCGCCCTCCACAGCCCTTGGGGACAATCGGGGCGTTCGCGTGGACGACACGCTCAGACCTGTGCACAGCTTGGGGACAGTCCTGTGGACCCAGCTCCGAGAAAGGCGGCCAACACCGCTCTGACCTGCACAAACAGCGATCCACGGGTGTGGAGCGGAAATACTTCTGCCGGGTGTCCGTTCACCGGACGGCCACATCACGGCCACCGGGACGCTTTGTCGACAAAGGCAGGGCGGCAGGTCATCCACAGCCTTCTCCACTGGATGTGTAGGACTATCCGGGTAAGAGTCAGTCATGGTTGCGTGCCTTACCGGGACTAGTCGTCAGGGGCCGATGCGGCCCGGGGTATCCCCGCACGTACGACGACCCCGCACGGCTCGTGGAGAGCCGGCGGGGCCGTTGCGCGGGGTGGTTCAGTCCCAGCCCCGGGTCGCCTGGTTTCGACACGCCCGGTCGCGTCCGAGCAAGCTCGGCCGCGCGGGCTGCTCAACCACCGACGATCTGACCTGTCCTCGTCCCTCGGACAGCTCAGATCAAGCTGGGATGACGTTGAGCGAGACCGTCGCGGAGACCTCGTCGTGCAGTCGGACGGTGACCTCGTGGGCGCCCAGCGACTTGATCGGGTTGCCGACCGCAATGGTGCGCTTGTCGACATCCTGGCCGCTCGCCTCGGCGAGCGCCTCGGCGATGTCGGTCACGGTCACCGCACCGAAGAGCCGACCGCCCTCGCCGGCCCGGACCTTGACCTGGACCGGCGCGCCCTCGAGCTTGGCCTTGACGGCCTCGGCGGAGTCGTGGTCACGGACCGCACGCGTGGTGCGGGCCTTCTTGATCGACTCGACGGTCTTCTCGGCACCGCGGGTCCAGCGGATCGCGACACCGCGCGGGACGAGGTAGTTGCGGCCGTAGCCGTCCTTGACCTCGACCACGTCGCCTGGTGCACCGAGGCCGGTGACCTCCTGGGTGAGGATGAGCTTCATCTCAGGACTCCTCTCAGCGACCGGTGGACGTGTAGGGGAGCAGAGCGACCTCGCGGGCGTTCTTGACCGCGATGGCGACGTCACGCTGGTGCTGGACGCAGTTGCCGGTCACCCGACGCGCGCGGATCTTGCCGCGGTCGGAGATGAACTTGCGAAGCAGCGCGGTGTCCTTGTAGTCGACACCGGACGCCTTCTCCTTGCAGAACTGGCAAACCTTCTTCTTCGGCTTGCGGAGTACGGGCTTGGCCATTGTGGTGCTTCCTCCTCAGAAGCCCGGCGCTGGGTGGATACAGAGCCGGAATGGTCGGGGTTGAGTTGGTGCAGCTGGGTTGGTGCAGGGGTGGATCAGAACGGGGGCTCGTCGCTCCCGACGCCGGGAGCGCCCCACGGGTCGTTGCCGCCGCCAGCGGCGCCGCCGCCGGCGCCACCTGCGGCCGGCGCGGCCATCGCGGCGGCGGACACGCCGAACTT
>DOWL01000169.1:41491-49364 GCA_003519585.1 Nocardioides sp. | reverse complement strand
CCGCCGCCCTGGCCGCCGCCCTGGTTGCCTTGGTTGCCGCCACCGGAGTAGCCACCCCCGCCGCCCTGGCGGCTGGTGCGGTTGACCTTGGCGGTGGCGAACTTCAGCGACGGGCCGATCTCGTCGACCTCGATCTCGAAGACCGTGCGCTTCTGGCCCTCGCGGTCCTCATACGAGCGCGCCTTGAGCCGGCCCTGGACCACGACCCGCATGCCCCGCTGGAGCGACTCGGCGACGTTCTCGGCCGCCTGCCGCCAGATGGAGCAGCGCAGGAACATGGCCTCGCCGTCGACCCACTCGTTGGTGTTCTTGTCGAAGTTGCGCGGGGTCGAGGCCACCGTGAAGTTGGCAACCGCGGCGCCCGAGGGCGTGAAGCGCAGCTCCGGGTCGTCGGTGAGGTTGCCGACCACGGTGATGATGGTCTCGCCTGCCATGAGGTCTCCTTAGTCGTCCCGCTGGGTCGTCCCGTGGGTTATCGCGCCCATCGTTGCCGTCGGCACCGACGGTGGGAAGTGTCCATCCACAGGCGCCGCCGTACGACGCCCGTGGGAGCAGGTCACTTGTGGTCGGGGCGGATGACCTTGGTGCGGAGGATCGACTCGTTCAGGGTGAGCTGACGGTCGAGCTCCTTGACCGAGGCGGGCTCGGCGGTCAGGGAGACCACGGCGTAGATGCCCTCTTGGTTCTTCTTGATCTCGTAGGCCATCCGGCGACGACCCCAGACGTCGACGGACTCGACGGAGCCGCCGTCCGTGCGGATGACGTTGAGGTACTTGTCGAGCGACGGGCCGACGGTGCGCTCCTCGAGACTCGGGTCGAGGATCACCATGACTTCATAGCTACGCAAAGCAGTTCCACCTCCTGTGGGCTCAGCGGCCACGGTCTCTCCGTGGCAGGAGGGCTTGTGCGTTGATCGTCACGGCGTCTGGCCGGGACGGACAGGAAAGGCTAACAGCGGCCCGGTCGGGCACAGAAATCTCCGACGTGGATCTGCAGCCTGTGGATGAGCGCCGACGTCGACCCGTCGAACGAACTAATGTCCGGCGCCATGCTGCGCCGTACGTCCCGTCACCGCCCTGGTCTCCGGCCCGTCGCCGGGCGCTACCTGCTGCTCGAGGAGCTCGGTCGCGGGGCCACCGGCGTCGTACGCCGGGCCCGCGACCTGCACGAGCGTCGCGACATCGCCGCGAAGGTGCTGCATGACGGCGACGCCGACGCGGTCGCCGACCTGGTCCGCGAGGCAGCCCATCGCATCTCTCACCCGCACGTGCTCGCACCCTCGGGGTGGGTGGCCGAGGACGGCACGGTGCTGATGCTGATGACTCTGGCCCGGGGCGGGTCGTTGCGCGACCTGCTCGCCAGCCACGGGCCACTTCCACCGGCCCTCGCGACGACCGTGCTCGCCCAACTGCTCGATGCGTTGGTCGAGGTGCACGCGCGCGGTCTGGTGCACGGCGACGTCAAGCCGGCCAACCTGCTCCTCGAGCGCGCGCCACCCGCAGCCACCCATCTGCTGTTGGCCGACTTCGGAGTCGCCACCAGTACGCAGCGACCGGTCGTCGCCGGCGGCACCCCAGCCTTCCTCCCACCCGAACGGCTCGCGGGCTCGCCGCCGCATCCCAGCCAGGACGTCTACGCCGCGGGACTCGTGGCCCGGCGAATCCTCGCCGGTACGGCGCCGCTGGTCACGTTGTGCGACTCGATGACCCGATCCGACCCGCACCTCCGGCCCACCGCGGCCGCCGCCCTGCAGCGGCTGCACGAGCTGACCGGACCGCAGCATCTGCGGTAGCCGCCCGGAACGCCCCGGAGGTCGTCTTGGCCCTAGCCTCAGCGGTTGTGGACATCCTGGACGGCAAGGTCGCGGTGGTGACCGAGGCAGCGCGCGGCATCGGGCGAGCGACCCTCGAGGTGTTCCTCGAGGAGGGCGCCCGCGTCGTCGCGACGGATCTTGACGAGACGGCGCTGCGCCGTACGGTCGAGGCGACCGGGTACGACGCCGACCGGCTGGTCGCGGTCGTGGGCGATGTGTCGGTGGAGGCCGATGCCGATGCGATGATGGCGGCGGCGCCCGGACGTGGGGCCGGCTCGGCGACCCGCGCGAGGTGGCCCAGGCGATCGCGTTCCTCGCCTCGGACCGGGCGAGCTTCATCACCGGAAAGGTGCTTGCCGTCGACGGCGGCTACCTCGCCCAGTGAGCGGCCGATCGGCCGACCGTCGGCGGCCGCGCCTAGGCTGACGGCATGTTGATCGGAGCCCACGTCGAGCAGACCGACCCGATCGCGGAGGCCCAGGCTCGCGACACGACGGTGGTGCAGTTCTTCCTGGGTGACCCGCAGAGCTACAAGGGGCCGGTGGTGCGCTACGCCGGTGGCGCGGCGGGGCTGCGAGCCGACGCCGAGGCGGCCGGCATCGCCCTCTACGTCCATGCGCCGTACCTCATCAACGTCGCCACGACCAACAACCGCCAGCGCATCCCGGGCCGCAAGCTGCTCCAGCAACACATGGACGCCGCCGCCGAGATCGGCGCGAAGGGGTTGATCGTCCACGGCGGCCACGTCCAGGACGACGACGACCCGGCGAAGGGCTTCGACAACTGGCGCAAGGCTATCGAGGCGACCGACATCAAGATCCCGCTGCTCATCGAAAACACGGCGGGCGGCACCAACGCGATGGCCCGCTACCTCGACCGGATCGCCGGCGTCTGGGAGGCGATCTCCAAGGCCGAGGGCTTCGACCAGGTCGGCTTCTGCCTCGACACCTGCCACGCCCACGCCGGCGGCAACCCACTCGACACGGTGGTCGACGACGTCCGCAAGATCACCGGTCGGATCGACCTGGTGCACTGCAACGACAGCCGCGACGAGTTCGACTCCGGCGCCGACCGGCACGCCAACTTCGGCAGCGGCAAGATCGATGCCGAGCTGCTGGCCGCTGTGGTCCGCGACGCCGATGCACCGGTCATCTGTGAGACGCCTGGTGGCGCCGCCGAGCACGCGGCCGATTTCGCCTGGCTCCGCGAGCGGTTGTAGGTCGTGGCCTCACCGGTCGCACGAAACTCACGCTCGGCGCAGGAAGTTTCAGCCGACGAGCGTGAGATTCACCGGCCGGCCGGTGAAACTCCCACAGGCGGCGCACAGAGGTAGCACGCCGCAGACCCAATCGGGTCGCCGACCGTGGCGGGCATGAGCCTCCTTCTGCCCTCCCGACCGACTCCGACTCCGGTCGGTCCGAACGACGACCCCGATGCCACGCCGACTCCGGCCGCCCCTCCGGCCCAAGCTCGCTGGGAGCGGCCGGCACTCGTCGCCCTGCTCCTCGGCACCGGCGTTCTCTACCTATGGGGGCTCGGCGAGTCCGGCTGGGCGAACAGCTTCTACGCTGCCGCCGCCCAGGCCGGTTCGGAGTCGTGGAAGGCGTTCTTCTTCGGCTCATCCGATGCGGCCAACGCGATCACCGTCGACAAGACTCCGCTCTCGCTGTGGCCGATGGCGCTGTCGATCCGGATCTTCGGGCTGTCCTCCTGGAGCCTCCTGGTGCCGCAGGCGCTGGCCGGAATGGCCGCGGTCGGCCTCCTGTACGCGACGGTCCGGCGGGCGACCGGTTCGACCGGAGCCGGGCTGCTGGCCGGGGTGGTGCTGGCCACCACCCCGGTGGCGGTGTTGATGTTCCGGTTCGACAACCCCGATGCACTGCTCACCCTGCTGCTGATCGGTTCGGCGTACGCAACCTTGCGTGCGGTCGAGACGACCGCGCACCCGGCCAGGTGGCTGGCCCTGGCCGGTGCGCTGGTCGGGCTCGCGTTCCTCACCAAGATGCTGCAGGCGTTCCTCGTCGTTCCAGCGCTAGGCCTGGTCTACCTGCTCTTCGCACACAGCTCGCTGCCCAAGCGGATCGGCCACCTGGCGCTCGGTCTCGTCGCCCTGGTCGCCTCCGCCGGCTGGTGGGTCGCCATCGTCTCGCTCTGGCCGGCCGCGAGCCGGCCCTACATCGGCGGTAGCCAGAACAACTCGATCCTCGAGCTCACGCTCGGCTACAACGGCCTGGGCCGGCTCACCGGCGACGAGGTCGGCTCGGTGGGCGGCGGGGCGGGCGCGAACGGCGGTCAGTGGGGCGAGACCGGTCTCGGCCGACTGCTCGGTGACGAGATCGGCGGCCAGATCGGCTGGCTGCTGCCGGCCGCGATGTTGCTGCTGGTCGCCGGGCTGTGGTTCACCCGCCGAGCTCCTCGCACGGACCTGGCGCGGGCGAGCCTCGTGCTCTGGGGCGGCTGGTTGCTCGTCACCGCAATGACGTTCAGCTTCATGGCCGGGATCTTCCACGCCTACTACACGGTGGCCCTCGCCCCCGCGATCGGCGCCCTGGTCGGGATCGGCGCCTGGCTGCTGTGGACCCACCGGAGCTCGCTGCTCGCTGCCGGGCTCGCCAGCGCGACTGTCTCGCTGACCACGGTGCTCGCCTACTTCCTGCTGGGTCGCACGCCCGACTTCCTGCCCTGGCTGCGCTGGGTGGTGCTCATTGCGGGGCTGATCGTCGCGCTCGCCGTCGCCGGCCTCGGCCGCTTGACCCGCCGCACCGCGGCCGGGGTCGCCGCGGCCGCACTGGTGCTCTGCCTGGCCGGCCCGACGGCGTACGCCGTGGAGACCGCGGCCACCCCACACACCGGGTCGATCCCCAGTGCCGGCCCGAGCAGTGCCGGCGGCTTCGGAGGCGGTCCCGGCGCCGGTCCGGGCGGAGGGGGCGGTGGTGGTGCGGGCGGACTCCTCAACGGCAGCGAGTCGACCGCAGCGATCACCACGCTGCTCCAGGAGAACGCCGAGCAGTACACCTGGGCCGCCGCGGCCGTCGGCTCCAACAGCGCGTCCGGCTACCAGTTGGCCAGCGAGGAGCCGGTGCTGGCGATCGGCGGCTTCAACGGCTCTGACCCGTCGCCGACCCTCGAGCAGTTCCAGGCCTACGTCACGGCCGGCGAGATCCACTACTTCATCGCTGGCGGCGGGTTCGGCGGCGGGTTCGGCGGCGGGTTCGGTCAGCTGGGTGGCAGCAACGCGAGCAGCGAGATCGCCACCTGGGTCGAGGCGAACTTCACCGCCCAGACCGTGGACGGCGTCACGCTCTACGACCTCACGGCGACGCCGTGACCGCGGTAGAAGCGGCGTACGAGCCAGGTCTTGCCACGCTGACCCTCGACGTGGTCATCCCGGTCTACAACGAGGAGGCCGACCTCGAGGCGTCGGTCGTGCGGGTGCGAGATCAGTTGGCCGATGTGCCCTGGAGCCATCGGATCACGATCGCCGACAACGCGAGCACCGACGGCACGGCGGTCCTGGCCCGTCGACTCGCGCATCGGTACGACGACGTGCGCGTGGTGCATCTGGCCGAGAAGGGTCGCGGCCGGGCGCTCAAGAGGGTGTGGGCCGACTCCGACGCGGCGGTGCTGGTCTACATGGACGTCGACCTGTCCACCGACCTCAACGCGCTCCTCCCGCTCGTCGCTCCGCTGATCAGCGGCCATTCCGATCTCGCGATCGGCAGCCGGCTTCGACACGACTCGCGGGTGGTCCGCGGACCCCGGCGCGAGGTGATCTCGCGCGGCTACAACCTGCTGGTCCGCGGCGCGCTGCGCACCCGGTTCTCCGACGCCCAGTGCGGGTTCAAGGCGATCCGTCGCGACGTCGCGGTCGAGGTGTTGCCGCTGGTCGAGGACGACGCGTGGTTCTTCGACACCGAACTGCTGGTGCTCGCCGAGCGGCTCGGGCTGCGGATCCACGAGGTCCCGGTCGACTGGGTCGACGACCCGGACAGCCGGGTGGACATCGTGCGCACGGCGTACGACGACGTGCGCGGCATCGCCCGCCTCGGCCGCAACCTGCTGACCGGACGGCTGCCGCTCACCGAGGTCTCCGAGCGGCTCGGCCGCGCATCGGCCGACGCCGGGTCGGGGCGGCTGGGCATGCAGGTAGCGATTTTCGCGCTGGTGGGGCTCACGTCGACCGTGGTCTACGCCGGCCTCTACCTGCTGCTGCGCGGCTGGACGGACGCCCTGACCGCCAACCTGCTCGCGCTGCTGCTCACCGCGGTCGGCAACACCGCGCTCAACCGGCGACTCACCTTCGGCGTCCGCGGACGGCGCGACGCCGTACGGCATCAACTGCAGGGGTTGGCCGTCTTCGCGGTCGGACTCGCCGTCACGAGCGCGGCGCTGTGGCTGGTGCATGCGACGGGCAGCACACATCGCGGGGTCGAGGTCGTCGTGCTGACCGTCGCCAACCTCGCCGTCACGGTCATGCGGTTCGTGGCGATGAGGAGCTGGATGTTCGCGCGGCGCCGCCGGTGACAGGGACCGGTACGACGAGCAGCTCGCACACCTCGTGCGCCATCTCGCGATCGGGGCGCCGGCGCTCGAGCCGCAGCGGCACCGGCGCACCCGTGGACTCGAAGACGAGGAACTGGAACTCGTGGCCGGACTCGGTGAGCTCGATGAGGTACCCCGGCCGCTCGGTGACGTACCACTGGCTCGGCCCGATCCCGCGCCGGAAGCTCACCGCGAGCTGGCTCCCCGGAGCGAGCTCGACGATCGTGCCCGGTCGCGGGTCGGAGACGACCACGTAGCGGTCATCGGCGAACGACGGAGCCGGGCTGGTGATCGACACGGTCATGGCGTCTCCTGAGGATTCTGCGGACGAGGTCTCAGCGGAAGAGGAGTTGTGCACAACCGGTCAGATACCTCCGGGCTGTGGAAAGTTCCGGGACACCCGACGCCGAGTCGGCGTTACTGCACGTCAGTAGCGCCGACTCGACGTGGTTGTCGGAGCGCCGAGTCGTCGTTACTGCACGTCAGTAGCGCCGACTCGGCGTCCTTAGCCGAAGCAGACGAAGGGGGCGGGGGCGGCGTCGGAGGTCACTGATGTGATGGTGGCGGCGAGGGCGGTAGCGGGGTCGGTGCCGTCGGCGAGAGCGGTGTGCACCCGGACGAGTGTGTCGTGGGCGGCGACGTCGTTGACCGCGGCGGGGCTGGCGACGACGCGGCGGGCGCCGGCGTGCAGCCAGGCGGCGGTCATGCCGATCAGCTCCTCGCCCCAGCGGACCGACGAGCGACCGACCTCGCAGGCGGAGAGCAGCACCACGTCCGGTACGGCGGGCAGTTGGTCGATGTCGTAGCCGAACCACGGACCGTCGACCAGTTCGAGACCCGAGAACAGCGGGTTCTCCGCGGAGTGTCGACCGTGCGCGGCGAGGTGGACCACGTCGACCCGACCGGCGAGCTCGGAGACCGCGGCCGCCGTCGCCGCCGGTCCGGTCAGCACCGGCGCACCGGGCCAGGCCGCGGCGCCAGCACGGACCTCCGCCTCGGCGCGTACGACGCGCGGCCCGGCGACGAAGCCCGCCGACCCGGTCCGCAACGGGGTCGCGCACCGGACCAGCCAGGACGTCGCGCTCTGCGCGACAGTGACCGACCGACCCACGAGCCCGGGAAGCAGCGTCCACGGCACACCGGCCAGCACCCCCGACGGGGTCAGCACGACGCGACGATCGCCGAGGTCGGGCAGCAGTGGCGCGACGAGGAGCGCGGCCACGGCATCCAGCCGGCGAGCCAGCGCCCCGCGCACCGAACCGGCCAGCGGTTCGGGGAGGTCGGCCGCCGCCATGTCGAGGTCGGGCAGCAGGCCGCCGAGCACGTCGTCAAGGGCGGCGCGATCGCCGAGGTCGTGCCGCGCGGTGCCGCGGTCCGTGACCACCAGCGCGACGACCCGGGTAGCGGTCACGACGTAGGCGACCAGCGCCGTACCCGCGTCCAGCCCGTTCTGGAGCGACGCCAGCGAGACCGGGTCGTCGAACTCGCCCGATCCCTTCCGCTGCCACGCCTGCTCGC
>DOWL01000169.1:40733-41385 GCA_003519585.1 Nocardioides sp. | reverse complement strand
CCGCTGCCACGCCTGCTCGCGGATCCGGCGCCGCAGCTCGGCCTCCCGCTCCGGCGCCGGGCCGGCCCGCAGCTCGGCCAGGTCGGCAACGGCCTGGGGATCCTGCGGGGCCCGCACCGGCTGGATCCGTGAGGCCAGCATCCGGGCCCGCTCCGACCACTCGAACAGCACGGCATCCGACGGAGACCCGACCGCGAGAGCGAGCCCGCGCACCGCCAGCCGGACGCCGTGGCCGACCACGTTGGTCTGCAGGTCGAGTGAGCCGAACGAGCTCTGCCACGCGTGCAGGTCGTCGAGCCCGGCGCGGAGCTGGCGCAGCCCCGCCGTACGGCGCCCGGTCCGCTCGGCGAGTTCGGCGCGGGCGTCGCGGTCCTGCAGCCGGACCACCAACGGTTGGCGGTCCATGCGGCCCAGGCCAGAAAGCTCGGCCAGGGCGTCGTCGAGAGCACCGCGCCGGATCAGTGCCCGGATCCGGTTGAGCCGGGTCGCGGCCGCCTCGGCGCCCAGCCCCTGGTCGCGCATCTGCTGCGCGAGCTCGGCGGCCCGCTGGACCAGCGCCGCCGAGTGCCGGTCGAGGCCGACGTCCGCCGCCACGACCAGGGCATCGGCGCGAGCGCGCCAGGCGTCGTGGCCCAGCCGCGCGAACCGGCTC
>DOWL01000169.1:38302-40663 GCA_003519585.1 Nocardioides sp. | reverse complement strand
GGCCCAGCCGCGCGAACCGGCTCCGCGCGGACGAGGCCAGCCGGCGGGCGGCCGTCGGATCGCCGACCACGAGGCCGCGGGCCAGGGCGAGCTCGGCCTCACCCTGCCGCTGCCGCAGCCCCCGCAGCCCGTAGTCGCGCGCGGCCCGCCGGAGCAGCTCGGCACCCTCGTCCTCCAGCCCCATCGCCAGCAGCACCTCGGCTCGGTCCTGGGTGCACACGGCCCGATGGACCGGACTGACCGGCGCCAGCACCGGGTAGGCCGCGCTCATCGCCTCCAGCGCACCGATCAGGTCGCCACCCACCATGAGGGCGTAGCCGAGGTTGTGCTCCGCCTTGGCCCGCTCGACCTCGAGACCGACGGCTGAGAACCCTTCGGCCGCAGCACGGAAGTCGTCGACGGCGACCGCCACCCGTCGCTGGTGGAGGAAGACGTCACCGCGATTGCCCAACGCCCGGGCTCGGTCGACCGGCAAGGTGTCGAGCAGCGCGATCGCCTCGGTGAAGGAGGCGAGTGCTTCGGTGGTCTGCCCGGACCGCATGTGGAGCATGGCCAGCTGGGCGAGCGCCACTCCTCGGTCGGGCCGCGCGAGGCCCGGCCGGGCCAGCGACTCGTGGCAGAGCCGGGTCGCGGTCTCGAGGTCGCCGAGCTCCATGGCGACGTACGCGCGGCTCACCTCGATCCGCCCGAGCAGGTCCGGGTCGCTCGACCGTTCCGCCGCGCGTTCGAGGAGCCGACCAGCCGGTCGGACCCGGCCGTGGTTGACCGCCTCTACGGCGCGACGATGTAGCTCCTCCGCGGTGAGCACGTCCCCATCATGACCGGGGTCAGGGCTTGATCCCCGTGCGGGCCTGGACCGCCGTCCAAGCTCGATCGATCGCGGTCGTCAGGTCGTCGCCGTCGCCGAGGTCGTCCTGGAGCCGGCGAGCCAGCCGACCGGCCATCAGCGGCGCGGAGAACGACGTCCCGCTCCACACCCCGAAGCCGCCTCGGAAGTCGTCGGGGTCGATGGTGTCGCGCGGGCGGCCGAAGGCCTTGGTGCGAGCCAGCGACTGGCGACCCCCCTGGAAGGTGGTCGGGAAGGTGCTCATCACCGCGGCCCCCGGCACGTACGCGCGCACCCACGGGCCGGCGTTGCTGAACATCGCGTCGGTCTTGCCGTTGGGGTTGAGCGCCCCGACCGAGACGATCGGTGGGCAGTCGGCCTCGGCCTGGATCGGTCCGTTGCCGTCCGACCACGGCGCGAAGGCAGCGGGGAAGTTCGGCCGTGCCGTCGCGTCGTTGCCGACCGAGCAGACCACGAGCGTCCCCTGCAGCGAGATGTCGCGAAGGATGTCGTAGAGCGTCGGGTCGAACAGCATGTCCTCCGGCGTCTCGTGGTAGTAGCCGATGGAGAGGCTGAGGACGTCGATCAGCTTGCCGCCGGGCTCGCCGGCGCGGCCGCGCCGCACCAGTTCGGCGATCTGGCTCAGCGCCGTCACCCAGTCCGACTCCACGATCGGTCCGACCGACGGCATGATCCGCCAAGACACGATCTCCGCGTCGGGACAGGCCTGGTGCACCAGCCCGGCGATGAACGTGCCGTGGCCGGACATCGGGTCGATCACGCCGTCCAACGGGCCGGTCAGGTCGCCGAGGATCTCGGGGTCGGTGCCCGGCGCGTGGTAGCCGATCTGCACGCCGTCGAGATCGATATCGGTCGTGACCACGTCATCGAGCCACTCGTGCTCTCCGCAGCCGGTGTCGAGGATCGCCACGACCGGCCGGCGGGTGGTCAGCTCGTCGTCGGAGCAGCGCCGCGGCCGCGGCCCGACGTACGCGATCGGCTGCCGCCCGCCACTGCCCGCCACGGCGTAGCTCGCGATCGGCGAGCTCGAGTCGCCGCCGGAGGGGTGGCCCCAGTCGAACGGGTGTCCCCAATCGAACGGGTGACCCCAGTCGAAGGGGTGGCCCCAGTCGAACGGGCTGGTGAAGACCACGTGGTCGAGCCCGACGCCCCGTACGGCGTCGATCCCGAACTGGGCGCGAGTCTGCTGCAGCAGCGTCCAGCCGTCGGGCGCGATCGCGGCGCGGCTCGAGGCCAGCTTGATGCTCACCGTGCGCAGGCCGTGCTTGAGCCGGGCCAGCCGCTCGTCCTCCGGCTCCAGCTCGACGGTCCAGCCCAGCCGCTCGGCGACCTGGCCGAGCACCGCCATCGCCGCTTGGATGTCGATGGTCTTGGAGATCGTCAGCCGCGGTCCGACGTAGACCGTCGGCCGCGGCTCGACACCCTCGACGAACAGCGCCGTGGCCGGGTCGAGCACGCGACCTTGGACGACGGAGAAGGCGTCGCGCGGCGGGGGGGGGGGGGGCGGGTCGGGG
>DOWL01000169.1:37726-38170 GCA_003519585.1 Nocardioides sp. | reverse complement strand
CGGAGAAGGCGTCGCGCGGCGGGGTGGTGGGCTCGCGGTCGAGCTGCCGGCGTTCGCCTCGTGCTTCAGGGGGCTGCGTGGGTTCCATCTGTCCTCAGATCTCGAAGGCGGGGGTCACGAACGAGGTGCTGCCATCGACCGGCTCAAGCCGGACCCGCAGCATCCCGGGGCTCAGATCGGGCACCTCGAACCGGCCGGCGTCGCCGACCTCGAGGGTGGCCAGTACGTCGGGGTCGCGCAGGACCGAGACGGTCACCGGGCTCGGCGGCACCACCCACCCGTCGATCCGCGACGTCGTACCGTCGCCCGAGACTCGCAACAGCAGGTCGACCCCGTCGTGCGCGAACCGCAGCGTGTACGCCGTGGTGGAGGCCCCGCGGGCACCGGCGAGTTCGTCGGTGCGCTCGACGAGCAGCATCAGCTCGAGGTCGAGGTCGGTCTCGG
>DOWL01000169.1:37175-37600 GCA_003519585.1 Nocardioides sp. | reverse complement strand
GCTCGAGGTCGAGGTCGGTCTCGGAGGCCCTGAGGGCCGCCGCGGTCTGGAGCCGCGCGAGCATGCCGTCAGGCACGGGGTCGTGGGACTCCCAGTAGGTGCGGACACCGGCCAGCAGGTGGTCGTCTGTCATCTCAGCCATGGTCTTCCCCGTTCTCTTCTGCGTCGTCTTCCTCGATGAGGGCACGCAACTTCTGTAGGCACCGCCCGCGGGTCGGTCCGATGCTGCCGACCGGCATGCCGAGGTCGGCGGCGATCTCGCGGTAGTCGGGACGGTGCTCGAAGGCCACGATCCGCAACAGCGCCTGGCAGCGCTCGGACAGCAGCTCGACGGCGTTCCACAACCGTCCGTCGGAGTCGCGCCGGACGACCTCGGCCTCGGCCGAGCCTTCGTCGGGCAGCCTCCGGGCCAGTTCGTCGTCGTC
>DOWL01000169.1:36797-37056 GCA_003519585.1 Nocardioides sp. | reverse complement strand
GGGCCAGTTCGTCGTCGTCGACCGGGATGCCCCGGCCGGAGGCCTTGGCCACCTTCCACGCCTCGCGACGGGTGGTGGTCGTCAGCCAGCCGCCGACCGCCGCCGGCTCCTGGATCCGCTCGCGCGAGCGCACCAGCGCCAGCCAGGTGTTCTGTACGACGTCTTCTGCAACCTCGCTCGGCAGCCGGTACGCGCGGGCGACGTGCCACAGCACCGGTGTCATCAGCCGGACCAGCTCGTCCAGCGCGACGGCGTCGCC
>DOWL01000169.1:30125-36665 GCA_003519585.1 Nocardioides sp. | reverse complement strand
CTCGTCCAGCGCGACGGCGTCGCCGGCAGCCCACCGCTGGAACGCCGATGCGGCCTGCCCCCAGACCTCGCCGGGCCGCTCGGTCGCTGCGCCACCGATCGTCACGCGGGCCTCCGAGCTGCTCCTGGATGGGAAGGTCACGACGGTGATGAGCGCCGGGGTCCGCGCCTGATACACGTCGCGTCCACCTGGTGAGGTGGATCCTTTGGGGTGAGGCTCCAGGGTGTCAGGTTCGAGCGGTCTCGGCGAGCATCCATCGATCACGCGATGCGATGGGCTGGCCTATAGCCTCGACGGGTGCCCCCGCTGTCCGTCCGCCCCATCACCGACGAACAGCACCGGGAGTTCGCGGCCGACCAGCCCTGGACCAGCTTCCTGCAGACCCCGGCCTGGGGCCGGGTCAAGGCCGAGTGGCGGCGCGAGTCGATCGGCTTCTTCGACGGCGACGCGCTGATCGGGGCCGGCCTGGTGCTGCACCGGCCGATCCCCCGGCTCGAGCGCTACACGCTGGCCTACCTGCCCGAGGGTCCGGTCATCGACTGGTCGGCGCCCGACCTCCGCACCTGGCTCGACCCACTCGCGGCGTACCTCAAGGCGAACGGCGCGTTCGGCATCCGGATGGGTCCGCCCGTCGTGACCCGGCGATGGAGCGCCGAGCAGGTCAAGCAGGGGCTGGCCGACCCCGCAGTACGCCGCCTCCAGGAGCTCACGCCCAGCCACCGCGAACCGGTCGGGGCCCGGGTCGTGAGTCAGCTCACCAGCCTCGGCTGGCGCAGCCAGAACCAGCTCGACGGCTTCGGGCTCGGGCAGCCGCAGTACAACTTCGAGATCCCCTTGGTCCGCGACGGCGTCCGGCTGAGCGAGGACGACGTGCTGCGCGGCATGAACCAGCTGTGGCGACGCAACATCAAGAAGGCGGACAAGGCGGGCGTGGTGGTCACCACGGCCGATGGGTCGGCGACGCCGGACGAGCTCACCGCCGCCCTCGCGCGGTTCCACACGCTGTACGTCGAGACGGCCCACCGCGACCACTTCACGCCGCGGCCGCTCGACTACTTCCGCCGGATGGTCGAGGCGATGAGTGACGAGGACCCCGACCGCATCCGCCTGTTCTTCGCCGACCACGAGGGCGACCTGGTCGCCTCCACGATCATGGTCCGGGTCGGCGTGCACACGTGGTACTCCTACGGCGCCTCGTCCACCGCGAAGCGTGAGGTGCGAGGCTCCAACGCCGTGCAGTGGGCGATGATCCGGCGGGCGCTCGAGATGGGCGCCGAGGTCTACGACCTGCGCGGCATCACGCCGACCCTCGATGCGGAGGACAGCCACGTGGGGCTGATCCAGTTCAAGGTCGGCACCGGCGGCGAGGCCGTCGAGTACGTCGGCGAGTGGGACCTCCCGCTCCGCCGGGCCCTCTACTCCGCTTTCGACCTCTACATGAAGAGGCGTTCATGAGCCTCACCCTGACCGTCGACGGTGCCCGCTGGCGCGCCCACCTGCGCGGTGTCGCCGAGTCGACCCCCGGGCTGGTGCCGGTCGCCAAGGGCAACGGCTACGGGTTCTCGTTGGGCCGGCTGGCGCGCAAGACGCAGTGGTTGGCCGAGCAAGGGCTGGGCTGCGACACCCTCGCGGTCGGCACCTACGAGGAACTGCCCGACGTGGCCCAGCGCTACGACGGTGACCTGCTCGTGCTCACCCCGTGGCGGACCTTCCACCCCCAGCCCGATCCCGGTCTCGACCGTCGGGTCGTCCACACGGTGAGCCGACCCGACGATCTGGCGGAGCTGCTCGCCGCGCGACCGGGCGCGAGGTATGTGCTCGAACTCGCCACCAGCATGCGCCGCCACGGAATGAGCACCACCGAACTGTGGTCAGTGGCCCGAGACTCCCGCTCCCTCGGGGGCCGCCTCGAGGGGGTCGCGCTCCACCTGCCACTGGCCGCCGGCAGCCACCTCGCCGAGGTCGAGCAGCTGCTCACCGACATCGTCGCCGCCGGACTGCCGACCAGCACGGTGTGGGTCAGCCACCTGACGCGCGCCGAGCTCGACACGCTCCGCGCGACGTACGGCGACCTGACGATCCGGCCCCGCACCGGCACCGACCTGTGGCTGGGCGACCGCGACGCGCTCCGCGTCACCTCGACCGTGCTCGACGTGCACCCGCTCCGCCGCGGCGACGCGTTCGGCTACCGCGGACGCTCAGCCCCACGCGACGGACACCTGCTCGTGGTCAGTGGCGGGACCGCCCACGGCATCGGGCTGGAGTCGCCTCCGGGCGAGTCGGACCTGCGCTCGCGCGCGAAGGTGGCCGCCCGCGGCGGGATGGACGCACTCGGTCGCACCCGATCGCCGTTCTGGGTCGACGGCCGACAGCGGCTCTTCGCCGAGCCTCCTCACATGCAGGCCTCGATGCTGCTGCTGCCGAGCGACGCCCGGGTCCCCGCCGTCGGCGACCTGGTCGACGCGCGCGTCCGCTACACCGCGACGACGTTCGACCGCGTCGTCATCGCCTGAGGCTCGTCTCCGACCGGATCAGCTCGCACCGGGTCGTAGCGCGGCCACAGGATGTCGCGCACCACGAAGAAGGCGAGGTAGAGCTCGCCGGCCACCCGGATCAGGATCGCCAGCCAGTACGTCGTCACGTCGTCGCCGCCGGCGGGCTGCAGGTCGCCGCCGAGGTACCACCACACCGACGCGAAGTAGACGACCTCGCTCGCCTGCCAGACCAGCTGATCGCGCCACCGCGGCCGCGCCAGGACTGCCAATGGCAGGAGCCAGAGGACGTATTGCGGTGAGTAGACCTTGTTGACCAGGACGAAGCCCACCATCACGAGGAAGCCCAGCTGAGCCAGCCGTGGGGTGGTCGGCGCGCGGAAGGCAAGGACCGCGACCCCCACACACCAGAGCGCGAAGAAGGCCCACGACCAGTGGTTGACGGTGCTGGCGCTGATCGTCGTGTGGGCCGCCTGGCTGAGCACCAACCAGAGCGAGCCCAAGTCGGGGCCACGCCCGGAGTTGAAGGTCCAGAACACCTTCCACTCGGCCGACCCACTGAGGTACGCGGGCGCGTTGAGCAGCAGCCACGCGCCGCCGGCCGCGAGCGTCGTGTCCACGAGCTCGCGGTAGCGCCGTTCGCGAAGACAGATCAGGGCGACCGGGCCGAGCAGGAACAGCGGGTAGAGCTTGGTCGCCGCGCCGAGGCCGATCAGGACGCCCGTCGCGACCGGCCGGCTACGCGCGAAGGTCCACAACGCGCCGGCCACCAGCACCACGGCGAGCATGTCCCAGTTGATCAGCCCGGTCAGCACCAGTGCTGGTGAGACGGCGAAGGCGGCGGCGTCCCACGGCCGCCGCGGATGGACCCCTGCGAGCAGCCACGCCGACAGCAGCGCCAACGCGGCGAAGATCAGCGCGTTGACGATGACGAAGGCCCGGATCTCCTTCTTCACCTGCGCCGTGCCGACCAGGTCGCCGGCCGGCTCGTCCGCGCGTACGGAGACCTCGGGCGAGCCGGTCACCCAGTGCGTCACCCACGCCGCGCCATAGGCGAACAGCGAGATGCCGACGGGGTACTCCATGACGTCGTAGCGGTCCCGCACCTGCCGGTCGTCGCTGTAGGGCCAGGCGAGCTCGACCAGCCCGCGACCGGTGTAGAGGTAAGGCAGGTCGGAGTAGCACATGTGCGTGTAGCGGTGGTCGTCGTAGACCCAGTAGCGCTCGTAGCAGCCGCTCTTCTGCACCATGCCGAGCGCGAACGCGATCGCGGTGAGCAGCAGCAGCACCCGGGTCGGCGTCCACCAGGGGTGACCGGCACCACGCCGGCCCATCGGCCCTCCCACGCCCTCACTGAGGGCAGCGACCACCGGATCATCCAGAGTCGGGTGGATGTGGTCGTCGCTCGACCGCGGGGAGCCGCTCACGTCACCAGCGCATCCGGTCCCACCAGGCCACCGACGACGCACCCGTGGCCACGATGCGCGCGGCCGGTGGCGTGGCGCTCAGCGTGGGACAGGTGACGGGGTCGCAGCTCGGGGGCTGGGTGGGCGTGTCGGTGGGGCTCGGCGGCGGCGCCGAGGACGACGGCGGCGGCGCCGGCGGAGTGCTGCTCGGCGTATCGGACGGCGGGCCGGGGATCGAGGGGGACTTGGTCGGCTTGCCGGTGTTGGACGGCGTGTTGCTCGGCGTCGGCTTCTTGGTCGGCGACGGCGGCAACGTCGGCTGGTGGCCCTCGGTCGGTGCCTCGCCGTCGACGTAGACCGGGTCGGGGAACTCCCCGACCTCGATGTCTTCGAGGTCCTTGGTCATGACCGCGGTCCAGGTCTTGGCGGGGTAGTTGCCGCCGAAGTACCCCTGCCGGCCGTCGTCGGAGGTCGGCAACCAGCCGTCGAGCTTGCCGGTCCCCTTGCCGCGGACGTACATGACCGAGGTCGCGAGCCAACTCTTGTCGGCATCGGGATCGGTCGGCTGGGGCGTGAACCCGGTGAACCACGAGGACGACACGTCACCGTTGGAGACCGTGGCGGTGCCGGTCTTGCCGGCCGCCGGCTGGCCCAGCTCGAGTGCGGCAGTGCCGCTGCCGGCCTGCACCACCTGCTGCATGGCGTAGCTGACGTCGGCGGCGATGTCGGAGCCCTGCTCGTCATCGATGGCCTGCTTGTCGCTGACCGAGTGGTCGTAGAGGGTCTCGCCGTCCTGGTCGACGACCTTCTCGATGATGTACGGCGCGTGGAAGCGACCGCCGTTGGCGATGGTGGCGTAGCCGTTGGCCATGTTGATCGGGCTCACCGTCGCCGTACCGAGGGTGATGCTCGGGAACGGCTTGAGGCCCGGGGTGTGGTCGGGGAAGCCGTAGTCGTACTTGCGCGTGGGCTTCTCCGGCGGGATGCCCATCGCGTTCATCGTGCTCATGATCTCCTGCGGCCCGTCCGGGATGGAGACCGTGAGATCGGTGTAGGCGGTGTTGATGGAGTCCTCGGTGGCCTTGATCAGGTTGACCGCGGAGCCGTAGTCGGTGTCGCCCTCGTTCTCGATCTCCGCACCGTCGGGCAGCTCGAACGGCGAGTTGCCGTCGAAGGTGTCCTTGAGCGAGAAGCCCGCCTTGATGCCCGCCGCCAGCGCGAACGGCTTCATCGACGAGCCGGCCATGCCGCCGGCCTCCGCCCAGTTGATCTGGGACTCGAGGTAGTCCTGACCGCCGTAGATGCCGCGGATCGCGCCGGTGTCGACCTGCACGCTGGCGACGCCGACGTGCAGCTGCTTGTCGATCTCGGGCCCCTTGGGCTTGACCTCCGCGACGCCCGCCTCCGCGGCGTCCATCGCCCTCTTGGTGAAGGTCGTCGTCACCCGCAGGCCACCGCCGTCGATCTGGTCGTCGGTGAGCAGCGGCCGCCCGGCCTCGTCCTTCAGCTCCAGCAGCTGGGACTTCACCATGGCCAGCACGTGGCCCTTCTGCCCGCCGTACGTGCTGTCCTTGACCACCGGTGGGAACTTGGGGAGTCTCTTGCTCGCCTGGGCCGCCTCGTCGGCGGTGATGTCGTCGGCCTGGGCCATCCCGTCGAGCACGTAGCGGTAGCGCTCGCGTAGCGCGATCTTCGACTCCTTGCCGTTGGCCGGGTCGAAGTGGCTGGGGTTGTTGATGATGCTCGCGAGCGCCGCGCTCTCCTGGAGCGTGAGCTCACCGGCGTCCTTCTCGAAGTACGCCTCCGCAGCGGCCTGGATGCCGTAAGCGCCGCGGCCGAAGTAGATGGTGTTGAGGTAGCCCTCGAGGATCTGCTGCTTGGAGCGCTCCTTGCCCAGCTTGAGGGAGAGGATCGCCTCCTTCAGCTTGCGGGTGTAGGACCGCTCCTGGGTGAGGTAGAGGATCTTGATGTACTGCTGAGTGATCGTCGAGGCGCCCTGGGTGGCGTTGCCCGAGGCGTTGTTGAAGACCGCGCGGGCGATGCCCTTGACGTCGATGCCGTTGTCGCTCCAGAAGCTGCGGTTCTCCGCTGCGACGACGGCGTCCTTCACGTCCTGGGGCATGTCGTCGTAGCTGATCGCGTCGCGGTTCTGGATGGCGTACCGGCCGAGCTCGGTCTTGCCGTCGCTGTAGTAGACGAACGAGGTGTTGGTCTCGAAGTCGGCGTTGGGGTCGGGCAGCTTGGTCGTCTTGTAGAGATAGGCGAACGCGCCGCCGGCGATGAGCACGCAGACCAGGCCGGCCACGACGAAGTAGAGCAGGACGCGACGGACCTTCTGTCCGCGGGTCCGGGGCTTCTTGCCCTTCTTGCCGTTCTTGCCCCGCGGGGGCTGCCCCGGCGGCTTGGCGCCGGCCTTCGCGGGCGACTTCTTGGCGGGTGCGGCGGACGCCGAGCGTCCCGAGGGTCGGGTCCGCCCGTTCGGCGTACCCGCCTTGCGCTTGCCTGCCACGTCGCACGAGAGTACGCACCCGGCCCTAGAAAGGCCGAGTCGGCGCGGCGCCTGCGCAGCACATCTCAGCCGGCTCTCAGCCGCACCCCGCTCAACCTGCCTCTTGGCGTGAGCAGCGTCACCGTCCGGGCTG
>DOWL01000169.1:15558-30021 GCA_003519585.1 Nocardioides sp. | reverse complement strand
GCGTCACCGTCCGGGCTGTCAGATCGCCGCGATGTGCCACCAGTTCGCGTTTGGCGGATATATCGCTACGATAGGTCTGTGGCACGGCGCGCGGAGACCATCGAGCTGGCAGTCCTGGGGCTGTTGCACGAGGGACCCATGCACGGCTACGAGCTCCGCAAGCGCCTCAATCTCATGCTCGGCTGGGGTCGAGTGCTCTCCTACGGCTCGCTCTACCCGACGTTGAAGAAGATGCTCCGGGGGTCGCTGATCGAGGAGTCGACCGCGTCGACCCCGACGTCGCGTCGCCCGCGGATCACCTACCAGGTGACCGAGGCCGGCACCCGGGAGTTCGAGCGGCTGATGTCGGAGGTCGGTCCCACCGCGTGGGAGGACGACAACTTCGACATCCGATTCGCCTTCTTCTCCTCCACCGACATGGAGATCCGGCTGCGCGTCCTCGAGGGGCGCCGGACCCGGCTCCAGGAGCGGCTCGACCGGATCCAGCGCGAGCTCGCCATGACCGCCAAGGAGGCCGACCGGTACGCCGGCGAACTCCAGAGGCACGGCGTCGAATCGGTCGAGCGCGAGGTCAACTGGCTCTCCGACCTGATCAACGCCGAGCGCGGCAACCCGCAAACGCCCAACCTGGGCACCCCGCCCCACACCGCAGAGACGTCCTGAGGGACAGCCGACTGTGTCAGCCAGAAGGTCAAATCAGAAGGGAACGCACCCCATGGGTTCGGTTCGAGTAGCAATCGTCGGAGTCGGCAACTGTGCCACCTCCCTGATCCAGGGTGTGCACTACTACCGGGACGCCGATCCCAGTGGCACGGTCCCCGGGCTGATGCACGTCACCTTCGGTGACTACCACGTCTCCGACGTGGAGTTCGTCGCGGCGTTCGACGTCGACGACAAGAAGGTCGGCAAGGACCTCTCCGAGGCCATCAACGCCTCCGAGAACAACACCATCAAGATCTGCGAGGTGCCGACCCTCGGCATCGACGTCCAGCGGGGCCACACCCTTGACGGGCTCGGCAAGTACTACCGCGAAACCATCGAGGAGTCGGCGGCCGAGCCGGTCGACGTCGTCCGCGCGCTGCGCGAGGCCGAGGCCGACGTGCTCGTCTCCTACCTCCCCGTGGGCTCGGAGGAGGCCGACAAGTTCTACGCCCAGTGCGCGATCGACGCCGGCGTGGCCTTCGTCAACGCGCTGCCCGTCTTCATCGCCTCCGACCCCGTGTGGGCGAAGAAGTTCGAGGACGCCGGTGTCCCGATCGTCGGCGACGACATCAAATCCCAGGTCGGCGCGACCATCACCCACCGGGTGCTGGCCAAGCTGTTCGAAGACCGCGGCGTGGCGCTGGACCGCACCTACCAGCTCAACGTCGGCGGCAACATGGACTTCAAGAACATGCTCGAGCGCGAGCGCCTGGAGTCCAAGAAGATCTCCAAGACCCAGGCCGTGACCTCCAACCTCACCGGCTCGCTGGCCGGGGCCGACGCCCACGACCGCAACGTGCACATCGGCCCCTCCGACTACGTCGCCTGGCTCGATGACCGCAAGTGGGCCTACGTCCGTCTCGAGGGCCGCGCGTTCGGCGACGTACCCCTCAACCTGGAGTACAAGCTCGAGGTCTGGGACTCCCCCAACTCCGCCGGCATCATCATCGACGCGATCCGGGCGGCCAAGATCGCCAAGGACCGCGGCATCGGCGGCCCGATCATCTCCGCGTCGTCCTACCTCATGAAGTCCCCGCCGGTGCAGCTCCCCGACGAGGAGGGCCGCGCCCGCGTGGAGGCCTTCATCCGCGGCGAGGAGTAAGCGCCTCGGGGGTTCCCCGTCGAACGTCGTGAAAGTGCTGTCAGATCCCTGATCTGGCAGCACTTTCGCGTCACTCGACGGAAGCGTTCTCCACAGACTGCAAAGTCCTTGGTCGTCCACAGGTGCCTGCGGGCAGAGCCTGGGCATGCGACGCCCAGAGCATCTCTTCGCTCCGCCCGCGACAGGTCTCGTCGTCCCCGTGCCGGTGGACCCTCTCGGGATCACCGGGCCCACGAAGCCCCGGTCTCGGGGACCGAACTGGCGGCGTACGTCCCCGGGCAGGTTCGTGCCCGCTCACGTGAGTGACGAGTACGTCGAACAGCGGATCCTGGAGTCCGCCTGTCGGGCTGGCGAGCGTGCCGTCGTCACAGGATGGGCCGCCTTGCGACTCTGGGGCGCTGGCTACTTCGATGGTCTCGCCCGCGACGGCGTGACTCGGCTTCCGGTGCCGATCGCGACCAACGGTGAACGGCTACAGCACCACGACGGGATTCTCGCGTCACGATTCACGGTCCCTCCGGACGAGATCCTGGTCATCCACGGCATTCGCTGCGCTTCCGTCGAACGAGCACTCTTCGACGAGATGAGACGAGTCCACTACCCCCGCGCGATGGTCGTCTCAGCCGACATGACCTTCGCAGCGGAGCTGACGACGATTCGCCGGATGCGCCTCTACCGGCTCGAGCGGCGCTGGTACCGCGACGTCCGGAACGTCGACCAGGCGCTCGACCTGTGTGACGAGAACTCGTGGTCGCCGTACGAGACGGACTACCGGCTGGTGTGGCGCTGCGACGCGGGCTGGGGCCACCCACTGTGCAACAGACCGGTCCTGGATCTCGACGGCCGATTCGTAGGCGTACCCGATCTCATCGACCCGCGACGCGGCGTCGTCGGCGAGTTCATGGGAGCGCACCACCGCGACAAACTGCAGCACGAGAGCGACGTGGTCCGTGAGGACAAGTTCCGTCCGCTGGATGAACGGGACCGTCGAGCGTCGTGAAAGTGCTGTTCAGAACGGCGATGCGCAGCACTTTCGCGTCACTCGACGGCTCAGGAGCGCGACCCCCACCACTCCAGCAACGCGGCTGCGGCGGCTTCCTCCGACATGGGGCCGCGGTCGAGGCGGAGTTCGAGCAGGTAGTGGTACGCGCGGCCGACGTCGCGACCGGGGCCGATGCCGAGGAGCTCCATGATCTGGTTGCCGTCCAGATCGGGGCGGATCGAGTCGAGCTCCTCCTGCTCCTGGAGCCTGGCGATGCGGACCTCGAGGTCGTCATAGGTACGCCGCAGCCGCTCGGCCTTGGCCCGGTTGCGGGTAGTGCAGTCGGCGCGCGTGAGCACGTGCAGCCGTTCGAGCTGGTCGCCGGCGTCGCGCACGTAACGGCGTACGGCGGAGTCGGTCCACTCGCCGGAGCCGTAGCCGTGGAAGCGGAGGTGCAGCTCGACCAGCTTGGCGACCGCCTCCGTCTCGTCCTTGGAGAACCGCAGCGCCTGCATCCGCTTGCGGGTCAGCTTCGCGCCGACGACGTCGTGGTGGTGGAAGGTGACCGAGCCGTCGTCGAGGAAGCGCCGAGTGCGCGGCTTCCCGACGTCGTGCATCAGCGCCGCGAAGCGGGAGACGAAGTCGGGGCCGCCGTCCGGCAGCCGCTCCTCCAGGTCGATGGACTGCTCGAGCACGGTGAGGGTGTGCTCGTAGACGTCCTTGTGCCGATGGTGCTCGTCACGCTCGAGGGCGAGGGCCGGCAGCTCGGGCAGGACGTACGCCGCGAGGCCGGTCTCGACGAGCAGGGCCAGCCCGCGCCGCGGGTGGGCGGCCAAGATCAGCTTCACCAGCTCGTCGCGGATCCGCTCGGCCGAGATGATCTCGATCCGACCGGCCATGTCGGTCATCGCGGCGACCACCTCGGGCGCCACCGTGAAGCCGAGCTGGGCGGCGAAGCGTGCGGCGCGCAGCATCCGCAGCGGGTCGTCGGAGAACGACTGCTCGGGCGTCCCGGGTGTGCGGAGCAGACCCTGGGCCAGGTCGATCGCACCGCCGTACGGGTCCTCCACGACCCGGCCCGGCACCCGCACCGCCATCGCGTTGACGGTGAAGTCGCGGCGGCCGAGGTCCGCCTCGAGGGTGTCACCGAAGTCCACCGTCGGCTTGCGCGAGGCGGGGTCGTAGGCCTCGGAGCGGTACGTCGTCACCTCGACCGTCCACGGTCCCTTGCGGCAGCCGATGGTGCCGAAGTCGCGGCCCATGTCCCAGATCGCCTCGCCCCACGCGTCGAGCAGCCGCTCGGTCTCGTCGGGGCGTGCCGAGGTCGTGAAGTCGAGGTCGGTGTGCGGCCGGCCCAGCATCGCGTCGCGGACCGGGCCGCCGACCAGAGCCAGCTCGTGACCGGCATCCGCGAACAGCGCACCGAGGTCGTCGATCACCGGGGCCATGCGGTCGAGCTCGGCACCCACGTTCTGTTGGAGTTCGACCACCGTGCGGGTCGTCGGAGCGGGTGCGGACACGGGGGTCAACTCTAAGGTGTGAGCCGGCGCCGCACACTCGGGATCCGGGTTGAGCCTGGATCCATCGATTCCCGGCTACTACGCGCCACCATTCGGGCACGCTGGCGGCGTTGCCGTCGCTCTCTGGACGTACAAGTAGAGCTTCGCTCCGGCGCCTTGCCAGCGCACCCGACTGGTGACGCTCGCTACGCCGCCAATCGGTGGATCCAGGCTCAGCTCAGCGCACTACCCTCTACGCATGCTCCGCCGGCTCTCGATCAGTGCTGCCCTGGCGGCGCTGGCGGTCCCGGTCGTGGCGACCGGACTGCTCGCGGGACCCGCGGCAGCCGACGACAGCGGCATGTCCGACCCCGCCGTACAGACCCAGATCCGCAAGACCGAACGGCGGACCGCGGAGCGGCCGCCCGTGGTGAGCCGGCGCGCCAACCGCGCCCCGGTCCGCGCCGAGACCGACGCCCCACTCACGGTCACCATCGACCAGCTCACCCCCTCGACCATCCCGGAGAAGGGCGTGATCCGGGTCTCCGGCACGGTCACCAACAACGACAAGGTGCCGTGGACGACGATCAACGTCCGGCCCTTCATCTCCGCCGAGCCGATGACGACCGCGGCGCAGCTCGCGGAAGCAGCCGACACACCGCCCGACGCGGTGGTCGGCGAGCGGATCAACGACGAGCGGCACAAGGACTTCATCGAGGAGCTGGCACCCGGCGAGCAGCAGTCCTACAGCTTCAGCGTGCCCCGCAACCTGCTGCGCGCCGACAGCGCCGGCGTCTACTGGTTCGGCGTCCACGCGTTGGGCGAGAACGGCAACGGTCGCGACGAGACCGCCGACGGGCGAGCCCGCACCTTCCTGCCGCTGGTGCCGGCGTCGCGGCCGGGCGAGCTGCCGACGACGCTGGTCATCCCGTTGCGCCACCAGCTCACCTACTCCGACGACGGCTCGCTCGACGACCTGGCCGACTGGACCAAGACCCTCTCCCAGGGCGGCCGGCTCCGGGCCCTGGTCGACTTCGGTGCCAGTTCCGGTGACCGTTCGGTGACGTGGGTGGTCGACCCCGCCCTGGTCGACGCCGTACGCCGACTCGCCGAGGGCAACCCACCGCGCTCGCTGGCCGCCAACCTGCAGGCCGGCGAGCCGGACGGTGAGAGCGACGAGACCACCGATCCGTCGACCTCGCCCAGCACCACTCCCAGCGCCACCCCGACCGAGACCCCGTCGCCCAGCGAGGAGTCCGAGCAGAGCGGCGACGGACCGCTGGATCTCGACGCGCTCGACCCCGTGGTCCAGGCAGCCGCCGATGCGGCCCAGGCCTGGCTGGCGCGGCTCGGCTCGGCGATGCAGCCCGAGGACCAGGTGATGACGCTGCCGTACGGCGACGTCGACGTGGCCGGTGCGGCGGAGCACGACCCGGCGCTCTACCAGCGCGCCGTCGAGCGCGCCGGCTCCGGGCTCGCGGGGTTCGACGTACCGACCACGCTGGTGCTCTCCTCGCCGAGCGGCTACCTGTCCACGCAGGGCCTCGCCCTCGCTGACCCGGGCACCGCGATCCTGCTCACCGATGCGATGTTCGAAGATCCGGCCCCGGCACTCGCCGCCACCGACGGGCACCGAGTCGTGGTCACCTCGACCGGAGCGGCCGAAGGCGGACCGGGGCCGGATGCCCGGATGGGCCTCACGGCGATGCGGCAGCGGCTGCTGGCCGAGGCAGCGGTCCGCTTCCTCGGGGACGACCACACGTCGCTCGCCATGGTGCTGCCGCACGACTGGAAGCCCGACGGCGGCGCGACGTACTTCGGCGGCCTCGACGTTCCGTGGCTCGACCTCACCACGGTCGATGCGGTGAGCAGCGCGACCGCCCCGAGCACGGTGACGGGTTCGACGCTGCGCTACCCGAAGTGGCAGGCCGCGGCCCAGATCGGCCAGTCGGGCTTCGACGCGGCCGACGACCTGACCGGCGCCGGCGCGACGCTGCAGAGCCTGCTGACCCTGAACAACGTCATCGCCGGCACGGTCGCAGACCAAGCCCTCGGCAGCGTCTCGTACTCCGCGCGGACCCGGCCGATCACCAACCGCCAGTCTGCCGAGGGATCTCAGCTCTGGATCGAGGAGCGGCTGCGCCGGGTCCGCGTGTCGGCGCCCAGGGCCGTCACGCTGTCCAGCAGCAGCGGACGGTTCCAGGCGACGATCACCAACGGCCTCGACGAGCCGGTGACGGTCTCGCTCGACGCCCAGTCCGACGACCGGCTCGCGATCGACGGTCCGCGGCGCGTCGAGGTGCGCCCCCAGAGCCAGGTCGCGGTGATCCTCACCGCCCGCACAGACGAGAACGGTCTGCACGAGGTGACGCTCTTCGTCACCGACAAGCGCGGCACAGCGCTGGGCGCGCGCACCGGGCTGACGGTCCGCTCCGCGCAGGTCAGCAACGTGATCTGGCTGTTCATGGCGATCGGCGCGGCGCTGCTCTTCGGCGCCATCCTGATCCGCCTCTTCCGGCGGGTCCGCAACGCCAGGCGGGCCGGGTCCGGCAACGACGACCCGGCCGGCGACGGATCGGGTGGAGACGCGGCCGACCCGCCCGCCGAGGACCGGCAACCCGCGGGGGCAGGGAGCCGGTGACCGAGCGTCCCGCTCGACCGGCGGATCAGCCGACGGAGGACCCGGTCGGCGACACGGCCGATCCGGCTGCCCAAGCGGCCCAGCAGTCAGCCCAGCAGTCGGCCCTGCTCTCGCACAGCGCGGTCATGGCTGCCGGTACGACGGTGTCGAGGTTGACCGGCTTCGTCCGCGCGGCACTGCTGTCGTACGCGCTCGGCGCGAGCCTGCACTCCGACATCTTCGCGTTCGGCAACACCGTCCCCAACGCGCTCTACATCCTGCTGGCCGGCGGCATCTTCAACGCCGTCCTGGTCCCCCAGTTGGTCCGCGCGCTGCGCCACGACCCAGACCGCGGTGATGCCTACACCAACCGAGTGATCACCGTCGCGGGCCTGTTCCTCGTCGTCGCAACGGCGCTGCTCGTCCTCGCCGCTCCGCTGATCGTGGACGTGGCGACCACCGGCTACGACGGCGCCGTGCGCGACTCGGCGATCGCCTTCACCCGACTGTGCATGCCGCAGGTCTTCTTCTACGGCATGTACGTGCTGGTCGGTCAGATCCTCAACGCACGTGGCTCGTTCGGCCCGATGATGTGGGCGCCCATCGCCAACAACGTCATCTCCGTGGCCGTACTGATCGTCTACATCGGGGTCTTCGGGCAGGCCGAGGGCAACGAGGTCTTCGGCGCCTACACCTCGGGCCAGGAGCTGCTGCTCGGCCTCGGCGCGACGCTCGGGATCGCGGTGCAGCTGCTGGTCCTGGTGCCGTACCTGCGCCGTTCCGGGTTCCATTACCGGCCCCGCTTCGACCTGCGTGGCAGCGGCCTCGGGCACACCCTGCGCCTGGGTCTGTGGACGGTGCTGTTCGTGGTGGTCAACCAGATCGCCTACGTGGTCGTGCAGAAGCTGGCCACCAGCGGTACGTCGAGCTCGACCGACGGCACCGGTGTGACGGTCTACTCCTTCAGCTTCCTGGTCGTCATGGTCCCGCACTCGATCGTGACGGTGTCGCTGGCGACGGCGATGATGACCACGATCTCCGCGCAGGCCGACGCGCACGACCGGCCGGCGATGGCGCGCACGCTGTCGAGCACCCTGCGCGCGGCGCTGGCCATCATCGTCCCGTTCGTCGCGCTGCTGCCCGTGATCGCGCCTGACCTGGCGCGGGTCCTGTTCGCGCACGGGGCCGCGGCGGACGTCGGGGTCGACGCTTACACACCGACGCTGTCGCTGTTCGGCCTCGGCATCTTGTTCTTCACCATCCACTACCTCGTGCTGCGCGGCTTCTACGCACTCGAGCAGAACCGGCTCGTCTTCTTCGTCCAGTGCGGCGTCGCCGCGGTCAACATCGCCGTCGGGATCGCCCTGGTCGGCGCGACCTCGGCCAAGAACACCGCGCCCGCACTCGTGGTGTCGTACGCCGCGGCGTACGCCGTCGGCGCCACCGTCTCCTACCTCCTCCTGCGGCACCGGTTGCGCGGGCTGTACACCCGGCGGCTCCTCTCCTTCGGCGGCCGCCTGATCATCGCGACCGGCCTGGCGACCGCGCTCACCTTTCCGATCGCACAGGTCCTCGACGGGCTCTCCGAGGACCCGAGCACGCTCGTCGCGGCAGTCCGGCTGGTCTGCGTCGGAGCGGTGGACGTGCTGTTCTTCTTGATCTTCGCCCGGCTGCTCCGGATCACCGAGGTCAGTGCGGTCCTGGCCACGTTGACCCGGCGCGCCCGGACCTGAGCGGGTCCTACGATTGGCCCCACAGGAACCACCACGAGCGGTCTCGAAACAGGGGGACAGCAGGGTGCCGCACGCGACCCGGGCCGGCGACGTACTCGCCGGCCGGTATCGGCTGGTCGATCTGCTCAGTGAGAGCGGGGGCGGCCGGTTCTGGCGCGCACACGACCAGATCCTCGAGCGCCACGTCGCGCTGCACGTGATCTCGGCCGACGACCCGCGCGCCGATCTGCTGCAGGAGGCGGCACGCAGATCGGCCACCGTCCTCGACCAGCGGATCCTGCGGGTCCTCGACGTCGAACGGATCGACCACCAGTGCTTCGTCGTCAACGAGTGGGGCTCGGGCACCTCGCTCGACATCATGCTGGCCAGCAACGGACCGCTCTCGCCGCGACGCGGGGCCTGGCTGGTCAGCGAGGTCGCCGACTCGATCGCCATCGCGCACGCGCACGGGGTTGCGCACGGCCTGCTCTCGCCCGAGAACGTGCTGCTCGACACCAACGGCTCGGTGCGGATCATCGGCTTCTGCGTGGACGCCGCGCTGCACGGCATGCCGCCGGGCGACCCGCACCACGACGTCGTCGACCTGGCCGGGCTGCTGCACGCCACGCTCACCGGGCGGTGGGCGGGCGTCTCGCCCTCGGCCGTCCCTCGCGCACCCGAGAAGCACGGTCGGGTGCTGCGGCCGCGCCAGGTGCGCGCGGGCGTGCCGCGTCTCCTCGACGACCTCTGCGACGAGTTGCTCAACCCACGGGGACAGCCGGTCCGGGAAGTGCGCGACCTGAGCAGCGCGCGCGGTATCCAGAGCGTCCTCGCGGAGTTCGTCGGCGACGCGGCCGGGCTCGCCGCGGCGATCGCGGCGGGCAACCCGGAGAAGAACGAGACGGTCGTGCTCCCCGCCGTTCCGGAGATCCTGGCCCGGCCACATCCCGACGACTGGGTGGAGCCGGAGGCTGAGACCGAGCCGGAACCCGACCCGGCCCCACGGCCGGAGCCGATCGTGGACGTGCCCACCCAGGCCGGGCTGCCGATCTTCGACGACGAGAACGACGAGGTGTCCTGGCTGCGGGCCCGCGACGAGCCGGCGCCACCTCCCCCGCCGTTCGAAGAGCCACCGGAGCGACCCCTGTTCGCCCCCGAGGCCCGCAAGCCGCGGTTCCCCCGCCCCGACGAGGGACCGGTGGTGGCCCGCGGCGACGAGTACTGGCCCTTCGACCAGGTCCGGTCCTCCGGTAGCGGCCTGATCCCTGCCGTCGACGGGATCGACGACACCCGTGAGCAGGTCCCCGGGCGCAACTGGATGCGGCTGGCGATGCTGATCGCCGTCGGGCTGGTGCTGCTGGTGGCGATCGCGATCGCGTTCAACCTCGGTCGGGGCAAGACCCCACTCGGCGCCGAACCCGACGACAACACCTCCACCTCGGTCTCCCCCACGCCGACTCCGGAGGCCGCGCCGACTCCGATCACCGGGCTCACGGCGGTCGACCTCGACCCGCAGGGCGACGGGGAGGAGAACCCCGACCAGGTCGGCGCCGCGGTGGACGGTGATCCCGCAACCTCCTGGACCACACTCACCTACAAGCAGCAGCTCGGGCCCGGCGGGCTCAAGCGTGGCGTCGGCATGGTGGTCGACCTGGGCCAGCCCTACGCCGTACGCCGCGTCGACCTCACCCTCGTGGGCGCGCCGACCGCGCTCTCGCTCTACGTCAGCGAGACCGCCCCGACCAACCCCGAAGAGCTCACCGCCGCCGCCCAGGTGCAGGCACCCACGGACACGGTGAGTGTCGAGCTCGACCAGGCGCCGACCGGGCGCTACGTCACGATCTGGCTCACCTCCCTCCCCCGTGTCGACGGTGGTTTCAAGGGTGGGATCGTTGACGTCGTGGTGGCCGGTTCATGATCCCTTCCACCGATGTGGAGCCTACCGACCACGAACTCTTGCAGGCGCACGTCGAGGGTGATCCCGAGGCGTTCGGCGTGCTGTTCCGGCGGCATCGCGACCGGCTGTGGGCGGTCGCATTGCGCACCATGGGCAATCCCGACGACGCCGCGGACGGGCTCCAGGACGGCATGATCTCCGCCTATCGCCGGGCCGGGTCGTTCCGTGGCGACGCGGCCGTCACGACCTGGCTGCACCGGGTCGTCGTCAACGCCTGCCTCGACCGGATCCGCGCGGCCAAGGTACGGCGGGCCGAGCCGCTCCCCGAAGACCTCGACGACCACGGCAGCCGCGGCTCACTGATCACTGCGACCAGCGAGACGGCGGACCCCGCCGACCTCGCGGTGGTCGACGAACGACGACGCCTGGTGCTGGCCGCGCTCGAGCAGCTGCCCGCCGACCAGCGCGCGGCCCTGGTCCTGGTCGACATGGAGGGCTACCCCGTCGCCGAGGTGGCGCAGATGCTCGACTGCCCCGTCGGCACCGTCAAGTCGCGGTGTTCGCGCGGCCGTGCGCGGTTGGCCGTGCTGCTCGGCGTCCTCCGCCCCGGGGGTGACCCGGACCACCCACCGTCGGGGAACCCCGACGGTCTCTCGTCCGTCCGAGCCACGGAGGCGTCGCGCGCCCCGCCCTCTACTGACTGACCCAGACCTACCCCGTCCGGCTGACCCGTCCAGCCATTCCTGAACTTCGAGAGGAGGCGTACCTCCGTGAGCGACCAGCCCGGTGCCGATCCCGAGCTCACCCCCGAGCAGGAGTCCGCAGTACGCCGCCTGCTCGCGCAGGCCCGCTACGACGAGCCCATCCCCGCCGAGGTCGGCAACCGGCTCGACCTGGTGCTCGCCGGCCTGTCTCGCGACGAGACAGCTGGCGCTGACCCCGCGCAGGTGATCGACCTCGCCGCCCGGCGCCGCCGCCGCAACGCCGCCGCACTGCTGGCCGCGGCCGCAGCGGTGATCGTCGCGGGCTTCGGCATCGGTCAGGTGATCGACGTCGGTGGACCCTCGGGCAGTGACGCTGCCGGCTCGGCCGCGGGCTCCGCCGACCGCGAAGCGCGGCAGCTCGAGTCCGGAGGGGCCGGAGACAACTCTGCCGCCGACTCCGGCGGGGAGACGTCCCCCTCCGACAATTCGGCCAACAATGCCGCGCCTGAGCTGCCCGCCCCTCTGGTGCTCAGCTCGGACAGCCTCGAGCGCGACGTCTCCCGTCAGCTGAAGCGCTCGGCGGCCGCACCTGGCGTGCAAGCCGAGGCCGACGCGCTGGCGGCGTACGGCTGTCCCGCGGCCAGCGCCGGGAAGTACGGCCTCGGGGAGCTGTTCCCGGCGCTGTACGACGGCGAGCCGGCGGTGTTGGTCCTGCGGCCGGCGACCGGGAGCACCCAACGCGCCGACGTACTCGCGTGCGGCACGGCCGACGAGCTCGACAGCGTGACCATCCCGGCTCCCTGATCCCGCCCGGATCACGTGTCACGCAGCCTGCGTGCTGGTGCCGCGGGGGAATCTTCCTCGCCTACGATCGGTTGTGCTGGTACCGCCAATCGAGGAGAACCCCGCTCTGATGTCTGAGCAGTCCGAGCCCCGCAACGTCATCGTCATCGGCTCCGGGCCGACCGGCTACACCGCCGCGGTCTACGCCGCCCGGGCCAGCCTGCACCCGCTGGTCTTCGAGGGGTCGGTCACCGCCGGTGGGGCGTTGATGAACACCACCGAGGTGGAGAACTTCCCGGGGTTCCGCGACGGCATCATGGGCCCGGCCCTGATGGATGAGATGCGGGCCCAGGCCGAGCGGTTCGGCGCGGAGCTGGTGCCCGACGACGTCGTCGAGGTCGACCTGACCGGCGATGTCAAGGTCGTCAAGACCGCCACCGACACCTACACCGCGCGAGCGGTGATCCTCGCGATGGGTTCGGGCTACCGCAAGCTCGGCCTGCCTCGCGAGGATGCCCTGTCCGGCCGTGGCGTCTCGTGGTGTGCGACCTGCGACGGCTTCTTCTTCCGGGAGCAGCACATCGCCGTGGTCGGCGGCGGCGACTCCGCGGTCGAGGAGGCGACGTTCCTGACCAGGTTCGGCTCGAAGGTCTCGATGATCGTGCGCCGCGACGAGCTGCGAGCCTCCAAGATCATGCAGGAGCGGGCCTTCGCCGACCCCAAGCTCGACATCATCTGGAACTCCGCGGTCCAGGAGATCAACGGTGCCGAGCAGGTGGAGTCGGTGACCCTCGAGGACACCGTGACCGGCGAGACCCGTGAGCTCGACGCGACCGGGCTGTTCATCGCGATCGGCCACGACCCTCGCTCGGAGCTGCTCACCGGCCAGGTCGACCTCGACGACAACGGCTACGTCATCGTCGAGCACCCCTCGACCCGCACCAACCTCACCGGCGTCTTCGCCGCCGGCGACCTCGTCGACCACCACTACCGCCAGGCGATCACCGCCGCCGGCACCGGCTGCGCGGCCGCACTCGACGCCGAGCGCTACCTCGCCGAACTCGCCCACGTGGGCGACCCGAGTGAGGCGCAGGCTCGTGCCGACGCTGAGGTATTGGTCGAAGAGGCGCAGGTGGCAGGCGCCTGAGCCGAGCGCTCGCGGGTGGGAATATTCCGCTTCCGAGTGCGGTTGGGTGAAGCAGGCTTCCAGCTCGTCGGCCCGGTTCGGGGCCGACCCACCAACGAAAGGTGACCCACTGTGGGACACATCGAGTCCGTGACCGACGCCGAGTTCGACGCGACGGTCCTCAAGTCCGACAAGCCCGTCCTGGTCGATTTCTGGGCCGAGTGGTGCGGCCCCTGTAAGCAGGTGGCCCCGATCCTCGACGAGATCGCGACCCAGCACGGCGACAAGATCACCTTCCTCAAGATGAACGTCGACGAGAACCCCGTCACGCCGTCGTCGTACCGCGTGACCGGCATCCCGACCATCAACCTCTACAAGGACGGCGAGGTCGTGAAGTCGATCGTGGGCGCTCGCCCGAAGGCGGCGCTGCTCAACGAGCTGTCGGACTACCTGAACTGACGCTCAGCTGACCCGCACACTGGGACTCGACCTGCTGGTCGGGTCCCAGTGTCGTTGCTGGACCTTCGAGCCCGGACTCAGTTGAGGTCCCCACGGGTCATCCGACCCTCGGCTGGGTGGGCCTTGGCAGCGGGACGTACCGCCCCCACCAGCCGCTCCAATGCTGCCTCGACCTCGTCCTTGAGGGAGAGCGCCGCACGGAGCTCCATCCGCATCCGTGGCGTGGCGCCGTGCGTGCGTTGGGTCTTGAAGCCGACGCTGCCCAGGAAGTCCGACGGCATCACGCAACTCCCCCGCCGGCCGGGCCCGCGAGTGTCGCCGAACGCCTCGATCGCACGGATGCCGCCGCGCTTGATCAGGTCGCGGGCCACGCCCTGGACCAACATCCGCCCGAGTCCACCCCCCACGTGGTGTGGATGCACCCAGACGTTCGTGAGCAGCACCGCATCGGGCGATACCGGCGCGGTGGGGAAACCGCCGGCGCCGGGCAGGAACGCGTCGGGAGCGTAGATCGCATAGCCCACGGGTCGGTCGTCCACCAGGACCACTCGGCCGCAGGAGCCCCAATCGCGCAGCACACTGGAGACCCACGCCTCCTTCTCGGGCGCAGCCTCGTCCGGGCAGACCCGATCACGGGCGACGGGGTCGAGTTGCCAGAACAGGCAGGTGCCACACGGCCCCTCGAGCTGGGCGAGGTGGTCGACGGTGAGCCGCACGACCTTCCGGGACATGCGACCAGGCTAGACCTTGGGCACGTCACACGCCTGGCGATCGGGCGCCTTCCGTCACGCGGGAGGGAGCGGAGCGACCCGGTCTTTCGGGCGAAGCCCGCGCCCCGCGATCGGCCCGGCGGCCACGATGGACTGCGAAGCCCGCG
>DOWL01000169.1:13040-15435 GCA_003519585.1 Nocardioides sp. | reverse complement strand
GCGAAGCGGAGCGAGCGTCCGTCGTGGGTGCCGGGCCGGAACTCGCGGGGGTAGACAACTGCGCCGAGACTCGCCGGGGTATCAAGCAGGTGACCCAATCCACGGACTGTTGACGTGCACCGACTCTGCCCGTCCATCACACTGGGGTGATCATGGAGAGCACGCCGTCCCGCCCGCAGCACCGCCTCGACCCGTACGTCGACCGCTACGCCGCCCGCACTGCCGGGATGACCGCCTCCGAGATCCGCGCCCTGTTCGCCGTCGCCGCGCGTCCCGAGGTCGTCTCGCTCGCCGGGGGCATGCCGAACATCTCGGGGCTGCCACTCGACGTGGTCGGGCGGGCGATCTCCGACCTGGTCGCCCATCACGGTCCGGAGGCGATGCAGTACGGCTCGGGACAGGGCGTGCCGGCGCTGCGCGAGCAGATCACCGACGTGATGCGGCTGGAGGGCATCGAGGCGCACCCCGACGACGTCGTGGTCACCGTGGGCTCCCAGCAGGCGGTCGACCTGGTCACGCGGGTGTTCTGCGACCCGGGCGACGTGGTGATCTGCGAGGCGCCGTCGTACGTCGGTGCGCTCGGCGTCTTCAAGGCCTACCAGTGCGACGTCGTACACGCGGAGATGGACGCCGACGGTCTGGTGCCCGACGCGCTCCAGCAGGCGATCACGGCCACCCGTGCCGCTGGGAAGAAGATCAAGTTCCTCTACACGATCCCCAACTTCCACAACCCCGCCGGCGTGACCCTCGCGGCGGAGCGGAGGCCCGAGATCCTCGAGGTCTGCCGTCGCGAGGACATCTTGATCCTCGAGGACAACCCCTACGGGCTCCTGGGCTTCGAGGGTGTGCCGATCCGGGCGTTGCGCGCCGACGAGTCCGAGGGCGTCGTCTATCTGGGCTCGTTCTCCAAGACCTTCGCCCCCGGCTTCCGGGTCGGTTGGGCGCTGGCGCCGCACACCGTGCGGGAGAAGCTCGTCCTCGCGCAGGAGTCGGCCACGCTGTGCCCCCCTCAGTTCTCGCAGATGGCCGTCTCGGCGTACCTCGCCACGCATGACTGGCAGGGTCAGATCAAGCACTTCCAGGAGATGTATCGCGAGCGGCGCGACGCCATGGTCGAGGCACTCCACGATCTGATGCCGGCCGCCTGCCGCTGGAATGTCCCCGACGGCGGGTTCTACGTCTGGCTCACTCTGCCGCCAGGGGTGGACGCCAAGGCGATGCTGCCGCGCGCGGTGACCGCGCGAGTCGCCTACGTGCCGGGCACCGCCTTCTACGCCGACGGCTTCGGATCGAGCGCGATGCGGCTCTCCTTCTGCTACCCCACGCCCGAGCGGATCCGCGAGGGCGTACGCCGGCTGGCCGGCGTGGTCGAGGCCGAACTGGAGTTGCGCGCCACCTTCGACGCCTACGCGCCGGCCCGGGAGCTCGGCCCACGGGGCTACGACGGGCCGAGCACGGACCTCAGCTGAGGGTTGTGATGCGCGATCTGACCTACCCGCCGATCATCGTGGCCGCCAAGGCCGGCTTCCGGGTGCTCGGGCAGCGGTTCACCATCACCGGCGCTCACCACGTGCCGCGGTCCGGGGGCGTCCTCCTGGCCGTCAACCACATCAGCTACGTCGACTTCATCTACGGCGGTCTGGCCGCGAACCCGTCGGGCCGCAGGGTGCGGTTCATGGCGAAGCGCGAGCTCTTCGACCACCGCTGGACGGGGCCGCTGATGCGCTCGCTCCACCACATCGAAGTGGATCGGGCGGAGGGCGAGGCGTCGCTGGCGACGGCGGTCGAGTACCTCCGCGCCGGTGAGGCGGTCGGGATCTTCCCGGAGGCGACCATCTCCCGGGCGCTCGAGCTCAAGGAGTTCAAGACCGGCGCGGTGCGGATCGCCGCGACCGCCGGGGTCCCGCTCGTGCCCGTCGTGCTGTGGGGCACCCAGCGGATGATGACCAAGGACCACCCGCGCGACTTCTCGCGCGGCACCTCCATCACGATCAGCGTCGGCGCCCCGCTCCACCCCGTCGAGGACGACCCGGCCGGCCAGACCGCCGAACTGCGTCAGGTGATGGCCGACATGCTCGACGAGGCGATCCGGGGCTACCCCGCCGCCGAGCAACCACCCGGCTCCTGGTGGCTACCGCACCGGTACGGCGGCACCGCCCCGACCCTCGAGGAAGCCGCCCGACTCGACGCCGACGAGAAGGCCGCCCGCGCCGCCCGGCACAAGGATTAGAAGATAAACCGCTTTGTCGACAAAGCGACTCATCGACCTCTGCTAACAGGTTTCCGCAGGTCAGGGGGCCGTGCAACCCGCTCCGGCCGATGCGGGAGCGCGAGCCGGGTGGCGGCGTGGGCGCAACTCGGGAGGGAGCGAAGCGACCCGGTTTGTCGCGGCGGA
>DOWL01000169.1:12478-12810 GCA_003519585.1 Nocardioides sp. | reverse complement strand
CGTCGCCGCGGACTCGGGGCCGAATTTGCCGGGGTATTCAGATCGGCCGGTCGACCCGGTTCCGCGGATCCATGATGTCGACGATCCGCCTCAGGTCGTCGAGGCTCGCGAACTCCACTGTGATCCGACCCTTGCTGCGGCCGAGGTCGACCTTGACCCGGGTCTCGAACCGGTCGGAGAGTCGGTCGGCGAGCTCGACCAGACCTGGGGCCGTGGGCTTCGCCCTCGGGGTGCGCTTCGCGTCCGGTGCGCCGATCTCGCCGACGGCCACGAGCTCCTCGAGGCCGCCGGGCACGACGAGGCGCAGGCCCGGGTAGTCCGCGGTGTAGAAG
>DOWL01000169.1:9551-12460 GCA_003519585.1 Nocardioides sp. | reverse complement strand
TCGTAGAGCGCGCCCTCCGCCGTCGGGACCGAGAGCGCGGCGATCACCCGCTGGGCCAGCCGGTCTTGAGCTTCGGGATCCTCCACGCCCAACAGGGATCGCGCGTGGCCTGCCGAGAGCACGCCCGCCGCGACCCGTCGTTGGACGGCGGGGCTGAGCTTGAGCAGGCGGATCGTGTTGCTGATCTGCGGGCGCGAGCGACCGATGCGCGAGGCGAGCTCCTCATGGGTGCACTCGAAGTCTTCGAGGAGCTGCTGGTACGCCGAGGCCTCCTCCAGCGGATTGAGCTGCGACCGGTGGAGGTTCTCCAGGAGGGCGTCCCGGAGCATCGCCGTGTCGTCGGTTTCGCGGACGATGGCCGGGATGGTGGTGAGCCCCGCCGCCTGGCTCGCGCGCCAGCGGCGCTCCCCCATCACCAGCTCGTACTGGTCGACGTCCACACGCCTCACGACGACGGGTTGAAGGAGGCCGACTTCGCGGATCGAGTGGATCAGCTCAGCCATCGCCTCCTCCTCGAAGACCTGGCGCGGCTGGACGGCGTTCGGCCGGATCGACGAGATCGGCAGCTCGGCGAAGGACGCACCCTCGACCGGGGCCAGGACGGACGCGACGTCTGCAGCCGCCGGAGTCGGTGCGGCTCCGTCGTGACTCGCGGCTCCGTCCGCCTCGGTCGGGTCCGAGCCGACGTCCCCGGCGGGCGCCTGGGTAGGGATGAGCGAGCCGAGGCCCCGGCCCAGGCCGCGGCGCTGCGTACGGGGGGCGTTCACGTTCTTCCTTCCTGGGGCCGCAGCCCGGACTCGGCCAACTCCTTGGCGGCGTCGAGGTAGCTCATCGCCCCGGGCGAGCCCGGGTCATACGTCATCACGGTCTGGCCGTAGGACGGCGCCTCGGACACCCGGACCGACCGCGGGATATAGGTACGCAGCACCTGATCGCCGAAGTGGGCCCGCACCTCTTCCGCCACGCCGGCCGCGAGTCGGGTGCGAGCGTCGTACATCGTCACCAGGATCGCCGAGATGGCGAGCTCCGGATTGAGGTGGGCGCGAACCATGTCCACGGTCGACAGCAGTTGCCCGAGCCCCTCCAGGGCGTAGTACTCCGCCTGGATCGGGATCATCATCTCCTGACCGGCCACCAGCGCGTTGATGGTGAGCAGGCCCAGCGACGGCGGACAGTCGATGAAGACGAAGTCGAATCGGTCCTCCCCTGCCCGCTCCACCGATTCGGTGCTGATCCGGGGGTCGCCGTGCAGCGCCTTGTGCAGCCGCTGCTCGCGTGCGACCACACTGACCAGCTCGATCTCAGCCCCCGCCAGATCGATCGTCGCCGGGACCACGAAGAGATGCTCGATATCGGGGCAGGCGATGACCACGTCAGCAAGCGTCGCGCCTTCCACCAGCAGGTCGTACGTCGAGGGGGTGCCGCGGTGGTGCGGCACCGCCAGTGCCGTCGAAGCGTTTCCCTGCGGGTCGAGGTCCACGACGAGCACGCGCTGTCCGAGTTGCGCCAGCGCCGCGGCGACGTTGACGGTGGACGTGGTCTTGCCGACGCCACCCTTCTGGTTCGCCACGACGAGGATTCGGGTCGCCTCCGGTCGAGCCAAGGCCGGCCGCAGCCGGGCACCCTGACGCGCGAGGAGCATGTGCTCGGCCGCTTGGGCGAGCGGCGTGGGCTCGTCACCGTACGGGTCCGCCAGTGACGGTGCCACGTCACTCAGATCTCTAGCACGGGTCACCAGAGAGGGCGACGGGTCGCTCGTTTCACGTGAAACACCGTCGTCCATGACGCCCGTTTCACGTGAAACATCGCCGGGTCGCACCTCGCCATCACCATCCGCCACCTGTGGATAACTAGGCGGGTCCTGTGGAAGCCCCGCCTCATCGGGTGCATCAGCACCGGTGGATAACCTCTGAGAGCCCTGGCCCTCCGTCACGCGCCCCACCTCATCGACCGAGCCTCTCCCCGTCCAAGTGAACCCGTCACCCTAACCACGTCCGATCTGTGCGGGCCACCCGGACCACCGTCGCTGTGGACGCACCGTCGCGGCCCGTCAACTCCTGCACCACCGGCGTACCGCAGTGGAGCCTTCGGAGCGTCGACGTCGCCTCTGCCACCTCGCGCTCAGCCGAGCTCCCCTTCATCGCCATGAGCTCACCCTCGGCAGCCACCAGTGGCATTGCCCAGCCCAGAAGACGATTCAACGGCGCGAGCGCCCGAGCAGTGACGACGTCGAACACCTCTCGGCCATGCAGCTCCTCCGCGCGGCCGCGTACGACTCGAACCTGATCCAGGCCGAGGTCGGACACCACCTCGTCGAGAAAGGTCGTTCGTCGCAGTAGCGGTTCGACCAGAGTCACGGCGAGATCGGGACGCCCGATCGCCAGCACGACCCCGGGAAGACCGGCACCCGAGCCGAGATCGGCCACCGAAGCTTCCGGACCGATAGCCGCCGACACCGCCAGGCAGTTGAGAACGTGCCTCTCCCATAGGCGGGGCGCTTCACGGGGACCGATCAGCCCACGCTCGACACCCGCGGTTGCCAGCAACTCCACGTAGCGCTCAGCCAGAACCAGCCGGTCCGACGAGAACGCCCTCCGCGCCAGGCCAGGCGTGGAGGGCGTTTCACGTGAAACATCAGTCACGGCATCACACGGCCGATCGACATCGTCACTGCGGCAGGACCACCACGAACCGTCGGGGCTCGACGCCCTCGGATTCGGAGGTGAGTCCAGCCGCGGCCACGGCGTCATGCACGACCTTCCGCTCGAACGGGCTCATCGGGGCAAGCGAGGCCGGGGCACCCGACTCACGCACCTGCGCGACCGTGCTCTCAGCCAGCTTCTCGAGCTCGCTGCGCTTGTCCGCCCGATAGCCCGAGATGTCCAACATCAACCGGGACCGCTCCCCCG
>DOWL01000169.1:6646-9413 GCA_003519585.1 Nocardioides sp. | reverse complement strand
GGCGGTAGACCGCGAGACGGGTCAGCTCCTGGAGGGCTTCCAGGACCTCACCATCGCGACCGACCAGCTGGTTGAGGTCCGCGCCAACGATCGAGACTGCCGCTCGATCGCCCTCGACATCCATGTCCAGGTCGCCGTCAAGATCGGCGATGTCCAGGAGCTCCTCGAGGTAGTCGGCGGCGATGTCGCCCTCGGACTCCAGCTGCGCTACGCGCGACGACGGCACGTCGGCGTCTGCTGTCTCCGCCTCCTCAGCCGACTCGTCGACCTCGCCCGAGTCGTTGGCCTCGTCCGAGTCATTGGCCTCGTCCTGCGGCTGGTCCTCCAGCGCGACCGCCACTTCGGCGCTCGGCTCAGGTGTCTCGGCGGCCTGCTCGTCCCACTGCTCGGTCACTGGTTGTTCCCGTTCCTCTTCTCGTTCTGGCTTCGCTGGTTCCCGGAGGGACTCTTCGCCCCGCCCTTGCCCTGGCGTTGGCTCTTGCTCTGCCGCTTCGGCTGCTGCCGCTGGGCCGGCCGCCGGTCCTCACCAGGAGTCGGCTCGGCCTCTCCCGTCGCGGCATCCACCGCCGCGGAGCCGTCGGCGCCGTCGCCCCTGGCGATCGCCTTCTTCCGATCCCGCTCCTCCTTCAACCGAGCTGCCTCGGTGCCGGGTGCGGGGTTGTTCCGGATCACGTAGAACTGCTGACCCATGGTCCACAGGTTCGAGGTGGTCCAGTAGAGCAGCACCCCGATGGGGAACGCGATGCCGCCGACTGCGAAGACGACCGGCAGGACGTACAGCAGCATCTTCTGCTGCTGAGCGTAGGGACCGCTCAGCGCGTCCGGCGGCATGTTCTTCGCCATCAACTGGCGCTGCGTCATGAACGTCGTTGCGGTCATCGCCAACACCAGACAGGCGGCGATGATCTGGACCGAGAGAAGCCCTTGGGATTGGGTGAACGACGCAGAGATCGGCACGACACCGAAGATCTTGGCGTTACCGAACTCCTCCGCCTGTGCCTCGGTCATGAAGCCGTGGGCGGTGCCGTTCTTGGCCGCCTGGTCGATGAGCCGGAACAGCGCGAAGAAGATCGGCATCTGCAGCAGGATCGGCAGACAGGACGCGAACGGGTTGGTGCCCGAGTCCTTGTAGAGCTTCATCGTCTCCTGGGCGAGACGCTCCCGGTCGTGACCGTACTTCTTCTGCAGCTCCTTCACCTTGGGCTGGATCAGCTGCATGTTGCGGCTGGCCTTGATCTGCTTCACGAACAGCGGGATCAGGGCAGCCCGGATGACGAGGGTCAGGCCGATGATCGACAGCGCCCACGACGCGCCACCCGCAGGGTCCATCCCAATGGTGGTGAACAGCCAGTGCCAGGCCAGCATCACGCCCGAGATGGCGTAGTAGAGCGGCGTCAGAATGTAGTGGCCGATGGTGCCTAGCGGGCCCAGCACGAGTGCGGACACAGGATCAGGCTTCCCTTCTATGGACGACGGCGCTCGCGCCGGAGGAGCGTGGGGGAACCGGGTCGTATCCACCGGCCGCCCAGGGGTGACAGCGCGCCAGCCGTCGGACCGAGAGCCAGCTCCCGCGCAGACTGCCGTACTCGCGCACCGCCTCCAGGGCGTATGCCGAGCAACTCGGGTGGTATCGGCAGACCTGCCCGTAGAGCGGGCTGATGAAGGTGCGGTACGCGCGGAGCAGTCCGATCAAGACGTACTTCACGAGGCAGCCCCTGTCCGGGCCGCCGCGCCTGCTGGCGACCGAAGGGCCCTCTGCAGACAACGGGTGAGTTCAGGGCGGAGTTCCGCGCTGGAGAGGTCAGCGGCCGGCGGCAGCGCGCGGACGACCAGCACTGTCGAGGACGGCAACTCCGCCAAGAGATCCCTGACGAGATGGCGTAGACGGCGTTTCACCCGATTACGGACCACCGCGTTGCCGACGGCCTTGCTCACCACGAAGCCGATCCGTGGAGGGACGATCCTCGCCTGAGCGCCTCGGTCCCCAGTCGCAGCTCCGGGGTCGCCGACCAAGAGGTGGACGACCAGGGCAGCACTACCCGACCGCCGGCCGTACCGCACGGTACGTCGGAAGTCATCGCTGTCTCGCAGCCTCTGCTCGGCGGCGAGCACGGGGTCTAGCCGGAATCGTCGGCGGCCCGAACTCGCTCAGACCGCGAGGCTCTTGCGACCCTTGCGCCTGCGGGAGGACAGGATCGCCCGACCGGCGCGGGTGCGCATGCGCAGGCGGAAGCCGTGCACCTTGTGACGGCGACGGTTGTTCGGCTGGTAGGTCCGCTTGCTCACGGGCTTCTCTTCCGGTGTGGCTGACAGGTCTGGTGGTCAGGGCTGTCGGTCGGCGCGGGCGCTCACTCCCTGCACGCACTGACGGCACGAACTGGCGCAATCCGAGCGGCACGACGACAGCCACTGACCGATCAACGGTACGCGGTCGGCTCACATAGGGTCAAACCAGCGCGACGACGCCGGACGTCGGGCCGTGCCGACCGCTTCCACTCCTGGTCCAACCGGGCCGTCCCGCCTGTGGAGAACGGGTTGTGCCCGCCCCAGCGCCGGGGTTAGGTTCGGCTCTCACCGAGGTTCCCTACCGCCCCTGCGGGGCGCGTCTCGGTCCGGTGTCTTCCCCGCCGAATCTACGCCGAATCTACGCCGTTCCTACGCCATTCCCTCCTGTCTTGCCGCGCCCGGGAGCCAGGTGCACAGCCTGTGGAGAATGTTGTGGACAGCGTCGACGACACCACCCGGACAGCCACCCCCCCCCCCGACC
>DOWL01000169.1:5908-6476 GCA_003519585.1 Nocardioides sp. | reverse complement strand
ACCTCGTGGACAAGAACGACCCGGACCTCACCGATGCCTGGCGGGCCGTCCTCGACAACGTCCAGCCCAACCAACGGGCCTGGCTCGCCTCCTGCGACCCGGTCACCGTCCACGACGACCTCGCCATCATCGCCGTGCCCGACGATTTCACGCGCACCCAGGTCGAGGGTCGGCTGCGAGCCGAGCTCGAAAGTGCCCTCCGGCAGGTCTATGGCCGCGAGATCCGGCTGGGCACCACCGTCAATCCGGCCCTGGCGGGAGACCCTGCTCCTGAACGCCAGTCGAGCGCTCCACACCCGTCACAAGAAGTCATTTCGTCTATAGAGCCACAAGTCGATATGTCGACATTTGGGTTGGCGCCGGTGCTGCGTCTCCCGGGCGCCGAGCCCGAGCCACCGACCCGCCTGCCGGACTTGATCGACCTCCCCGACCGCCACGAGCGCCCCGACCGTCCAGAGCGAGCAGTGGAGCGCGCCGAACTCCGCGAGCCCGAGGCCCGCTCGACTCGGCCCAGCGCGCTCGAGGCACGACTCAACCCGAAGTACACCTTCGAGACCTTCGTCATCGG
>DOWL01000169.1:5483-5679 GCA_003519585.1 Nocardioides sp. | reverse complement strand
CGGGCTGGGCAAGACGCACCTGCTACACGCGATCGGCCACTACGTGCGGAGCCTCTACACCGGCGCCAAGGTGCGCTACGTGTCGAGCGAAGAGTTCACCAACGAGTTCATCAACGCGATCCGCGACGACAAGCAGGACAGCTTCAAGCGCCGCTACCGCGATGTTGACGTCCTGCTCATCGACGACATCCAGTTC
>DOWL01000169.1:0-5265 GCA_003519585.1 Nocardioides sp. | reverse complement strand
GAGTTCTTCCACACCTTCAACACCCTCCACAACGCCAACAAGCAGATCGTGCTCACCTCCGACCGTGCGCCGAAGCGGCTCGAAGCGCTCGAGGACCGGCTGCGCAATCGGTTCGAGTGGGGCCTGATCACCGACGTCCAGCCCCCTGACCTCGAGACCCGCATCGCCATCTTGCGCAAGAAGGCAGCCATGGACCGGCTGACCGCCCCGCCGGATGTACTGGAGTTCATCGCCTCCAAGATCCAGACCAACATCCGCGAGCTCGAGGGCGCGCTGATCCGGGTCACCGCCTTCGCCAACCTCAACCGGCAAGAGGTCGACATGACCCTCGCCGAGATCGTGCTCAAGGACCTGATCCCCGAGGGCGGCGAGCCCGAGATCACCGCCGGCCTGATCATCGCCCAGACGGCCGCCTACTTCGGCGTCTCGATCGACGAGCTCACCGGACCCAGCCGCGGCCGGCACCTGGTGATGGCCCGCCAGATCGCGATGTACCTCTGCCGGGAGCTCACCGGACTCTCGCTGCCCAAGATCGGCGCCCAGTTCGGCAACCGCGACCACACCACGGTCATGTACGCCGACCGCAAGATCAACCAGCTGCTCGCCGAGCGCCGCGCTGTCTTCAATCAGGTGAGCGAGCTGACCAGCCGGGTCAAGGCCGCCGCTCGCCAGGCGTGACGGCTCCCACCGTGTCCGCCCACCTGTGGACCACCCCGGCGTCGAGGTCCGAACTACACGGGGAGGATCTTGGGATCCGCCGCACCCGACCGTGTGCCGACCATCGGTCCTCCACACCTGGCACCGCGCGAAGGGTCCGCCGTACACAGCCGTTGTGGACACCGATTGCGGTGGCCGACCTGCGCCGATGGGGTTTCTCCACAGATCACACAGTCCCTACTACGACTCCTTCTCTCTACCCGGAGAGATCGACGGTGGAACTCCACGAGCCCACCCTCCTGTGGAACGAACCCCCGCGTGGCAGGATTCGTGACACTCCGACCGCGAAGGAAGCCACATCGTGAAGTTCCGCGTCGACCGCGACGTGCTCGCGGATGCCGTCGCCTGGGCAGCGCGCAGCCTGCCGGTCCGCCCCAGCGTCCCGGTCCTGGCCGGCCTCCTCATCGAGGCCAGCGACGAGGGGCTGGTGCTCTCGACGTTCGACTACGAGACCTCCGCACGTGCCACCCTCCAGGCCGAGGTCGCCGACGAGGGACGGGCGCTGGTGAGTGGCCGGCTCCTGGCTGACATCTGCCGCAGCCTCCCGGCCAAGCCGGTCGAGATGGTGATCGACGGCGCCCGTGTCTCGCTCACCTGCGGCTCGGCGCGGTTCAGCCTCCAGACGATGCCCGTAGAGGACTACCCCACGTTGCCGGACATGCCGGCTGCGACGGGCACCGTCCCGAGCGAGGCATTCGCCCACGCGGTCGCCCAAGCCGTGACCGCCGCCGGACGCGACGACATGCTCCCCGTCCTCACCGGGGTCCGTTTGGAGATCGACGGTTCGACGATCTCGCTGCTGGCCACCGACCGGTTCCGGCTCTCCCACCGCGAGCTCGAATGGGACCCGCGCACCCCTGACGACACCCTGGCGGCCCTGGTTCCCGCCAAGGTGCTCGGTGACACCGCCAAGTCGCTGACCAGCGGGAGCGAGGTGACGATCGCGCTCGCGACCTCGGGTGCCGGCGAGGGGATCATCGGCTTCGAAGGCGCGGCGGCCGGTGGGTCGAGGCGGACGACCACCCGACTGCTCGACGGGGAGTTCCCCAAGGTGCGAAGCCTGTTCCCGCAGGAACACCTGACGACGGCCAAGGTCAAGAAGCAGGAGCTTGTCGAGTCGGTCCGACGGGTCTCGCTGGTCGCCGAGCGCAACACGGCCGTGCAGCTCGCCTTCGCCGATGGACAGCTGACCCTCGATGCCGGGTCCGGAGACGAGGCCCAGGCCTCCGAGGCGATCGAGGCCGAGATCGACGGCGAGCCGATCACGACCGGCTTCAACCCGCAGTTCCTACTCGACGGGCTCACTGCGATCGACGAGGACGTTGTCGAGTTGGCCTTCACCCAGTCGTCCAAGCCCGTGGTCATCAGCGGGTCCCGCGCGGACGACGGCGACACCCAGGCGGACGATGCGTCGTTCCGCTACCTGCTCATGCCCCGGCGCCTGCTGTCCTGACCGACAGTCGGTCACTGGTCCGGGGGACACCAGTAGCTACAGGAGGGAGTCTCGGATGCACATCGGTCTCGTCGGGCTCGGCAAGATGGGCGGCAACATGCGCACGCGGATGCGCAACGCCGGCCTGACCGTCGTCGGGTACGACCGCAATCCCGATCTCGCCGACGTCGGCGGACTCGCCGACCTGGTCGCGGCACTCCCTGGGCCCGACGGTGGGCCACGCGTGGTCTGGGTGATGGTGCCGGCCGGCGAACCCACCCGCGCGACGATCCACGAGCTGGGCGAGCTGCTCTCCGAAGGTGACCTGGTCGTCGATGGTGGCAACTCCAAGTACACCGACGACGCGGCCAACGCCGAGATGCTCGGTGCGAAGGGCATCGGCTTCGTCGACTGCGGCGTCTCGGGCGGTGTCTGGGGGCTCGAGAACGGCTACGCACTGATGTGCGGTGGCTCTGACGACGACGTTGCCAAGGTGCAGCCGGCCCTCGACGCCCTCCGCCCCGAGGGTGACCACGGCTTCGTGCACGCCGGCCAGAAGCCGGGCGCCGGCCACTTCGCCAAGATGGTCCACAACGGCATCGAGTACGCCATGATGCAGGCCTACGCCGAGGGCTGGGAGCTGCTCGAGAAGGTCGACCTGGTCGACAACGTCACCGAGGTGTTCGACTCCTGGCGTGCCGGCACGGTGATCCGCTCCTGGCTGCTCGATCTGCTCGTGGCCGCCCTGGAGGAGGACACCCACCTCGACCAGATCCGCGGTTACGCCGATGACTCCGGCGAGGGTCGGTGGACCGTCGAGGCCGCGATTGACAACGCCGTACCCATGCACGTGATCGCTGCCTCGCTGTTCGCGCGGTTCACCTCCCGCCAGGACGACAGCCCGGCGATGAAGGCGATCGCCGCGATGCGCAACCAGTTCGGCGGCCACGCCGTCAAGACCGAGGCGCCGCCCGGCGGCGACGTCCCCACCTCCTGAGCGACGGCCTTTGTACGTCGCCCACCTGAGCCTGCACGACTTCCGCTCCTACGCCACCGCCGAGGTCGCGCTCGAGCCGGGCGTGACGGCGTTCATCGGGCGCAACGGGCAGGGCAAGACCAATCTGGTCGAGGCGATCGACTACCTCTCCCGGCTGACCTCCCACCGGGTGGCGACCGACGCGCCGCTGGTGCGCAGCGGCGCGGATCAAGCGGTGGTGCGCGCCGCGGTCGTGAAGGACGGACGCCAGGCGGTCCTCGAAGTGGAGCTCAATCCGGGCCGCGCCAACCGAGCTCGGGTCAACAAGTCACCCCTCCCCCGCACCCGGGATCTGGTCGGGCTGGTGCGCACGGTCGTCTTCTCTCCGGAGGACCTCACGCTGGTCAAGGGCGATCCGTCCGACCGGCGCCGCTTCCTCGACGACCTGCTCGTCCTGCGTACGCCGCGACTGGCCGGCACCCGCGCCGACTACGACCGGGTCCTCAAGCAGCGCAACTCGCTGCTCAAGACCGCCGGCCTGGCCCGCGGCTCCGCACGCGAAGGTGCGCTCGCGACACTCGCGGTGTGGGACGAGCAGTTGGCACAGCACGGTGCGGAGCTCCTCGAGGCACGGCTAGCGCTCGTCGACGACCTGCGTCCCTACGTCGGCAAGGCCTACGAAACCGTGGCTCGCGGTGCTTCTCGGGACGACGCCGAGATCGAGTACCGCCCGTCGCTGCCGCTCCCCTCGGACGAAGGTAGACAGTCGAGTAATTTCCGAGGTGAACTGAAGGAGGCAATCCTCACCGAGCTCGAACGCCGCCGGAAGGACGAGCTCGACCGGGGCATCTCCCTGGTCGGACCGCACCGCGACGAGTTGCTGCTCTGGCTCGGCCATGGCCCGACAGTGCAGGATCCTCGGCACCAGGAGGGGGACGATCCTGCACTGTCGGGAGCGCGGCTCCCCGTGAAGGGCTATGCCTCCCACGGCGAGTCGTGGTCCTTCGCGCTCGCACTCCGGCTCGCGTCCTACGACCTGCTCCGCTCCGACGGCGATGACCCGATCCTCATCCTCGACGACGTCTTCGCCGAGCTCGACTCCGAACGCCGGGCGCAGCTGGCTGACCTGGTCGCGGGGGCCGAGCAGGTGCTGGTCACTGCGGCGGTGCCTGAGGACGTACCCGCCGCGCTCGCGGGGGCGCGGTTCGTCGTCGCCGGCGGGGAGGTGACTCGTGCCGGAGCAGCCGCCGACGCCTGAGGAGGTACAGCCGCCGCGCCAGGACGACGGCCTCGACCTGGCCCGGCAGCTGACCCGAGCCACGGCGAAGTCGACACCCGCCGCCCGCAAGCGCCGGGCCAAGCGCGACGACCGACCCCGGGAGACGCGGGTCTCGGGTGCCCACCCTGATGACCGCGACCCGCAGCTGCTGGGCTCGCAGCTCGACCGGCTGGTCGCCGACCAGGGCTGGGAGCTCGACCTGCGGCTCCGCGGCGTCTTCGCTCGCTGGCCCGAGCTGGTCGGAGCCGACGTGGGCGCGCATTGCACCCCCGAGTCGTTCACCGACGGCAAGCTCACCGTCCGTACGGACTCGACCGCGTGGGCGACCCAGCTCACCTTGCTGGCTCCGACCGTCGTACGCCGTCTCAACGAGGAGCTCGGCGCGGGAACCGTCACCGTCCTCGACGTCCTGGGTCCCCACGCGCCGACCCGTCGCGGCCGACTCCGGACCCGCGACAGCCGGGGTCCGCGCGACACCTACGGCTGAAACCTCCAGCCGCGCTCAGGGCCGATCTGCGGGCTTCGCGGCCATATAGGGACCCGTCCGCACCCCTGCGCGTCGCTCTCGACACCGTTCCCGGGCTTCTGTGGCGCCTTTGTGTCCACAGATCCCCCCTGCCACGGGGGCGCATGCGTGGAATGCGGCCTTCTGACGGGTACTATGGACAACGGGTCGTCCCGATCGCAGCGCCGATCGACCAAGGGCGGCCCGAGCCATGTGAAGAGCCGGCCGGTCGGCCGCAGCAGAAGGGGTCGCCCGTGTCGCTTCAGAACCCACCGGAGCCCCCCAACGGCGTCGAGTACGACGCCTCGGCCATCCAGGTCCTCGAGGGGCTCGAGGCGGTGCGCAAGCGCCCCGGC
>DOWL01000120.1:5933-17654 GCA_003519585.1 Nocardioides sp. | reverse complement strand
GCGAGCGCCAGCGAGCGTCGCCGCGGACTCGGGCCGAAACTCGCCGGGGTATTCAACTCGGGTGTCGCGCAGCCACCGTTCTGAGAACGTTGTCCCATGGAGCTGCCCGAGGTGGTGCGCAGCCGGCTGGTGACCCTGGTGGCCGCCAGCCTCGGCGACGTGACGCCGCTGCCGCCAGCGCTCAAGCAGGTGGCCGGGTTCGCGCCGGCCCGGCGGGCCCGGCTCGGGGCCAGCGCGATCATGACCGAACTCGAGCGCGACGACGAGTTGCGGCAGCGGGTCGCCGTACAGGTGGGCACTCGCGCCGGGGCCGAGGCCACCGATGTGGCGGCGCTGGCGTGGCTGGAGCGCTCCGAGGGGTGGGAGGACGCCGTACGGCGCGCCGGCGAGCGCACGCAGCGGCAGCCCGGACCGGATCAGCAGGAGCGCGAGCAGCGGTTGCGCGAGCGGGCCGAGGAGGCCGAGCGGACGCTGCGCGACCAGCGTCGGGTGCACAAGGAGGCGCTCGACGCGCTCAAGGCCGAGGTGGCGACTCTGCGCCGTACCCTCGGCGAGACCCGGGCCAAGGAGCGCGCCGCCCGCGAGGAGGCCGACTCGGGTCGGATCCGCGCGGAGGAGGCCGAGGGCCGGCTCGAGCGCGAGTTGCGCCAGGCCCGCAGCCAGGTGGCGCGGCTGACGGAGGAGGCCGCGCAGGAGCGCCGGGCGGCGCGTAGCGACCGTGACGAGATCACGCTGCGTGCCCGGATGCTTCTCGACACCCTGGGCGAGGCCGTGATCGGGCTGCGCCGTGAGCTCGCACTGCCGGCCGCCTCCGGTACGCCGGGGGAGCGGGTCGAGGAGGCCCACGCCGACGAGGCGCGGCCGACGTCCGGTCCGCCCTTGGTGGAGGATCCGGCGCGCCTGGCCCAGTACCTCGCGCTGCCCCGCCCGCGGCTGATCGTGGACGGCTACAACGTCACCAAGACCGCCTGGCCCACACAGAGCCTCGAGGCCCAGCGCGGTCGCCTGCTCACGCTGCTGGGGGCGCTGACGGCCCGCACCGGTGCGGAGACCACCGTGGTCTTCGACGGCAGCGACGCCCGGGCTCCGGTGGCGGCCCCGCGAGGGGTCAAGGTGATCTTCAGCCGGGCCGATGTGATCGCCGACGACGTGATCCGCGACCTGGTCGCCGCCGAGCCGGTCGGCCGGGTGCTCGTCGTCGTCACGGACGACCGCGAGTTGGGTGCCGACGTACGCCGCGCGGGCGGCGTCGTGGCGGGCGCGCGGGCCCTGGCGAGTTGAGTTTCGGACCGACTGTCGGCGGTCGATGGCAGCGTGCTCCACATGACGACGCGAATCGACTGCGACACCTGCGTGGTGCGCGGGCTGGCCTGCCACGACTGCGTGGTGACCGTCCTGCTCGGGCCGCCACCCGAGCTCACCATCGACGACGACGAACGTCGAGCCCTCGACGTCCTGGCCGAGGGCGGGCTGGTGCCTCCACTGCGGCTCGTGGAGCCCGTCGCTGGCCCGGTGGTCGAGTCCGCGTGAGCCGACCGCCGCCAGCGCAGACGGAGCCGGTCAGGTGGCCCTGACAAACGAGGGGCTGTTGTGGCTGGTGTGACCGGTGTGACAAGGGAGGTGACTGCGCTGCCGACGATCTGAAATTCCCTCGAACACGGACGGTTGAGGTTTGGACGACCCGTGGTCGGAGCGACTACGGTGCTTCTCCAGGTGCTCGTGGAAGTGGTCCACCAGGTCCGCGCGAGCGCTGCGTCGAGCTCCAGGTCACTCTCGGGTGGCTCGGGGGCCGGGGAACCACCGTTGGCCGGTCGGCACTGCTGCACCGGACAGCACCTGGGGTGAATCTCCAGCGAGAAGCCGAGTATGGCGAGGAGCTGGAGTAGGGCCAGTCGTGCCCGAACCCGTCAGCTCACCCGGTAGGCGTACGACACCTATAGGAGACCTCCGCCTCGTGCCGCACGGACGGAAGCGCTTGGCCGCAGCCCTCTCGGGTCTGGCTCTGGCCACCACAGTCATCGTGGTGGGACTGGTGCCAGCAACCCCGGCGCAGGCCGAGCCCGACATCGATGACGTCCAGGCCCGGGTCGACACCCTGTTCCACGAGGCTGAGCAGGCCTCGGAGCGGCTCAACGACGCCAAGCTCGAGCTCGCGGACCTCCAGGACGACCTGACCTCGCTCAGGGCCGACCAGCAGCGCCAGGACGCCAGCCTCGAGGCGGCCCGCGAGGACCTCCAGGACTCCATCGTCAGCCAGTACGAAGGCCAGCACCTCTCCGCGCTCGGTGCGGTCGCCGTCTCCGACGATGCCGACTCCTTCGTCTCGAGTCTCTCGACGATGTCGGCCTACAACGACCTCCAGGCGCAACTGTTCGACTCCTTCGCCACCGAGGCCAAGGCCCTCGACATCCGCCGCAAGGCGACCGAGCGCCGGGCGTCCGAGGTCAAGGAGACCGAGGACCAGCTCGCCGCCGAGAAGGCCACGATCGACACCAAGCTCGCCGAGGCCAAGGAGCTGCTCGACAAGCTCAAGGCCGAGGAGCGCGAGGCGCTGCTCAGCCGGGGCTCGGTCCGGATGCCGTCGGGCATCGACGCCAGTGGTGCGGCCGCGGCGGCGATCCGCTACGCGATGGCTCAGGTCGGCGACGCCTACGTCTACGGTGCGGCCGGCCCCAACGCCTTCGACTGCTCCGGACTGATGATGATGGCCTGGGCCCAGGCCGGCATCTCCCTGCCGCACTCCTCCAGCGCCCAGTACGGCGTCGGCCGGCATGTGTCGCACAGTGAGTTGCAGCCCGGCGATCTGGTCTTCTACTACTCGCCGATCAGCCACGTGGCCATGTACATCGGCAACGGCCTGATCGTCGAGGCGGCCAACCCGGGCGCGGGCGTCCGCGTCTCCGGCGTCGACTCGATGCCGTACGTCGGCGCCACCCGCCTGCTCTGATCCGGGCTGATCTTTCGGTGCGCGCTGAGCGCGCTCCGTACGCACCCGGCTGACACACTTCCGCCCATGGGGCACAGGCGGGTCTGGCGGTTCGCCAGCGCACTGACCGCCCTGGTGGTCGTGGTCGCGCTCGTGACCTGGCTGTTGGTCCGCCCCGAGCCGTACGTCGCGCCTGTGCCCTCAGGCTCGGCGCTGACGGCCGATCCCGCGGGCGCCGCTCGTGCGCTCCAGGGCCTCGAGGACGCGGTTGCGGCGGGCGACGCCGCCGGTCTGGCCCCCGGCGCCGGCCCAGGGGCCGCCGAGTTGCTGTCCGCGGTGGTCGACAACGCCAAGGCGTTGCGGGTCGAGGACTTCTCGATGCGCTACGTCGACGCGGCTGGTCCGGTGGATCCGGAGGGCCGGTGGCAGGCAGCTGTGGACGCGACGTGGCGGTTCGCGGGCTTCGACCGGCAGCCGGTGCGCGAGGAGGTACTGGTCGGCTTCGAGACCGCGGACGACGGCGTCGTGGCGATCACCTCGTTCGGCGGGGGCGACCGGCGTACGCCGCTGTGGCTGACTGGCCTGGTCGAGGTCCGCCGCTCCGACCGCTCGCTGGTGCTCGCGACCGACGCGGCGCAGGCCGACCTGCTCGCGGAGCGCGCCGACGCCGCCGTACCGGTCGTCCGCGACGTGCTCCCCCAGTGGCAGGGGAGGCTCGTCGTCGAGGTGCCGTCCTCGGAGGAAGGGCTGGACGCAGCGTTGGCCGCCGACCCGGGAAGCTATGCCGACATCGCCGCGGTCTCGGCCTCCGTGGACGGCACGGTGACGCCCGCGTCGGCGGTGCACGTCTTCGTCAACCCCGCGGTCTACGACAACCTCGACCCGGTGGGCGGTCAGGTGGTGATCAGCCACGAGGCCACCCACGTCGCGACCGGCGCCCCGCTGGCCAGCGGCGTACCGCTCTGGCTGCTCGAGGGTTTCGCCGACTATGTCGCCTTGCACGACGTCGACCTGCCCATCGACACCACCGCTCGGCAGATCATCGAGCAGGTGCGTCTCGACGGGGTGCCCGACCGGCTCCCGGGTCAGACCGAGTTCGACGAGACCTCCACGCACCTGGGAGCGGCCTATGAGAGCGCGTGGGTGGCCTGCGTGGTGCTGGCCGATGTCGGCGGGCAGCGGGCTCTCGTCGAGCTCTACGAGCAGGTCTCGCGCGGCAGCGACCTGGCCGGACCGCTGCGCGGGCTGTTCGGGCTCAGCGAGGAGCAGTTGACCGCGCGGTGGCAGCAGCGCCTCCAGGAACTCGCCGCAGCCTCGACGGCGGTGAGCTGACCAGCGCCCTGACCAGCCCACTGCCACACTGGCGGCGTGCAGGAGGGCAGGCGGGTCGCCGCGGTGGTGGCGGCGACCGGAGGCGTGGCCTTCGTGGTCCTGGCGGCGTTGCTCGTTCCGTGGGATCCGGTGCCCGGCCCGGCGCTCCATCCTGTGGCGGCGTCGAGCGTGTTCACGCCGGCCGAGATCCAGCGCGCCGAGGACTTCGCGTCGCTGAACAGGATCCTGGGCTGGTGCTCGCTGGCGGTCTCGCTGCTCCTGGCTGGTGTCCTCGGCTTCACCGAGATCGGCGCCCGACTCGTCGACCGGGTGCGCGGGCCGTGGTGGTGGCGGGTCGTCGTGGCCGTGGTGGGGCTGGCGGTCGTCGGCCGCCTGGCCACGCTGCCGTTCTCCGTGCTGGTACGCCGGCGGGTGCTGGAGTACGGCCTGTCCGACCAGGCGTGGTCGGCGTACGCCGTGGACATGCTCAAGGGGCTCGGCGTCAACGTCGTCGCTACCACCCTCGTGATGCTCGTGCTGGTGGGTATCGCACGCCGCTGGCGGCGCGCCTGGCCGGCCGTGGCCGGCGGGCTGCTCGCGGGTCTGGTGATGCTGGGCTCGTTCGTCTACCCCCTGCTCGTCGAGCCGCTCTTCAACCACTTCGAGCCGCTGCCCGACGGTCCGCTGCGGACCGAGATCCTGGCCCTCGCCGACCAGGAGGGCGTCCAGATCGACGACGTCCTGGTGGCGGACGCGTCGCGGCGTACGACGACGCTCAACGCCTACGTCTCCGGCTTCGGCTCGTCGCGACGGGTGGTGGTCTACGACAACCTGGTCAACGGGTCCTCGGGGGTCGACGATCGTCAGGCGCTCTCGGTGGTGGCCCACGAGCTCGGCCACGCGCGGCACGACGACGTGCTGATCGGATCGCTGCTGGGTGCCGCGGGGGTGCTGTTCGGCGTCGGCCTGCTGGGGCTGGTGCTGGGCGGGGGAGTGGCCGAGCCGCGGCGGGTCCCACGAGTGCTTGCCCTGCTGGCGGTGGCCTCCCTGCTGGCGAGCCCGATCCAGAACGGCATCAGCCGCAAGATCGAGACCCGCGCGGACGTCGACGCGCTGCGCACCACCGGCGACCCCGCGGCGTTCATCGAGGTCCAGAAGGCGCTCGCCCGCAAGTCCCTCGCCGACCCGACTCCGCCGGCCTGGTCGCAGTTCTGGTTCGGCAGCCACCCCACCGGGTTGACCCGGATCGCGCTCGCCGAGCGGTTCGAGGACGGCGGCGGTGGCTGAGGTGGACCTCCGAAATAGGTGGACAGTCGACCTTTTTCCGATGCGCCAGAGCCGCCGATCTGGACTGTGCACGATCGTCGGCAGTGGGTGCCGATTCCGGTGCACTGTTGGCGCGGCAGGTCGGACAAAGGTAGACAGTCGACCTTATTTTGAGCCGGCGGGCGCCAACCCCTTACCTTGCCTTCTCTCGCCTCTACTTCGGCCCGTAGCGTGCAGCCCTTAGAAACACCTCACCCCCCGGAGCGCATGCTCCGAGGGGTGACGAGGGGGTCTGGGATCAGCTGCAGGAGCCGACGGAGTTGTTCGTCAGGATCGTCTTGCAGCTGTCTTGGAACATCCCGGTCGAACCGCCCCCGAAGACGAAGACGACCGCGGCGATCATGCCGGCGATGCCGGCGACGAGAAGCCCGTATTCGACGGCCGAGGCGCCGCGCTCTGCGCGCCGCCGGGTCGTCCACCGACCGGGCCCGAGACCAAGCACCGAGACGCCTGGCCGCACCAGGGCTCGCGCCATGTCGATACCCGTCACTGGTTCCTCCTGTGTCGAACCTGGATGCGGGCCGCGAAGACAAAGGGCTCCGGCCAGCGTGCCACGCACACCGCCGGAGCCCCCCGCCGTACGGTCAGCTGCAGGACTTGGTCGTCGCGCTGGCGGTGACCTTCGAGCAGGTGTCGGTGAAGATGCCCTTGAGGCTGCCGCCGAAGGCGAAGACGACGACAACGATCAGCGCGGCGATACCGGCGATCAGGAGGCCGTACTCAACGGCCGAGGCGCCGCGCTCGCTCATCTTGGCGGTGCGGGCGTTCAGCATGATGCGGAGGTAGTCAAGCATGGGTGTTTCTCCTTCAGGGTGGGTCCCACGAGTCGGGGCGGGGATGCCCCGGTGAGATCAATCTTGGAGATCCCGTCAGGGGTTTGAAGCAGAATTCGCGAGGACCAAGCGAACGGACTGGGGCCTAGTCATTTCGGACTATGCGACGACCCCCCGCTCGCGGGCTGGCGTACGGCGCGACCACCCGCTGCCGGGCTACCGATCCCGTGCTGATCTGGTGCCGATACCGCGCCTGACCAGGCATTTCGTGGTCTAGCCGGCGCCCGTACGACGGCTCGCCGCCGCCCCGCTGAGGGGACGGCGGCGAGGTAGCTACGTCGCGGCGGTCGGCCGGTCAGCTGTCGACGGGGCGGACGCTGGAGAGCAGCCCGATCCGCATCGCGGTGACGAGTGCCTGGGCCCGGTTCGAGGCGCCGAGCTTCTGGTAGATGCGCGCGATGTGCGACTTGGCGGTCGACTCGCTGAGGTAGAGCTTCTCTCCGATGGCGGCGGCGCCGAGACCGTCGGCGAGGAGCAGCAGCACCTCGTGCTCGCGGTCGGAGAGGCGGGTCGACTCCGCGGCACTGCGGCGCATCATCGCGCCGACCAGGCCAGTGCAGACGAACGAGCGCGGGGAGACCGCGGCGTGCCGGGCGGCCCGGATCACCTCACCCGACGGGGCGTCCTTGCCGACGAAGCCGGAGGCGCCCGCCTGCATCGCGGCGAAGATCTGGTCGTCGCCCGAGTGCATGGTCAGCACCACGAGACCCGTGGTGTTGCTGACCTTGCGGATCGAGCGGACGATGTCGAGCCCGGTGCCGTCCTGCAGCTGCAGGTCGGCGACGACGACGTCGGGGCGGAGCTCGTCGAACTTCTTGAGTGCCTCGACGACCGAGCCGGCCTGGGCGACGATCGTCATGTCGTCCTCCAGTTCGAAGACGCCGGCGAGGCCTTCGCGGATCAGCTCGTGATCGTCGACGAGGAGGACCGTGGTGGGAGTCGCGGTCATGCGGTGACCTTTTCCTGGATCTGGTCCGGAGCTGGGGTCTCGGACGGGGGGCTTCCGGGAAGTCGGACGGTGACGGAGAGGCCCCCGGACTCGGTCTCCCCGATTTCGAGCGTGGCGCCGATGAGCAGCGCGCGTTCCTTCATGATGTGCAGTCCGTGTGATGTGGAGCGCGCGGCCTGGAGGCCGCGGCCGTTGTCGGTGACCGTGATGGCCGCCGCGGGTGCGTGCACCTCGCAGTGGACGTGGATCGCCGAAGCCTGGGCGTGCCGCACGGCGTTGTTCATCGCCTCCTGGCAGATGCGGAACAGCTCCGCCTCGCCGTCGGCGCGCAGCCGCTGGGTGCGCTCGTCGAGGGTGACGTGGATGGGTACGCCGGACACCTCGGACAGGTTGCGCGCGATCGAACCGATCGCGGTGCCGAGGCTCTCGCTCTGGCCGACGCTGGTGCGCAGCGTGACCACGGAGCGGCGGATCTCGGCGACCACGGCCGAGATGCGGTCGCGGAGCATGTCGATGCGTTCGGCCTGCTCGGGCGAGGTGACGCCGACGCGGAGCGTGTCGACCAGGTAGCCGAGCGAGGCGATGTCCTGGGCCACGCCGTCGTGCATCTCGCGCGAGAGGCGGCGCCGCTCCTCGGCGGTGGCTGCGTCGCGGAACGCCGAGAAGAGCAGTGCGGTGTCGAGGTGTACGGCGCTCGGGCCGAGTCGCCGCATCAGCTTGCGGATGCGGTCCTCGACGCCGATGCGGGCGGGGTCGACCCGGCCGGACAGCACCCCCGCGACGATGGCGGTGGTGCCGGCCTCGGTGTTGAGCGGGAAGGCGAAGACGTGGTCGTGCAGGACCGGGAGGCCGACCGCCCAGGCCTCGACCGCGATGTCCTCGCACTCGCTGACGCTCACCGACGTGCCCATGGCCTTGGTGACCAGCGGGGTGAGCGTGTCGCCGCGCGGCACGCTGATCACCAGCGCCGAGCAGGGCAGGTCGTCGCGGACCGCGCTCAGGATCGCGCCACCGAGGGCCACGGGGTCCAGGCCGTTGTCGAGCCCGCCCGAGATGTCGATCAGCTGCCGGATCAACCCCTGCGCGTAGTGGTACGGCGCCAGCGGGTCGGGCTTCTCGTTGAGCGCGGTGTGCAGGAAGGTGCCGACCAGGCCGAGCCCGAGGCCGGTCATGCTCCAGCTGAACGCGCCGAAGCCCTGGTCGGTGCTGAGCCCGTCGTAGGACACGAACGAGATGACCACGATGGCGGTGAGCTGGGCCGACAGGGCCAGCGCCACCCCCTGGAGGGAGCGGTAGAGGCCGGCCGTGAACGGCGGCACCGCGAGCGCGCCGAGGACGGCGAGGGAGCTGTGGATGGTGAAACCGCAGATCGCTCCGACCATCGCGGCCTCGACCGTGATGACGAGCATCACCGGGAGCCGCTGGCGCCAGTCGGCGAGCGTGGCCAGCGCCCAGACGGCGCCGATCGCGATCAGCGAGATGAGTGCCGGGATGTCCCGGGCCCACAACACCGGGCCCAGGAGTGCTACGAGTACGAAGGCCCGCGCCGCGGCGGCAAGCCGGACGTGTTGGCGTTCGCGAACCCTCATGCGTCTCAGCGCCTCCGCGGATGCGAGAGGGCACCGGCGCGCAGCGCCCCCTCCGAGCGGTCTCGTGGAGTGTTCATTTGCTGAAGCTGTCCATGATGCTCAGCACGGCAGGTCCCATGACCGCGATGAACAGTGTCGGGAGGATGCAGAAGATCAGCGGGATGGTGATCTTCACGGGAACCTGTTGGGCTTTCTCCTCGGCTCGTTGACGACGCTTGACCCGCATCTCGGCTGACTGTACGCGTAGTACCTGCGCGATGGGGATACCGAAGGAGTCCGCCTGCACCATGGCGCCGACGAAAGAGCGCAGGTCAGCGACGTTGCTGCGCTCGCCCAGGGCACGAAGAGCCTCGGCCCGACCCTGGCCGATCTGCATCTCGCGCAGCACCCGCGAGAACTCCTCGGCGAGGGGTCCCTCGGTGTTGCGGGCCACCTGCTGGACCGCCGCGTCGAAGCCCAGTCCGGACTCGACGCTGATGGTGAGCAGGTCGATCGCGTCGGGCAGCTCACGCTGCAGCTTCTCCGCTCGATCGTGGGCCCGCTGGTAGAGGTAGAGGTTGGGGGCGAAGAAGCCGGCGACCGTGACACCCGCGATCACGATGATCTTCATCATCGGCGAGCCCAGCATCAGCGAGAACACGACGCCGAGCACCAGGCCGGCCACGGCCCCCATGACCTTGCCCGAGAGCACCCGGTCGACGGTCCAGCCGGCCGGGTTGCCGGCGAGGTCGAGCTTGCGCCGGATCCGCTCGGCGGTGTCGGCGCCCGAGATCCGGCGACCGACCGAGAGGGCGCGGTGCTGGAGCGGCTCGATGACGCGGTCGCTGAACGAGCGGTCCAGCTCTCCGCGGAGCTCCTCGGGCGCGTTGGTCATCGCCTCGAGCACGGCCAGGGACCGGGAGACACCGGAGTCGGTGCTCGTGCTGAGCGCCGAACCGATCAGTGCGATCGCCAGGAGCACCAGGAGGACGCCGAGGACGAACATGATGACCATCTCAGACCTCCACCTTCACCAGTCGGCTCATCCAGAAGACGCCGACCGCGAGGATGGTGGCGGCGCCCGCCAACATCGCCCACCCCAACGGCTCCTGGAACATGACGATCACATAGTCGTAGTTCGTCAACAGAAGGTAGAGCATGAACAGCGGCGGAAGGCCGCCCAACACCCATGCGGAGAGCTTTCCTTCTGCGGCGAGTGCGGCCACCTGGCGGCGCACGTACTCGCGCTCACGCATCGTGGCGGCCACGGTGTCGAGGAGTTCGGCGAGGTTGCCACCGACCTGACGCTGGATCTTGATCGCCATGACGACCCATTCGAAGTCCTTGCTGTCGAACCGCTCGGCGATACCTTCGAGGGCGTCCTCGAGGGTCACGCCCAGGCGGGTCTCGACGAGCACCCGGCCGAACTCGGACGCGATCGGCTCCGCGCCCTCGCGCACGATCGTGTCGATCGACTGGGACAAGGACAGACCGGCGGCGAGTGAGCCGGACATCAGCTGGAGCGTGTCCGGGAGCCCACTGTTGAACTTCTTGCGCCGGCGGGACCGGCGGAAGCCGAGGTACATCCAGGGGCCGAAGATGCCTGCCGCGAGGAAGATGAAGCCGACGAACAGGTTGCCGCCACCGATGATCAGGCCGACCAGGCCGAAGACGAAGATCAGGCCGCCGTGGACCAGCAGCCACTCCGACGACTTCAGCTCGCTACCGGCCGCTTGGAGTCGGGCGCTGATGCGCGCGTCGAGATCCTGGTTGCGCCGCAGCACGTTCGCCGCGGTCTCTTTCGCCGAAGCGAAGGTGACGTCGGTGTCGAGCATGTTCCCGGCGCTCTCGGTGCCGGCGCTGCCCTGGGACTCGGTGTACTTCGTGATCCGGTCGGCGGCGTTGAGGCGCGCCTGCGCGCGCGGTGCCAAGAGCACGACGAGGAGAACGACGCCCAGGCCCAGCGCCAGCGGGCCGGCGTAGAGCGCCCAGGACGGGGGAGTCCACGCGGTATCGCGGACGAGCTCGGCCGCGCCCGGCTCGACGGCGGAGAACGCCTCGGCCGTCACGGAGCCCGACGAAGTCGGCAGCGTCACCTTGATGGTCGCCTCGGACTTGTCGAAGCCGGAGGGCAACTTCGCCGTGACCAGCACCTGGCGGGCGAGCACGTCGGCCTCGGCCGCGAACGCCGCCTGCAGCGCCGCCGGGTCGGAGGAGATGACCTGGCCGTCGCCCGCCGTCGCCAACTGCTCGAGCGCGTCGAGCGCCTGGCCGTTCTGGTCGAGGGCGACCACGTCGGTCAACACGCCGGCGTCGGAGATCGCCGTGGTGGCGGCCTCGATCGGGGTGTCGCTGGTGTCGGCGCCGTCGGAGAGCACCAGCAGGCTGCGCTGGCCCTCCTCGCCGGCCACGTCGACCGCCTGGATGGTGCCGTCGTAGAGCCGGGTCCCCTTGGCGAGAGTCAGTCCGTCGAGGACGGTCTGTGCGGCAGCGCGGTCGGTCGTGGGCTCGAGGACCGTGGTCACGTCGCCGGCGAAGGTGACGATGCCGACGTACACGTCCGCGGGCACCGTGGAGATGAACTCGTGGGCGGCCACCTTCGCGGAGTCGAACCGGCTGCCCTCCATCGAGTTGCTGGTGTCGATGGCGAGGACGGCCGTACGACGGACCGTGGTGTCGCTGTCGGCGGGAGCGGCGGTGGCGTCGGCGCTCTTGCCGTCGACCGTGACCTTGACGCCGTCGAGGTCGACGTCGGCGTCGGCCGGCACCGAGACCAGCAGTTGGATGGTGCCTGGCTCTGTCTCGACG
>DOWL01000120.1:5388-5712 GCA_003519585.1 Nocardioides sp. | reverse complement strand
GTTCATCAGCGCTCCGGAGCGAAGATCAGGGGGTCGACGGTGACGTTGTTGTAGCTCATCTTCTCGAGGAACTTCGGGCGCAGACCGGTCGAGGCGAGCCGGCCGAGCGTGCGGCCCTCGGAGTCGAAGCCCCGGCTGTTGTCCCAGAGGAAGACGTCTTGGAGGGTGATGATGTCGCCCTCCATCTTCTCGACCTCGGTGACGTGGGTGATCCGCCGCGACCCGTCCTTGAACCGGGTCTGGTGCACGATCAGGTCGACCGCGGAGGCGACCTGCTCGCGGATCGCGCGGACCGGCAACTCCATGCCCGCCATCAGGACGAGG
>DOWL01000120.1:1790-5251 GCA_003519585.1 Nocardioides sp. | reverse complement strand
CATGCCCGCCATCAGGACGAGGGTCTCCATCCGGGCCAGCGTGTCGCGCGGGCCGTTGGAGTGCAGGGTCGTGATCGAGCCGTCGTGACCGGTGTTCATGGCCTGCAGCATGTCCAGCGCGGACGCGTCGCGGACCTCACCGACAACGATGCGGTCGGGCCGCATACGCAGGCTGTTCTTCACCAGGTCGCGGATGGTCACCGCGCCCTTGCCCTCGATGTTGGCCGGCCGTGACTCGAGCCGGACGACGTGCTCCTGCTTGAGCTGGAGCTCGGCGGCGTCCTCGATGGTCACGATCCGCTCGTCGTTCGGGATGAACGACGACAGCACGTTGAGGGTGGTCGTCTTCCCGGCGCCGGTGCTTCCCGAGACGATGATGTTGAGCCGGCCGCGGACGCAGGCGTCGAGGAACTCCGCGGTCCGCGCGCTGAGCGAGCCGAAGTCGATGAGGTTCTGGACGGTCAGCGGGTCGGTCGCGAACTTACGGATGGTGAGCGCGGACCCGTCGACCGCCAGTGGTGGGACGATCGCGTTGACACGGCTGCCGTCGGGGAGTCGGGCGTCCACCATCGGGCTGGACTCGTCGACGCGGCGACCGATGCGGGACACGATCTTGTCGATCGTGCGGCGCAGGTGCGCCTCGTCGGTGAAGTGCGCGTCGGCGGCCATCAGCCGACCGCTCTTCTCCAGCCAGATGTTGGCGTGGCCGTTGACCATGACCTCGGAGACGTCCGGGTCGCGCAGGTAGGGCTCGATCGGGCCGTAGCCGAGGATGTCGTCGCTGATCTCTTGGGTGACCCGCTGGCGATCGCTGCTGCTCAGCGGCCGGTCCTGCGAGCCGAGCACGTCCGCGAGGACCTTGCGGACCTCGGCGTCCAGCTCCTGCTGGTCCATCTCTGAGTCGTAGAGGCGCGGGCCCATCTGCTGCAGCAACTGCACGTGGACGCTGCTCTTGACCTCCTCCATCCGGTCCGACTGCGCCACCGATGCGCGACTCCGGGTGGGTGTCGGCTCCGGTGCGGGGGTCGAGGCCGCCGGACGAGGAGCGGAGGTCGTCGTGCTGGGGGCGTCCGTGTCCGTGCTCGCCCGGCGCTTGCCGCCGCCCGAGGCGTCGGCCGCCGATGCGGTCGTCGTCGCGCTCGCGGACTGCGCGTCACCGGGCTCGCGGGAGTCGTCGGCGGACAGGGCGGCATCCCCGCGAGACTCGCGGGCGGCCGCCAGACGGTCGGCAAGGCTCATGGCTTACTTGCGCCTCCTCGAGCGGCGGCTCTTCGCCTCCGCCTCGCTCTGCGTGGTGAGCTGGTCCGTGCCACCGACCATCTCGCCGGCCAGGTCCGTGGCCAGTTGCCGGATGACGGCACTGAGCTGGTGCTCCGGGTCACTGACGATGACCGGGCTGCCGGCGTTCGTGGCGGCCGCGATGTCGAGCGAGCTGACGATCTGGGCGTCGACGGGCATGCCGAGGATTCCCTCGACCTTGTCGGCGTTGATCCCGACCTCGTCGTCCGCGCGGTTGAGCACGAGGTGCCGGTTGTCGCGGGCGATGTGCAACGCATCGAAAGTCTCGACGGCGACCTTGACGTTCTTGAGCGTGGGTACGTCGAGCGTGGTCACCAAGACGACTTCGTCGGTCTCGTCGAGCGCGGTGAGCACCTGCTCGTCGAAGGCCGGGGCCGTGTCGATGACGACGTAGTCGAAGGTCTCCCGCAGCGTGCGGATGATCCGCGAGACCAGGAGCGGGGTGACCCGCTCGCGGGTGTCGGGGTGCGGGGGAGCGGCGAGCACCATGAGCGAGTCCTGGTGCCGGGTGAGGAGCTGGTCGAGCATCTCGATGTCGAGGGCGTCCTCGGAGCCGATCGCCTGCTCGATCGAGTGAGTCGGGAACAGCTGCATGGTGATCGCGACGTCGCCGAAGGCGAGATCGAGGTCGACCAGGCAGACCCGCCGGGCACCCTTCTCGGTCAGCGCGAGCGCGAGGTTCACCGAGATGGTGGTCTTGCCGACCCCGCCCTTGGGCGAGAAGACGGCGATCACCTTGCTCATGTGGATCGCGCCGGCCGGGCCGCGCAGCGCGACGTACAGCTCGTAGGCCCGGTTCAGCGCCTCAGTGATCGACGCGGCGTCGGAGTGATGCACCACGTCGCGAGCACCGGCGCGCATCGCGGCGGCCAGCAGCTCACCGTCCAGCGACTCACGGGCCAGGATCGTGCTGATGGTCGGGGCGTTGGTGCGCAGCGTCTCGCAGGTGAGCACCGCCTCCCCGTCGGTCAGCGTGGGACCGAGGAGCACGACGTACTCGTCGGAGTGCGAGTTGAGCCAGGCGTTGAGACGGTCAACGCTCTCGACGCCGTGGGCCCCTGCCGGCATCGCTGCCAGCAGGGTCTCCACGACCATCGGGTCGGGATCGACGACGACAGGCATCGCGCTCAGCCGAAGAGGTTGTCGAAGGTGGTGGGCGCGCCCGGGGCGACGGTGCTCTTGTCGGTGAGGAGGCCGAAGGCCAGCTCTCCGTTCGCCTTGGCGTAGAGCACCTTCTGCGCCTGGTCCTGGCTGACCGCGAGGGTCAACAGGGTGCGGGGCAGCTGTTCGGTGGTCGAGGCTCCGGACTCGTCGGTCGTCGTCGTCGAGACCGCGGTCGTGGCACCGACACCCAGCACGAGCACCTTGTCGAGCAGCAGCCGGGTGAACTGGATGTCCGGCCCCGCCTCGTTGCCCTGCTGGTCGATCGGCTTGGCGGTGCCGGTCATGAAGATCGCCACGGTCGAGCCGGGGTTGACGAACCCTGCGACCCGGGCCGGGTCGGTGAGGTCGACGGTGATCGCCATCATGCCGTCCGGAGTTCCGAGCGAGGACTGTACGGCGGCCGAGGCACCCCACTTCGCCGAGATGATCTGCTCACCCGGGTAGATGGTGCCCAGCGAGACCGTGCCGCCGAGGGAGTCGGTCGTCGTCTGGTAGCCGTCGAGGAGCGAGTCCTGGGCGACCGCCTGGAGGGCCAGCTTCCCGGCGGCCTGCGCGTCCTCGAACTTCTCGCCGGGAGCGATGACGGCGGTGGCCTTCAACACCTCCACGGTGTCGAACTTCTCCTCCGCGCGGGTATCGGCACCCTTGGTGTAGAGGAAGACCAGGGCCGAGCCGAGTGCTGCGACGAGCACGGCCACGACCAGAAGAATCCTGCGACGGTCCATCGAACGAGACCTTTCCGTCCCTAGGGGGAGACAGGCCGATGTGCCCGTCAGCCCTGTCCCACGAGTGCTGTCCCTCGGTCTAGAACTGTAGGAACGCGCAGGGTCGCTCGTATGCGTTTTCGCGGAACTCGTGTGACTCAGGAGGAACCGCTGCGCGCAGGTGCTGAACCGTGCTAGCAGCACGTGGCCCAGGTCGGCCATGAGCACTATCCGAACGGATGAGTGTGGCGGGTTTGGGTGCCTTCGCTACGGAGGTTTCGACACGCTCGCTGC
>DOWL01000120.1:1155-1695 GCA_003519585.1 Nocardioides sp. | reverse complement strand
CGACACGCTCGCTGCGCTCGCGGCTCAACCATCGGACGGTGGTTGAGCCCGAAGGCGCGCTAGCGCGTTCGGTGTCGAAACCACTGCCAGGAAGGCACCCGCGCAGCAACTGCGAGCGCGAGGTAGCCCTGCGCGGTCCTACTGGTAGAGCGCGGCGACGTCGTCCTTGTTCTCGCGCATGACCACGTTGCGCTTGAGCTTGAGGCTGGGGGTGAGTTGGCCGCGCTCCTCGCTCCACTCGTCGGCGAGCACGGTGAACTTGCGGATCGACTCGGCTTTCGAGACAGCCTTGTTGGCGTCGTCGATCGCGGCCTCGATCTCGGTGCGCAGGTCGGGATCGTCGACGAGGTCCTCGATCCGGCCGGACTTGCCGTGCTGGCTCGCCCAGGTGGCGACCGCCTCGCGGTCCAAGGTGACCAGGGCGGCGATGAACGGCTGCCCGTCACCGACGACCAGGCACTGGTCGAGGAGCAGGTGGGCCCGGACGCGGTCCTCGAGGATGGCGGGCGCGACGTTCTTGCCGCCGGCGGTCACCAGGAT
>DOWL01000120.1:724-948 GCA_003519585.1 Nocardioides sp. | reverse complement strand
CGCCGGTGTGGAACCAGCCGTCGCCTTCGAGTACCTCGGCGGTGGCGGCGTCGTTGTTCCAGTAGCCGCGGAAGACCTGGCCGCCCTTGAACAGCAGTTCGCCGTCCTCGGCCACTCGGACCGACGTGCCCGGCAGGGGGCGCCCGACGGTGCCGATCTTGAGCGCCTCCGGCTGGTTGACGGTCAGTGCTGCGGTGGTTTCGGTGAGGCCGTACCCCTCGAGG
>DOWL01000120.1:269-563 GCA_003519585.1 Nocardioides sp. | reverse complement strand
GCCGTACCCCTCGAGGACGGTCACGCCGATGCCGCGGTAGAAGTGGCCGAGCCGGTCGCCGAGGGGCGCGCCGCCCGAGACGGCGTACTGGCACCGTCCGCCGAGGGCGTCGCGCAGCTTGCCGTAGACCAGCCGCGAGAACACCGCGTGCTGGGCTCGTACGGCGAGCGACGGCTTGCCCTTCTCGAGGCCACGCGAGTAGGCGATGGCGGTCTCGGCGGCCCGGTCGAAGATCGCGCCTCGGCCGTCGGCGGTGGCTCGCTGCGACGCGGTGTTGAAGACCTTCTCGAAGAC
>DOWL01000120.1:0-154 GCA_003519585.1 Nocardioides sp. | reverse complement strand
GGTGTTGAAGACCTTCTCGAAGACCCGCGGCACCGCGAGTACGAAGGTGGGTCGAAACGCCTGCAGGTCGGCAACGAGGTTCTTGATGTCGGCGCTGTGCCCGAGCCGGGTGCGGGACTTCACGCAGCCGACCTGGATGATCCGCGCGAACACG
>DOWL01000086.1:25862-27461 GCA_003519585.1 Nocardioides sp. | reverse complement strand
CGCAGACTGGGTGTCTTCGAAGCGTCGGCAACGCCGCCAGCGCGTGATCTGGGCGGCGTCCGGCGCCGCCAGGATTTGCGGGACACGCCCTAGCAGTTTCAGTAGGCAGCCTGGACCATCAGCTGCTCGAGGGAGTACTCGGTGATCTTGATCAGCGCCTGCTTGCAGGAGGCCCGGTCGCGGGCGTCGATGTCGATCATCGGCACGTGGGCGGGGACGGCCAGCGCGTTGCGGACATCCTCGAGGGGGTAGCGCTGCGCATTGTCGAACTGGTTGACCGCGACGATGAACGGCAACCCCTTGGACTCGAAGTAGTCCAGCGGCGAGAAGGCCTCGTCGAGGCGGTTGGTGTCGACCAACACGATCGCGCCGATGGCGCCGAGGCAGAGGTCGTCCCACATGAACCAGAAGCGACGCTGACCGGGCGTACCGAACAGATAGAGGACGAGATCTTCGGCGAGCGTGATGCGACCGAAGTCCATCGCGACCGTCGTCGTGGCCTTCGCCGGGACGGCGGCGAGGTCGTCGACGCCCTCCGACTCGTTGGTCACGAGAGCTTCGGTGCGGAGGGGCATGATCTCCGAGACGGATCCCACGAGGGTCGTCTTGCCCACCCCGAATCCGCCGGCGACGACAATCTTGGTCGACGCCGCGGAGCGCTGCGCGCTAGAGCGTGCGTAGTCCACGGAGGGTCCTTTCGATGAGCTCTCGTCGCTCGTCCTGCGACGAGTCTGCGGTCAAGGTCGCCTGCACGCGCACGTGTCCTTGCACGATCAGGTCGCCCAGGAGTACCCGGACGACACCGATCGGCATCTTCACGTGAGCGGACACCTCGGCGACCGAGCGTTTGTCACACACCTCGAGGATGCTGAGCAGGTTGGCGTCGGTGGGCTCCTCGGACCCATTCGACTCCCGACGAAGCGTCGCTTCGAAGGGCAGTTCGACCTTGGGCGCCGTCCGGCCTCCGGTCAGCGTGTAGGGACGGACGACGCGGGCGGCTGGCGCCTCGTCGTCCGGTTCCCACGGCTGTGTCGGAAGTGCCATGACTGGTCCTTGGTCTCCCTCAGAGTCCGCTGAGCGGGACGCGGGCGGTCGCTTGGACCATCCGGCCGACCCGGTCGACGAGGAGGGCCATCTCGTAACCGACCTGGCCGATGTCGGCCGAGTCCTCGGTGAGTACGGCGAGGTGTGACCCGTCACCGACGCTCATCAGCAGTAGGTAGCCGTGCTGCATCTCGATGATGGTCTGCATCACCGCGCCACCCTCGAAGAGACGGGCGGCACCCACGGCGAGGCTGGCCAGGCCCGAGGAGACGGCGGCGACCTGCTCGGCACGCTCGTCGGGGAGGCTGAAGCTCTTGGCCATCAGCAGACCGTCGGCGGAGACCAGGATGGCGTGCGCCGCGGACGGCACCTCGTCGACGAACTTGCTCACGACCCAGTCGAGCCCGCGCTCGTCGGTCTCGGTCAGGTTCTCGGTCATGCGGGGTCCTCCGTGCTGGGGGTGCTAGGGGCGGTGACGGTGGTGCCAGATGTGCCAGATGTCCCAGGAGTCATGGTCTCGTCGACGGCGGCGGTCCGACCTCGCGAGACCCCGGC
>DOWL01000086.1:25156-25723 GCA_003519585.1 Nocardioides sp. | reverse complement strand
CCCCGGCCGCGTGGGCGGCGAGCCGAGCGCGGATCGCCTCCGGGTCGCGGTTGACGTTCGCGGCGTTGGCCACCGCGGGCGTCACACCGCCAGGGACCAGTCGCTTGCCGGGCCGGCGCATCGGCAGGCCCGAGTCGCTGAGCTGGAGCGTGGGCGCCTCGGCGACCTGCTCCGCAGCCTCCCAGCCGGCCTCGATCTCCGAGGTGGACCAGGTGCCCTTGTCGCCATCGGAGGACAGCCAGTTGGAGCGGAGCTTGGCGAAGATCGGTCCGTCCTCGGCCGAGTCGGGCACCGGGGTGCGCGAGTCGAGCGAGTCGTACGCCGCTGTGGCCGCAGGCGCCGGCGGGGCCGTCGGGGCGGGCGTACGCTCCGCCACCTCGACCCAGCTCGCGGCGGGTGCTTCGACGGCCGGTGCCTCGACCGGAGGCGTGGCGACCGAGGCCGCATCTCCGAACTGCTGCTGGAGCGGCGCCAGCGCCACCGCGGAGACGTCGATCTTCGGCTTCGGTGCCTCGTCGGCCGATGCCTCGACGTCTGCCTCGACCGGCTCGTGTACAGGCTCGTCGA
>DOWL01000086.1:1015-25071 GCA_003519585.1 Nocardioides sp. | reverse complement strand
GTGTACAGGCTCGTCGACCCGCTCGTCGACCAACTCGTCGACCTCGGCCACGGGCGCCTCGGGCTCCGCGGGCTTGGGACGCTGGAACAGCGACCCGCCCTGGGGACCGGTCGGCGCGCCAGGCATCTGACCGCCGGTGCGGGTGGCACCGGGCTGCCGCTGCGGCAGCCGGATCACGGCGTTGATCGCAGCCTCGATCGAGTCGGCCTGCTCGGCCGGAGCGGTAGCCGACGCGGCTGGAGCGGCCGGCGCGGAGGGAGCAGTGGGACCGGTGGGCGCGAGCGGAGCCACCGGCGTCACGGCCGGGGCGCGGGTCGGCAGCGTCTGCTTCTTGTCCGGCTCGTTGGTGATGCTCTCCGTTACCGGGGTGACGGCGGGCTTCACCGACTGCAGGCCGCCGCCGAGGCTGGCGAGGCCGGGCCGCTGCTTGGGCGGGACCGGAGCGGCCTGGCCGCGCAGCAGCGAAGGCGGCAGGAGCACGGTGGCCGTCGTACCGCCCCGCGTGTTGCGGGCCAGAGACACCGTGATGCCGTGCCGCTTCGCGAGCCGGCTCACCACGAGCAGACCCATCCGCCGCGCGGTGTCGACGGTGACCTCACCGCCGGAGCGAAGGTCCTCGTTGAGAGAGGTCAGCACGTCCTGGGCGATGCCCAGACCGCCGTCGCTGATCTCGACGATGGTGCTGTCGCCGGCCTGCTTGGTGGAGATCTTCACCGGCGCGGTCGGCGGCGAGAACGCCAGCGCGTTGTCGACCAGCTCGGTCATCAGGTGGACGACGTCGGACGACGCGGCACCGTTGACCTTCTCCGGCGGAGAGCTCTCGATCTGGACGCGCTGGTACTCCTGAACGCCGGCCATCGCCGCCTGGAACACGTCACCGAGCGCGAGCGCGTCGGTCTCGCTCGTCTGAATGGGCGCGTCGGCGAGCACCATGAGCGAGTCCGCCGTACGGCGCATCCGCGAGGCGAGGTGGTCGAGGCGGAAGAGTGACTCGAGTCGGTTCGGGTCCTCCTCGTCCTTCTCCAGGCGCTCGATGAGACCGAGCTGCTGGTTGATCAGGGAGGTGTTGCGTCGCGACAGGGTCGAGAACATCTCGCCGACCTGCGAGCGCAGCCTTGCCTCGCCCGACGCCAGGTGCACGGCCTGCCGGTTCATGTCGTCAACCGCGCGGGCCAGCTGGCCCATCTCCTCGTGGGTGTCGACGGGGATCGGGGTGATCTCGCCCGGGTCCTCGCCGGCGCGGATCTTGGCCACCATCTCCGGCAGCTTCTCGTTCGCGATGTCGAGCGCACCCTCACGCACTCGGCGGATCGGGTTGAGCAGCATGCGGGAGACGAGCAGCGCCAGGAAGATCGCGGCGAGCAGCAGCGCCACGGTGACGACGGCGTTGGCGATCGCCAGGCCGCGAGCATCGTTGGCAGCGTTGGTGAGGTTGGTGTCGATGTCGTTGAGCAGGTTGGTGCTGAGCTCGTCGTAGGCCTGGAACGCCTCGGCGTCACCCAGGTCGAAGGCGCCGCCACGGACCACGCCGAAGTGCGCGGCGTTCTGCTGGTTCAGCTCGACGACCTGCGGGTCGTCGGTGCCGAGGTAGGTGCCGAGGCGGTCGATGATGACCTGCTCGACGCCGAGCTCGGCGGCGAGGTCGACACCGTTGATGTCGTTGGTCTTGGGCACGTTGACCATGTACTGCTGCATGGCCAGCGACACGCGTCCGTCCAGGGCCTGCTGGAGCGCGGCCAGCTTGGCCTCGGGCTTGATCTGCTCGGCGACGATGGAGTCGATGAGGTCGGTGACGCCGCGCTGGAGCTGGCGCACCTGCGAGACGGCCTGGCCGGCCGAGATGTAGGCCTTGCCGTCGCGCAACTGGGTGCTCAGCTTGAGCACGCTGTCGAGCCGCTCCTGCTGCGCGGGGCTCAGGTCCGCGGTCGCGCCCGTTTCTTCGAGCCGCTGGCCGGCGACGTCGACCGCTTCGATCGCGGAGAGGCGCCCCGGGTCGTCGAGCTCGGGGCGCTGCCGGGACGTGATGATCGCGCGCTCGGCGGCGGCGAGGTACCCGACGGCCGGCCGGAGCACGCTGACCTGCTTGGCGGTGGCCGAGTAGTTGTCGGACTGTGCCAGCTCGGAGTGCACCCGGAGGCCGCCGAACGTGGCGGCCAGGAGCATCGGGATGGTGAGTGCCAGCGCCAGCTTGGCGCGGAGGGACCACTCAGGGAGTGCGATCGCGGACGCGATGCGCCCGGCGCTCTCGCGACGCTTCTCCTCAGTCATTCAGCCCACCCAGTGTTTGCGAGTTCCGCACGCCGCGCAGCGCGGCGACGAGAGTCAAGGACGAGTTCACGATAGGTTTCACACCCCCCACCCCGCGGCGGAATGAGGGGAATCCGCGAGGTATCAGTCGTCTCAGTCAAGCGCGGTCTAGTCCTGCGTGGCAATGGTTGCCAGGCACCGGCGACTGCCCGCCACCCGCGGGGTGACGGTCCGAGAAGTCCCAGTTCAGCGCCTACAAGGATGAACGACGCGTCAAGGTCCGACCAAACAAGCGGTCGCGGACCGAGATGCCATGGGTGGTCAGGGCACCCCTCCGGGCGAGCGCAACGACATCGCCTGCGGCGCCGTCACTCGTGTGCTAACTGCGGCGTCTCAGCGCCAACCGAGCTCGGGTGCGAGGTGGCGCAGCACGCTGTCGAGCACGTGTGCGTTGTAGTCGACGCCGAGCTGGTTGGGGACCGTGAGGAGCAGTGTGTCCGCGGCCGCGATCGCCTCGTCCTCGGCGAGTTCCTTGACCAACTGGTCCGGCTCACCGGCGTACGACTTGCCGAACCGGGCCAGCCCGCCGTCGATGTGGCCGACCTGGTCGCTGCTGTTGCGGTCGTGGCCGAAGTACGCGCGGTCGAGATCGCTGACCAGCGGGAAGATGCTCCGGCTCACCGAGACGCGAGGCTCCCGTTCGTGCCCGGCCGCGGCCCACGCGTCGCGGAACATCTGGATCTGCTCGGCCTGGAGTTGGTGGAAGGGCACACCGGTGTCTTCGGTGAGCAGCGTCGAGCTCATCAGGTTGAGCCCCTGCTCCGCGGTCCACACCGCGGTCTTGCGGGATCCGGCGCCCCACCAGATGCGGTCGCGCAGCCCGGGTGAGTGCGGCTCGATCGGGAGCAGGCCGGGCGGGTTGGGGAACATCGGTCGGGGGTTGGGCTCGGCGAACCCCTGTCCTTGGATCACCTCGAGGAAGACCCGGGTGTGGTCACGGGCCATCTCCGCGTGGTCACTGCCTTCGCCGGGCTGGTACCCGAAGTAGCGGAACCCGTCGATCACCTGCTCCGGTGAGCCCCGGCTGATGCCGAGCTGCAGCCGCCCGCCGGCGATCAGGTCGGCCGCTCCGGCATCCTCCGCCATATAGAGAGGGTTCTCGTAGCGCATGTCGATCACGCCGGTGCCGAGCTCGATCCGGCTGGTCCGGGCACCCGCCGCAGCGAGCAGTGGGAACGGCGAGGCGAGCTGGCGCGCGAAGTGGTGCACCCGGAAGTAGGCACCGTCGGCGCCGAGTTCCTCCGCGGTCACGGCCAGCTCGATCGACTGCAGGAGTGCGTCGGCGGCGGATCTGGTCTGGGACTGCGGCGAGGGATTCCAGTGGCCGAAGGAGAGGAAGCCGATCTTCTTCATGTTTCAACCAACGTTTCGGGGGGTGGGCGGATTCCCGGGCAGTACCGGTCTCTAGCGTGACCCCGGTGCGGAAGTCGTTCTGGGCCGGAGTCCGGCTGGGCGTCCCGTTCGCCGTCGTGGGGTTCGTGCTGTCGATGTCGTTCAGCGTGCTCGCCCGGAACGCCGGGTTCACGGCACTGCAGGCCATCGTGACCGCGGCCTTCGTGTTCGCGGGCTCCGCCCAGTTCGCCGCGTTGGCGGTGATCGCCAGCGGCGGTACGGCGGTCGCGGCGGTGGCGGCCGGGACGCTGATGAACGGCCGCTTCCTCGCCATGGGCACGGCGCTGGCGCCCTCATTGCCCGGCAGGCCGCTCAAGCGGGCAATCCAGGGTCAGGCGGTCGTCGATTCGTCCTGGGCCCTGGCCGACCGGGGCGACGGGACCTTCGATCGCTGGCAGCTGTTCGGCAGTACGGCTCCGCAGTACATCACGTGGCTGCTCGGCGCGACCGTCGGCGCCTTCGCGGGCGATCTGCTCGGCGACCCGTCTCGGTGGGGACTGGACGCGATCTTCCCCACCTTCTTCCTCGGCATCCTGATCGCCGACCTCCGCAACCCGCGGGGTCGGGTGGTCGCGCTGTGTGGTGCTGCGATCGCGCTGGCGCTGGTGCCGTTCACGCCTCCCGGCGTACCGATCCTGGCCGCAGCCGCGGCCGCTCTCCTCGGGTTGCGGCGATGACGATCTGGCTGACCATCCTGGGCCTCGCCCTCACCACGGTCCTGGTCAAGGCCGCCGGCCCGCTGGTCTTCGGAGGCCGCGAACCGCACCCCGCGTTCCTGCGAGTGGTCGCCATGATGGCGCCCGCGTTGCTCGCCGCCCTGGTCGTCACCTCGGCCCTAGCCGAGGGCCGGCAGCTGGGCGCCGGAGCCGACACGGTGGGCGTGCTGGCCGGCGGCGTACTGCTCTGGCGCGGCCACTCCCTCGTGCTCTCCGCCGCGGTCGCAGTCGTGGTGACCGCCGTGCTGCGCGCCCTGCTGTAGCGGCGTACGGTCGGATCACCATCGGGAGCTGAGGAGACAGCGGTGACGTCGATCGACCTGGAGGCCATCGCGGCGGCCCGCGAGCAGATCAAGCAGGACTTCCTGCGCGAGCCCCCCGACCGGCCGGAGAGCAGCGCCCGCGGGCTGCACCACTTCGCGCTCATCTGCTCCGACGTACGCCGGACCATCGAGTTCTACCAGGGCGTGCTGGAGTTTCCGCTGACCGAGATCTTCGAGAACCGCGACTACGCCGGCTCCAACCACTTCTTCTTCGACATCGGGCACGGCAACCTGCTCGCCTTCTTCGACCTGCCCGGGCTCGACCTCGGGCCGTACGCCGAAGTGCTCGGCGGCCTGCACCACCTCGCCATCTCGGTGACGCCGGAGCGGTGGGAGCACCTGCGCGGCAATCTCGACTCCGCCGGCGTGGAGTACGTCGTGGAGAGCGCCGCGTCGATCTACTTCCGCGACCCGGACGGCGCACGGCTGGAGCTGCTGGCCGACCCGCTCGGGGAGATGTACGGCACCAAGGTGCTGTGAACGGACCGCTAGGGCCGGCGCCGTAGGTCGACACCCACGTCGTGCAAGTGCCGCAGCGCCTGGGCGTAGGAGTCGCGCAGCCCGGTGATCTCGTACGGCACACCGAGTTCGGCGCAGTAGGCCTGCACGATGGGCTGCGCCTTGCGCAGGTGCGGCGTCGGCATGGCCGGGAAGAGGTGGTGCTCGATCTGGTGGTTGAGCCCGCCGAGCGCCGCGTCCACCAGCCAGCCGCCACGGACGTTGCGCGAGGTCAGCACCTGCTTGCGCAAGAAGTCCTCGGTGCCGTCTGGGTGCGGCATCCCCTTGTGGTTGGGCGCGAAGGTCAGGCCGAGATAGCTGCCGAACAGCGCCTGGTGCACGACCACGAAGGCCAGCGCCTGCAGCGGCGTCAGCACCAGCAGCAGCGCCGCGGCGTACCCGACGAGGTGGGCGGCCAGCAGGGCGCCTTCGAGGCGCCGCTGCTTGACGGTGCCGTCGCGGAGCGCCTGGATGCTGTCCCGCTTGAGGGAGATGCCGAGCAGGGGGAGCAGAGGTAGGAAGAAGAAGGCCTGGTAGCGGGTGAGGAACCCGCGACCGCGTGCGGCCTCCCTGCTCCATACCAGGACGCCCGGCCCGACGTCCGGGTCCAGGTCGTCGTGGTTGGGGTTCGCGTGGTGCTTGGTGTGCTTGGTCATCCAGTAGCCGTAGGACATCCCGATCCCGAGGTTCCCGGCGACCAGGCCGGCGCGGGCACTGGGCCGGTTCGTGCGGAACACCTGCCGGTGCGCCAGGTCGTGGGCCCCGAGCGCGACCTGCGCGAACACGATGGCGAGGAAGACGGCCACCAGCAGCGTCCACCACGAAGCCCCGATCAGCACGAAGGCGACCCAGCCCGTGACGTACGCCGCGGCCACCAGGCCCAGCCGGACCGCGTAGTAGCCGGGGCGCCGCTCGAGCAGCCCCGCAGCGTTGATCCGGCGGTGCAGCTCTGCGAAATCGCTCCCCGTCGAGGTGCGCTCCGCCCGGGGCATGCTCAGCGTGGTCGTCATGGCGTCCAGCCAACCGGCGCGTGACTGCGGCGTCAGGAGACCCAGGACCCCCTTCGTGGTGGGGCTAGCACCACCGGGACGACACACGAACGACACGATGAAAAGGCCTCGTCGGCGGGCCCGCGCCGCCGTACGCTCGACCCCGTGACGACTTTGCCCTCGCCGCTGTGCGCGCACGCCCGGTGCCGCACCTGCGTGGGTGCCTGCCCGCCCACCGGCGACCAGAGTTGAACGAGAGGAGGTGTCAGCGGTGAGCGCCACACAGGTGGTCCTGCTGAACGCCTCCTACGAGCCGCTCGGCCGGGTCAGCTTTCAGCACGCCGTGCGGATGCTGTTCCGCGAGGTCGCCCTGGTCGAGGAGCAACACGGCGATCGGATGATCGGGCCGCACCCGTGGCCGCGGGTGATCCGGCTGGTCCGGTACGTCGCCGCGCACTGGCTGCACCGGCCGGCCGGCTACTCCCGGACCGGAGTGTTGGCCCGCGACCGGCACACCTGCGCGTACTGCGGCCGCCACGCCAGCACCGTCGACCACGTGCTGCCGCAGAGCCGCGGCGGCGCCTCGACCTGGCTCAATGCGGTGGCCGCCTGCGCGCCGTGCAACCACCGCAAGGCCAACCGCACTCCGGTGGAGGCCGGACTGAAGCTCAGGTTGGTGCCGTACGCACCGACCCGGGCGCAGCTGGCCGCCTCCTAAGCCTGGGCGAAGACGACGAGCGGCACCGAGACCCGGATCCCCCACGGACGAGGCCTCGGTGCCGCCCGGCGGCCCGAAGCCGGGCCGTCGACCACCCAAGAGTGGTGCCAGGGCGTCCTGATACATGTCTCGACAACGTCGCAATCGATCGTGGCCGGGGCCTCACCCGTCGCGGAGGATGCGTCGCGGCGACCGCAGGGAGAACCTGGGGGCGTCACGAAGGAGGAACACAGATGGGACTGCGCGATCGGCGCGAGGAGCGCCGCGATGAACGTCAGACCTTCAGACGCGGTGGTAGCGCGCTGCGGTATCAGATGCGCCAGAAGATCGCCTCGATCGGCGACGACTTCTGGGTCGAGGACGAGGGCGGAGATCGCGCCTACAAGGTCGACGGGAAGGCGCTCCGGGTGCGCAACACCCTCGACCTGGAGGACGCGTCGGGCACCAAGCTGTGCCGGATCCAGACCCGGGTCCTCCACGTGCGCGACTCGATGGCCATCGAGGACCCCGACGGCGGGCAGCTGGCCCTGGTCCACAAGGCGCTCATCTCGCCGCTGCGTGAGCGCTGGAAGGTCGACTTGACCGGTGACGGTGAGTGGGCCGTGCAGGGCAACATCGTCGACCACGAATACGAGATCGAGAACGACGGGACCAAGATCGCGGAGGTCTCGAAGAAGTGGTTCCGGGTTCGGGACACCTACGGCGTGGAGATCGCGCCTGGGCAGAACGTGCCGCTCGTGCTCGCGGTCACCGTCGCCATCGACTCCATGGCACACCCAGCCCGCTGAGCAGCTGAGCTGGGGTAGCAACCTCGGCGCGGTCGGCGAGCTGCCGCTCAGCGATCGAGACTGACACCACAACCTCCTCGTCCCCGCTTTCGTCCGGTCCCTGCACGCCATCGTGGGCGTGCCGGCTGCGATGCGGGCGACTGTGCGCGAACGGTCCTCGACCCAGCGCGCACTCGCAGAGCTCGTTCCGTGCCCAACCGTGCGCGGTCGGGCCACTGAGCGGAGACTCCGCCGCCCACGATGGAGGCCGAGAGAGGAGGTCGAGACTGTGGTCACCGCGCATCGCCACCACGCGACCGAGGACGCTCGGGACCTCGAGCTCCCCCGCACCTGGCAGACCCTGATCCCCGCGGCACCTCCCGCGCGGGGACTCGATGTCACGGCGGCGTACCACCCTGCCGGGTCCGGAGCCCTGGTCGGTGGTGACTTCTACGACGTCTTCGAGACCGGCGACGCCGAATGGGTCGTCACGCTGGGCGATGTCTGTGGCAAGGGCTACGACGCCGCCGTCGTGACCGCACTGGTGCGCGGAACGATCCGCGCGCTGACTGAACGTGAGCGCAGCCCGGCACGCGTGCTCCAGGGTCTCGATCAGGTGCTGCACCACAGCACCGACCGCTACTGCACCGCGGCCCTGCTGCACGTCACCCGCGACGACGCCGGCTGGGTGCTGACCGCCGCCGTCGGCGGCCATCCCTTCCCGCTCCTGCTTCGCGGCGATGGCGCGCCCCGGCCGATCGGCGGACACGGACCGCTCCTGGGAGTACTCGACGACGCCACGTTTCGCGACGAGTCAGTGCGGTTGCAGCCGGGTGATGTCGTGCTGCTCTACACCGATGGAGTCGTCGAGGGCCGCCGTGGCCGCGAGCTCTACGGCGAGGAGCGGCTGCAGGCCACGATCAGGTCGACCGAGCGCCGGCCCGACACGTTGGTGTCAGTGGTGATGAGTTCGGTCCTGGAGTTCCAGGACGGCGAACTGCACGACGATGTCGCGTTGGTCGCGCTCGGCGTACCCACGACCTGACTCGCACGCGGCGCCCATTGTTGGGAGTCCACCCCTCGTCCGGGTGAGGGCCGCGACCTCGCAGCGCGGCCTATCGTGAACGGATGCAGGGCGTCCTGGCCCTCGGAAACCTTCCGCGGGTGTACGACGAGCTGGTCGGTCGCGACGAGGAGGTCGACCAGCTCGCAACGCTGCTGCGCGAACGGCAGTTGGTGACGCTGACCGGCACGGGCGGCGTCGGCAAGACCAGGACGGCGCTCGAAGTGGCCCGCACGATGGCGGATGACTATCCCGGCGGCGCGTGGCTGATCCCCTTGGTCGACGTGGCCGATCCCGATCTGGTGAGCCAGACGGTCGCCACCACTCTCGGCGTCGTCGACAACGGCGAGGCGGCTTCGGAGGCGTTGCTGCGCGAGCACCTCGCGCAGCAGGAGCTTCTCCTGCTGATCGACAACTGTGAACAGATCGCAACCTGGTACGCCGAGCGCGGGTGATCCCGAGCCGATTCGGCTGAGCGCGCACGCCCCTCGGCTGAGGGTGCACCACCCGGGAAAGTCGCCCGCACCGATCCCGACGCTCCCGCATCGTGGAACCACTGATCCATCACCGGCCCTCACGAATCGAGCTTTTCCGATGTCCGCGTCATCACCAGCACTCCCCGCCACCACTCGCAGGAAGGTCCGCGAGTTGGTCATCGCCGTCGGGGTCGCCGCCCTGATCGGCGGCCTGGCCGCCACGAACCTCTTCGGTGTGTGGCTCGCGAACCTGATCGGCTAGGTCGGGGTTGTCGAGGACGCCGGCCAGCAGGGCGGCCGCCTCCGCGTCACCGGCCCGACCCAGCCGCGCACCGTGCAGCAACGCCCGCACCGTCAGCTCGCGCATGCCGGCGCGCGACGCGTGCTCGTGCATCTCCTCCACCCACCTCGCGGTTCGGGGATCCTGGGCCCGGGCGCCGAGCTCACAGAGCGCGTCGAGGATGTAGACCCCGAGCCAGACGTACGGATCGGCGAGCCGGTCGGCCCGGACCCGGGCGTCGACGAGGTCCGCGACGGCCCGCTCCGGGTCGCCGTGGGCAGCCGCGACCAGCGCGAGTCCGCGAGCCGAGATCCCCTCCCAGCAGGGATCGCCGATCTGACAGGCGCGCGCGAACGACTGCTCCAGAGCGGTCGCAGCCCCGGCCACGTCACCGCGAGCGAGCAGCACATGGCCCAACAGCGCCTGCGGCCAGGGCAGGAAGGAGAGCCAGTGCTCACGCTCCACGATCTCGACCGACCGGCTGAGATGCTCCTGCGCGGTGTCGAGGTCGCCGCGAAGCAGGGCCAGGCGGCCCAGCATCGACAGCCCGTACGCCTCCCGGCGCGGCTCGGCCACACTCCGGGACGTATCGATCGCCTCCTCCAGGAGGATGACGGCAGCTGCGTAGTCGGCCCGGTCGCTCGCCACCGAGCCCAGGTAGGTCAGCGCCTTCGCCTGGGTGGAGAGCGGGAGGTCGGGCGCGGCCAGCGCCTGCTCGAGCAGCCGCTCCGCGCGGTCGTACCGGCCGCGCAGGAAGTCGACGTACCCCTGCTCGGCCCGGATCCGCGCCAGTAGTCCGGGTTCGGCCAGGGTGCTGGCGATCCGCTCGCCCTCGGCCAGGGTCGCGAGCCCGGCCTCGTCGAGGCCACCCACCCCGTGGATCAACGCCTCCGCGAGCGCGAGGCGGGTCTCGACCCGGACCGTGCCGACGCCGGCCTGATCGGCCAACTGGACGGCGGACTCCAGCGAGGCGACGCCCGCCACCAGCGCCCCTGCCGAGGCCGCGGCCGAGCCCGCCTCGGCGACGGCGCGGATCGAGGCCAGGTCGACGGGCCGGTCGGACCTCGGCCGCTCGCGCATCGCCAGCAGTACGGCGGCACCGGGGGCGGCCTCCAGCTCGCGGCGAGCCGTGGTCTCCCACGCGCCGTACTGACGGCGGGCCGCCTCGTCATCTCCCGACAGCCGGTAGATGCGGATCAGGAGCGCCTGGTGGTTCTCGTCCAGGGGGCTCATCACCGTCGCCTGCACCGCCAGCTCCCGCGCCCGGTCGAGCTCGCCACGCGCCAGCAGGCCGAGGGCCGCCTCGTGCACGATGCCCTCCGCCGCGGCCGACAGCCGGCGCCGCTCCGAGAGCAGCCAGGCCTCGAACGGCTCGGCGTGCGCGATCGCCAGCCCGTCCAGCAGCTCCAGCCCGAGGCCGGGAAGCTGGACGGCACGGGTCCAGTGGCCGCGCACCACCACGTCGACGTCGACGATCGCGTCCGGCGGCAGCACCAGCTGCACGGGATCGCCGTCCAGCACCGCCGCCGGCCCGAGTCCGCGCCGGATCTCGGCGAGGCTCCAGCGCAGCGCCCGCAGCGGGTCGTCGGCCTCCGCGAACAGCAGCTCGGCCAGCCGTGAGCGGGTGGCCGGCCGCTCGGCCAGGAGCAGGAAGGCCAGGAGGGCCCAGCTCTTCCTGCTCCTGAACCGATAGCCGGCGTCCCCGTCGACCTCCAGCTGCGGGCGGCCGAGCAGGTGGACGACCAGTCCGGACGACGGCTGCTGGGCTCGGGCCATAGGCCGAATTGTCACCTGCCTTCGGTGACCGCGTAGATCTCGTCGGCCACCAGCCCGTGGGCCTCGCGGTGCACGGTGTTGGCCGTCTCGGCGTCGGGTGCCTCCACGAGGCAGAAGATCTTGCCCGCTGCCTCGTCGACCCAGTAGCGCAGGTAGTTCACGCCGTACTGCTCCTGGGTCGCCAGGTCAGCCTCGTGCGCCGCGGCGACATCGGCGGCGGCGACGCCTCCGTCGAGGGTGTGCGCGTCCATGAAGAGTGCCATTGTCGGTTCCTTCTCGTCCGGGCCCAGCGCGGTCCGCGGGGCCTCGCGTCCCATCAGATGACGCGGGCGTGTGACGGCGTGTGTGACAACCAGCGATGATCCACGCCATGACCCGACCCCGGTCCGCCGCGCTCGTCACGTCCCTCGTCCTCGCCGGGACCCTGCTGGTCGCGGCGCCGCCGGGCGCCGAGGCCGCCGCCGACGACGGCGGTCCCAACACCTACCTCAGCTCGCCTCCCGACCTGCTGGGCCAGCGACAGGCACCGCCAGTGCACACCAAGAGGCCCAAGCCACCTCCCACCAAGGGCACCATCGTCGGCCAGGTGGTCGGCCCGGGCGGCCGGCCCATCCCCCGCGCCCTGGTGAGCGCCGTGCGGTTCTCCGACCTCGGCCTGCCGGTCGACCTCACCGAGGAACGGCGCGTCATCGCCCGCACCGACCGCCAGGGCCGGTTCACGCTCAAGCAGCTCAAGGAGCCCTACCTGGTCCGGGTGTGCAGCGAGTCGGTCTCGAGCGGTGGCGGTCATCGCGCCGGCCGTAGCAAAGAGTGCGATCAGGAGAGCAGCAAGCGGTTCACGCCGTCGTACCTCGGCCCCGACGGCAACCTCAACAGCTGGATGCGGCACACCCGGATGTTCCAACCGGTCCAGCCCCGCCGCTCCGTGGGCCGGGTCGTCGTCCAGCCGCCCGCGGTGGTCACCGGCACCTGGAAGGACGGCGCCGACCGCGTCCTCTACCTCACCCGCACCGACGGCAGCATCGCGGCGCAGACCGTCACCGACGGCAAGGGCGGCTATCGGTTCGAGGTCGCCCCGGGGCCCTACCGCATCGAAGCCGATCGCGACGAGGGGTTACGCACCGATGCGACCGTCCCGGGCTACCGGTCCAAGCGACTGGTGCTGCGCCCGGGCCGCACGGTGCGCGACTCGTTCCGCACCCGGCACGCCGGCATCGTCCGCGGCCTGGTCACCGGCAACGGCGCGCCGCTGCCCGGTCAGTTCCTGGCCATCCTGGACAGGAACGGCGATTTCGCCGCGGGCGTGGTCACCAACGACATCGGCCGGTACGTCGTCACCTCGCTCAAACCCGGTCCCTACACGGTCACCGCGGCGTACGCCGGCTCCTCCTACGTCCCGAAGTCGCAGCTGGTCGCCGTGGCCCAGAAGGAGGTCGCCACCGCCGACCTGGCGCTGGAGTCGGGCCGCTCGGTGTCGTTCAGCCCCCAGGACACGGTGTTCCCCGGCGCCAACGGCTCGGTGGACGCCGAGCTGCGCAACGCCGACGGCCGGGTGGTGAAGGTCTTCCAGGGCGACCCGGCGACGCTGACCGGCGCCACCGTCGTCTTCAGCGGTCTGCCCGCTGCGCAGTACACCCTCTACGTACGCCGCTCGGCCGTGCCCTCCGACACCGCCGAGCAGGTGGACTTCCCGTGGGCCTCGGCCGACGTCAACCTGATCGGCGCCGACCTGCTCCTGGGGGCACTCCCCCTCGCCAACCCGACGGTCAATCTCACTGGCACCCTCCCCCGGGGCGGCCAGGTCAAGCTGACCGCGGTCCCGGAGGACAGCTGGCTGCGACCGGCACACGTGGACGGCGACCAGGTCACGCCCATGGCGCTCAACTGGACCGAGCAGGAGGCCGGCGGCCAGTACGTCGTACGCGGCATCGTCCCGGGCACCTACGCCGCGGCGGTCACCACGGCCTACCGCCAGCCCGACGGCAAGCCGACCCGCACCGGCGCCAACCTCGCCACCACCCACTCGACGGTCCTGGTGGCCGGCACCGCGCCGACCCAGGCGTTCACCGCTCCGGTCGGGGCGAAGGTGCGCGGCGAACTGCGGTACGCCAGCAACAACCGACCGGCGATCGCACCGTTCGGGATGCGCGCGGTCGACAGCGGCGACCAGTCGTGGCTGTTCCCGACCGTGTCGACGCAGAAGAGGTACGGCAAGCCGTTCGTCATCGATCGGCTGCACACCGGCCTCGCCTTCGTGCGTCTCTTCGGCCTCGACGCGCTCTACGCCGAACACCCCGACGTGCTGATCCCCGATGAGCTGGTCAGCTCGGCCCGCTTCGAGCCAGGGACGTCGTACTGGTACACCGCCGGCCTGCGCAAGCCGACCCTCACCGAGGGTCAGACCACCAACCTGGGCGTGCTGAAGCTCAAGCTGCACGGCGTCCTGGGCATCCGGGCCGTGCTAGGTCGAGACGACGGCTGAGACGAAGGCCGTGACCAACGGGTGCACGGGCTCGCCGGCCAGTGCTCCGACGTGCGGCTGGAACATCGAGGTTACGTAGAACGGATGGTCGGGGAACTCCAGCACCTCGGCGCCGGCGTCGGGCGCGATAGCGCCGACGACCACCCCGGCTGCGGCCAGGCGCGCGACCGCCTCGGCCGTCGGGGCGTAGTTGCAGAAGTGCATGCCCACGAACGGCTCGGCCACCCAGGACGCGAACCGGGTGCCGGGCACCGGCGTGACCCGCCGCTTCTCGCCGTACAGCGAGCAGGCCAATGCCGTCACCACGTTGTCCGCCGACTCGCCGTCGGCCTCGGCATGGGTCGCCCGCTCGCCCAGCACCGACGAGGCGTACTCGACCACGGCGTACTGCATCCCGCTGCAGGTGCCGAGGAACGGGATCCCCGACCGTCGGACCGTGGTCAGAGTGCGAAGCACGGCGGCGTCGTCGACGTACGGCCCACCCGGGAACAGCCAGACCCCGTCGTACGCCGAGACGTCGAAGCCGGAGTCGGTCGCGACCCACTCGGTCTCCACCGGCAGAGCAGGCCGCAGCGCCTCGAGCTCCTGGTGGCTGCGGTGACCACTGCGGTCACCGAGCAGTGCGATCGCCATGGCGAGACGCTAGTCGCCGAGCCGAGCCAACTCCTCGTCCACGAGCGCAGGATCGAGCTTGGTGAAGATCGGGGTCGGCTTCTCGACCCTCGCGCCGACGGTCACGGGGCGTGAGGCCCACGCGGGGGTGCGGGAGTAGTCGCCGGTGATGATCGGGTAGAAGTCCAGCCCGGCACCGTTGTCGGGGTCGAGCTCCTCCACGGTCTCGATCACGGGCATCGGCATGAACACACCCGCGCCCCCGAGGGCGAGATGCACCTTGTTGGACGAGTGGGGCAAGAACGGCGAGAGCAGCGTGTTGCAGTCGGCCACGCACTGCACGGCGACATGCAGCACGGTGGCGAGCCGCTCGCGCTGGGACTCGTCCTTCATCTTGTAGGGCTCGGTGAGGGTGAGGTACTTGTTGACCTCGCCCACCACCCGCATCGCCTCCGCGATCGCGGTGCGCAGCCGCTGCCGCCCCAGCAGGTCGCCGACCGTGTCGAAGCCGGCGCGTACGGCGGCCAGCACGGCTTCGTCCTCGGGCTCGAGTGGCCCGGCCGGTGGGATCTCGCCGAAGTTCTTGGCCACCATGGTCGCCGTGCGGTTGACGAGGTTGCCCCAGCCCGCGACCAGCTCGGAGTTGGTGCGCAGCACGAAGTCGGCCCACGTGAAGTCGGCGTCGGAGGTCTCCGGCCCGGCCGCACAGATGTAGTAGCGGAGCGCGTCGGGCTGGTAACGCGACAGCATGTCGCCCACCAGGATCACGTGGCCGCGGCTCGTGGAGAGCTGCTTGCTCTCCATCGTCATGAACTCCGAGGACACCACCTCCGTGGGCAGGTTGAGCCGGCCGAGTCGCCCAGGCTCGCCGCCACGGTCGCCGTCGCCGTTGTAGCCGATCAGCTCGGCCGGCCAGATGACGGAGTGGAAGACGATGTTGTCCTTGCCCATGAAGTAGTAGGACAGCGCTTCCGGGTCGTTCCACCAGTCGCGCCATCTTTCGGGCTCGCCGAGCCGGCGGGCCCACTCGATGGACGCCGACAGATAGCCGATCACCGCGTCGAACCAGACATAGAGCCGCTTCGAGGTCTGCTCGGTCCAACCCTCGATCGGGACCGGGATGCCCCAGTCGATGTCGCGGGTCATCGCCCGCGGCTTGAGGTCCTCGATGAGGTTGAGCGAGAACTTGATGACGTTGGGCCGCCACGTGCCGCTGGCCTCGCGGCCCTGGAGGTAGTCCTGGAGCGCCTCGGCCAGGGCCGGCAGGTCGAGGAAGAGGTGCTGGGTCTCCACGAACTCCGGCGTCTCGCCGTTGATCTTGGAGCGCGGGTTGATCAGGTCGGTCGGGTCGAGCTGGTTGCCGCAGTTGTCGCACTGGTCGCCCCGCGCGTCGGCGTACCCGCAGATGGGGCAGGTGCCCTCGATATAGCGGTCCGGCAGGGTGCGGCCGGTGCTCGGCGAGATCGCCCCGAAGGTGGTCTGCTCGACGAGGTAGCCATTGGCGTAGACGCCCTGGAACAGCTCCTGCACCACGTTGTAGTGGTTGCCGGTCGTGGTGCGCGTGAACAGGTCGTACGACAGCCCGAGGTCGACCAGGTCGTTGACGATCAGCACGTTGTTCTTGTCGGCCAACTGACGCGCGGAGACGCCCTCGCTGTCGGCCGCGACCAGGATCGGCGTCCCGTGCTCGTCGGTGCCCGAGACCATGAGCACGTCGTGGCCCGCCATCCGCATGTAGCGGCTGAACACGTCGGAGGGCACGCCGAAACCAGCCACGTGGCCGATATGGCGTGGGCCGTTGGCGTACGGCCAGGCGACGGCGGACAGGATCTTGCTCACGGGTCCACCCTAGGAGGCGGGCCGAGGTCAGCTGAAGTCGAGTTCCTTCTGCCGCGTCCGCTTCAGCTCTGCGAAGTAGGGGAACGCCGACAGCGCCACCGCGCCGTCCCAGATCCGGCCGGCGTCCTCGCCGCGCGGGATCTTGGTGAGCACCGGACCGAAGAAGGCGTGTCCGTCGATCGCGATCGTGGGAGTGCCGACCTCGTAGCCGACCTGGTCCATGCCCAGGTGGTGCGACTTGCGGATGGCGTCGTCGTACGTCGAGTCCTCCATCGCATCGGCCAGCGAGGTCGGGAGTCCGGCCTCCTCGAGAGCGGCGGCGATCAGCGCACCGTCGAACTTCTCGGCGCCGCCGTTGTGCTTGCGGGTCCCGAGCGCGGTGTAGAGCTCGGCCACTTTCTCCTGGCCGTACTCCTGCTCGACCGCCATGCAGACCCGGACCGGGCCCCAGGCGTCCTTGAGCCGCTCGCGGTACTCGTCGGAGATGTCCTTGTCCTCGTTGAGGTAGGCCAGGCTCATGATTCGCCACGTCACCTTGATGTCACGCACCTTCTCGACCTCGAGCACGGTCCGAGAAGTGATCCAGGCGAAGGGGCAGAGGGGGTCGAACCAGAAGTCGACCTCGGTCACGTTGGTCATATCTATGCAAAACCCAGAATCCCCACGAGTATTCCGGCCAGCCGCTTCGGGCCCCACCACTTCGGCCAGAGCCGGAACCCGAAGGATCGGGCTCAGGTTCCGATCCGGTCACGAGTCCAGCCTTCCGCCCTTCTCACATGGGCGTTCTCGCGCCCCGGGTGGCAGGATCACCGGCATGCCTGGAACCAACCTCACCCGGGACGAGGCGGCGACCCGCGCCTCGCTCCTGGACGTCACCTCGTACGCCATCGACCTGGACCTCACGACCGGTGACACGCACTTCGGATCGACCACCACCATCGTCTTCGGCTGCCGCGAGCCGGGCGCGTCGACGTTCGCCGACCTCGTCGGTGCGACCGTCCACGAGATCACGCTCAACGGCGAGCACGTCGACGTCGCGGCGTACGCCGACAGCCGGATCGCGCTGACCGGCCTCGCGGCGGAGAACACCCTGGTCGTCAAGGCCGACTGCACCTACTCCCATACCGGTGAGGGGCTGCACCGCTTCGTCGATCCCGCCGACGACCGCGTCTACCTCTACACCCAGTTCGAGGTGCCCGACGCGCGCCGGGTCTACACGACCTTCGAGCAGCCCGACCTCAAGGCGCCCTACACCTTCACCGTGACCACCCCGGCCGGATGGGTCACCTCCTCCAACGCGACCACCCCCGAGCCCGAGCCCCTGGCCGACGGCGGTCAGGACAAGCTGGTGTGGCGGTTCGGCGCGACCAAGCCGATGTCGACGGACATCACCGCGCTCGTGGCCGGCGAATACCACTCGGTCACCAAGACCTACCGTGGCGCCCACAGCGAGATCCCGATGGGGCTGTTCTGTCGCCAGTCGCTGGTCGCGCACCTCGACGCCGACGAGCTCTGGAAGATCACCGAGCAGGGGTTCGCGTTCTTCGAGGAGCAGTTCGGCTACCCCTACCCGTTCGGCAAGTACGACCAGCTGTTCGTGCCCGAGTACAACATGGGCGCGATGGAGAACGCCGGGTGCGTCACCTTCCGCGACGAGTACCTCCCGCGCAGCCGTCAGGACCGCTCGTTCTACGAGTTCCGCGCCGAGGTGATCCTCCACGAGATGGCGCACATGTGGTTCGGCGACCTGGTGACCATGAAGTGGTGGGACGACCTCTGGCTCAACGAGTCGTTCGCCGAGTGGGCCTGCTACCACGCCGCCGTCAACGCCACGGAGTTCACCGAGGCCTGGACCGGCTTCACCAATGCCCGCAAGAACTGGGCCTACCGCCAGGACCAGCTGCCCAGCACGCACCCGATCGCGGCTGACAACCACGACCTCCAGGCGGTCGAGGTCAACTTCGACGGCATCACCTACGCCAAGGGCGCCTCGGTGCTCAAGCAGCTGGTCGCCTGGGTCGGCCTCGAGAGCTTCCTCGACGGGCTGCGCGGCTACTTCCAGGACTTCGAGTTCGGCAACGCCGAGTTCAAGGACCTCCTGATGGCGCTGGAGAAGTCCAGCGGTCGCGAGCTGGAGTCATGGGCCCAGGAGTGGTTGCAGACCTCGGGTGTCAACACCCTCGCGGCGGAGTTCGAGCTCGACGCCGACGGCGGCTACTCGTCGTTCGCGGTCAAGCAGACGGCGCCGGCCGACTACCCGACGCTGCGCCGCCACCGGCTCGGCATCGGCCTCTACGACAAGGTCGATGGCCGGCTGGTCCGCCGTACGTCCTTCGAGGTCGACGTCGAGGGCGAGCTCACCGAGATCAAGGAGCTGCTCGGCACCAAGCAGCCCGACCTGTTGCTGCTCAACGAGGGCGACCTCGCCTACGCCAAGATCCGGCTCGACGAGCGCTCGCTCGACACGGTGGTCACCAGCATCGAGACGATCGACGACTCCTTGCCCCGCGCGCTGTGCTGGGGGGCGGCGTGGGACATGACCCGCGATGCGGAGATGTCGGCCACCGACTTCGTGACGCTGGTGCTCTCGGGCATCGCCTCCGAGACCGACGCGTTCGGCGTGGCCCGCATCCCCGGGTACGCCGCCCAGGCCGTGACCCAATACTCCGCTCCCGAGCACCGCGCCGCGCTCCGCGCCACGTGGGAGTCGGGGCTGCGCGAGCTGCTGGTCACCGCCGAGCCAGGCAGCGACCACCAGCTGTCCTTCACCCGCGCTTACGCCGGCGCCGCCCACAGCGACCAGGCGCTCTCCGACCTCGAGGGGCTGCTCGACGGCTCGTTCGCGCTCGACGGCCTCGCGGTCGACACCGACCTGCGTTGGACCCTGCTGTCCGCGCTGGCCAAGAACGGCCGGGCCGACGGCGCCCGCATCGACGAGGAGCTGGCCCGCGACAACACCATCTCCGGCAAGGAACGCTCCGCGGCCGCCAGGACGCTGCGGCCCACCGCGGAGGCCAAGGCCGAGGCGTGGGAGCTGGCGATGGTGCGCGACGACGTACCCAACGAGACCCAGCGCAACATCGTGCTGGCCTTCCAGGCCTACGGCCAGGACGAGGTGCTCGAGCCGTACGTCGAGAAGTACCTCACCGCCGCCGACACCATGTGGGAGGAGAAGGGCACCCAGCGCGCCTCCACCGCGCTGGAGTACATCTTCCCCAAGAACCTCGCCAGCCAGCAACTGCTCGACCGAGTGGATGCCTGGCTGGAGAGCTCACCGGCCAACCCGGCTGCCAAGCGCTACGTGCGAGAGGGTCGCGACGACGTGGCCCGGGCCCTGCGCGCGCAACAGAAGGACGCCAGCGCCTAGTCCGACCACCGCTGATCGAGCTTGTCGAGATCACCGCAGCAAGGGCTTCGACTCAGCTCGGAGCCTTCGCTGCGGTGGTTTCGACGCGCCCGTTGCGGCTTCGTACCTCAGCCGCAGGGCTTGCTCAACCTTCGCTCGCCCACGCCGCCCGCTCGTTCCTCGCGGCCGACTGCTCGCTCACTGGGCGTGCAGGGTCTGAGGCGCCCGGGCGTGCTCGGCGAGCATCTGGATCCCGCGCCGCAGGCCACCCACCAGGTCGCCCTCGGCGAACAGCGACTGCATCTGCACGACGGCCAGCTCGACCTCGGGGTCGCGCAGCGTGCGGCGTACCTCACCGCCCGTGATCACTTCGAGGGCTCGGGCCTCGGGGTCGACCAGGATCAGGATGCTGCGGGCCGGGGCCGCCAGCGAGGCGTGCAGGCTGCGGGCGAAGGCGCGGGCATCGCCCTCGGCGTGGCCGACGAACACGGAGAACTCAACCCGCGAGACGCGTTCGGCCCGGCGGATCGTCTCGTCGAGAGCGACCCGGTCATTGCCGCTGAACCGGGCGTTCAGCCGGCCGTGGGACCGGTCACCAGCGACCACTGGCACCTCCGGAGTCGGAGTCCTCGGACTCGGGGCCCTTGAGCTCGGCAGTGCCGGTGCGCGGACCGCCCAGCCATTGGTTCTCCACCGGCGGCTGACCGGGGGCGAGGCTCTCGCCCCGGACGATCGACGGCAGGTAGACAGCGACGCTGATCGCGGTGAACAGCAGCAGGGGGATGCCCCCCAGCAGCAGCACCGCCTCGACCATGTTGACCGGCGGCGGGTCACTCCACCCGACCGGAACATCGAGCGGGATGAGGTTGATCACGGCGGTGGCCAGCATGCTCACGCCCACACGATATCGAGGTTGTCCGATATGAGAACGTTGGGACCCATGTTCCTGACCAAGCAGTGCGAGGACGACCAGTCGCTCTGCAACTGGGTCTACGACAAGACCGACAACCAGACCGCGGCCAACCTCGCAGATCGACTGATCGGTCTCCCGCTGGCGATCCTCGGCCTGCTGGCCCTCGGCCTGATCCTGCGGTTCATCTTCCACCGCCTCGTCGACCGGCTGGTCGCGCGCGCCGAGGGTGGGGTGCTGCCGCAGAAGGGCGGGCTCTTCTCCCGGCGCCGGCGAGAGGTCGACCTGACCCACACCCAGGAGATGCGCGACCTGGCCGCCGCGACCCGTCGGGTCCAGCGGGCCAAGACGATGGGCGACCTGCTCAAGAGCATCATCACCGGCGTACTGATCGCGATCTTCGGCACGATGATCCTCAGCCAACTCGGCGTCAACATCGCCCCGATCATCGCCAGCGCCGGCATCCTCGGCATCGCCCTGGGCTTCGGCGCACAGTCGCTCGTCAAAGACTTCCTGTCGGGCGTCTTCATGATCTTCGAGGACCAGTACGGCGTGGGCGACGTGATCGACGTCGGGGAGGCCACCGGCACCGTCGAGGCCGTGACCCTGCGGGTCACGCGGCTGCGCGACCTCAACGGCACGGTCTGGTACGTCCCCAACGGCGAGATCCTGCGAGTCGGCAACAAGAGCCAGAACTGGTCGCGCGCCGTGGTCGACGTGGGCGTCGGGTACGACGAGGACATCGCCCGCGCCAAGCGGGTGCTCGGCGAGGTCGCCCACGACCTGTGGGAGGACGAGGACTTCCGCAGCGTGATCATCGAGGCACCCGAGGTCACGGGCGTCGAGGCGCTGACCCCCGACGCCGTGACCCTGCGAGTGCTCGTGAAGACCGCGCCCATGGAGCAGTGGGGAGTCGCGCGCGAACTACGTCAGCGGATCAAGGCGCGGTTCGACCACGAGGGCATCGAGATGCCGTACGCGCAACGGATGGTGTGGCAGCGCGAGGGGAAGGCCCACCGCGTCGCGGACGACCGTCCCGAAAGTTAAAGCCCGAAAGTTAAGCCAGCGCCGCGTCGAGCTTGATCGTGGTGCCGGTGAGCGCCTGGCTGACCGGACAGTTGGTCTTGGCGCCCTCGGCAGCAGCGACGAAGTCCTCCTCGCTCATCCCGTCGACCACGCCGCGCACGGTGAGCCGGATCTCGGTGATGCCGGTGCCGGGCACGAAGTCGACCTCGGCGGAGGTGTCGAGCGACGTGGGCGGGGTGCCGGCCTTGGCCAGCCCGTTGCTCAGCGCCATCGAGAAGCAGGAGGAGTGCGCGGCCGCGATCAGCTCTTCGGGGCTGGTCTTCCCGTTCGCCTCCTCGGCCCGCGAGGCCCACGAGACGTCGTAGGTGCCGAGTCCGGAGCTCTGGAGGGTGACCTGGCCGGCGCCCTCGAACAGGCTGCCTTCCCAGTGGGTCGTCGCATTGCGTGTCGTCGCCATACCGCCGAGTTTGGCAGACCGCTCTCCCGGCAGAATGGACGGGTGAGCACCTTCTACGACGAGATCGGCGGCTACGAGACGATCCGCCGCATCGTCGCCCGCTTCTACGAGGGCGTGGCCACCGACCCGGTGCTCCGGCCGCTCTACCCCGAGGAAGACCTCGGCCCGGCCGAGGAGCGGTTCCGGCTCTTCCTCGTCCAGTACTGGGGCGGGCCGACGACGTACTCCGACACCCGCGGCCACCCGCGGCTGCGGATGCGGCACGCGCCGTTCGCGGTCACGCCGCGCGCCAAGGACCACTGGCTCCTGCACTTCCGGGCCGCGCTCGACGACGTCGTCGCCGACGGGTTGCTCACCGCCGAGCAGGAAGCGCAGTTCTGGGACTACGTGACCCACGCCGCCCAGTTCATGGTCAACACCTTCGAAGACGCCTGAGGGTCAATCGGCTCGCACGCGGCGGGTCTGGTACGCCCACATCGCGATCTCGACGCGGTTGCGGGCGTCGAGCTTGGTCATCAACGAGGCGACGTGGGTCTTGACGGTGCTCAGGCCGACGAAGAGCTCGGTGGCGATCTCGGCGTTGGTCCGGCCCCGGGCCACCAGTGCGAGCACCTCCTCCTCGCGCTCGGTGAGCGGGTCGAGGGGCTGGACCGGCACCGCCGGCGTCTGATCGGCGAAGGTCGCGAGCAGGCGGCGGGTGACGTTGGGGGCGATCAGCGCGTCCCCGTCGGCCGCCGCGTGGATGGCCTGCAGGAGAAGCTCCGGCCCGGCGTCCTTGAGCAGGAAGCCGCGGGCGCCGGCGCGGAGGGCGCCGAGGACGTACTCGTCGAGGTCGAAGGTGGTGATCACGACGACCGCCATCGGGTCCGCCACATCCGGGCCGGCCAGGCGCCGGGTCACCTCGACGCCGTCGAGCCCGGGCATCCGGATGTCGACGAGGAGGACATCGGGTCGCAGTCGGGTCGCCAGGTCGAGGGCCGCGAGCCCGTCAGCGGCCTCCCCCACGACCTCGAGATCGGGTTGCGCGCCGAGGATCATCACGAGCCCGGTCCGGACCAGGTCCTGATCGTCGGCCACGACGACACGGATGGTCATGCCAGGGCCTCCACCGGCAGCACGGCCTCGACCACCCAGCCACCCTCGGGCACCGGCCCCGCGCTGAACGATCCGCCGAGGAGGTCGGCGCGTTCGGCCATGCCCAGCAGGCCGAACCCAGGCTCCGGGACCGACCCCGGCTCGGGATGTCCGTCGTCGCTGACTCGCAGCGTGACTGCGTCGCCTTCTCGCCGTACGTCGATCCGGACGCGGGTCGCGCTCCTTGCGTGCCGTACGGCGTTGGTCAGCGACTCCTGTGCGAGGCGGTAGAGCGCGGCGTCCACGGGCGGTGTCAGCCCGTTGACCGAATCGTCCACCGACACCTCGACGGTGGGGGTGTTGTCGGCGCGCGCCAGAGCAGGTAGGTCCGCGACACCCGGCTGTGGTGCGTAGGCGACGACCTCCGCCTCACGCTCGTCCTCGCGCAGCAGCCGCACCATGGATCTCATCTCCGCGAGGGTTCGCGACGCCTCCGACTCGATGGCGGCCAGGACCTCGGCAGCCTTCTCGGGTTGGCTGCCCGCGACCACGCCGCCAGCCTGCGCCTGCACCGCGATGGCCGAGACGTGGTGGGCCACGGTGTCGTGCAGTTCGCGAGCGAGCGCCACCCGTTCCTGGTTGCGGATCTCACGCTCCTGGCGAATCCAGAGGTCCGCGCGGTAGCGGAACATGGCCGCGAGGGCGACGACCAACAGCAAGAGGACGGTCCCGCCGAAGATCTCGGCGCCACCCGCGGGCGCGGCGTACATCCCCAGCGCGACGACGATCGTCACGAACACCGTCCCCGCGACGATCTCCCGCCCCGAGCCCCATCGGACCAGCGAGTAGAGCAGGATCAGGACGACCATCGTGGAGTAGAGACCGAGGTCATCGGTCTGCGCGGTCAACTGGAGGACTGAGAGCAGCCCGGCGACGCCCCACCCGATCAGGGCGGCCGTCAGGGGGCGGGCCCGCCTCCAGAGCAGGGCCGGCGCCAGCGCCAGG
>DOWL01000086.1:0-840 GCA_003519585.1 Nocardioides sp. | reverse complement strand
AACGATGCCCTCGACCAGGGCGGCGGCCGCGAACCCGCCCGCCAGCAGCCAGTCGAGACGACCGATGGGTGGGATCTCAGCAGGCCGGGGCTCATGCCAGATAGAGCGCCGGACACGGACCACGGTGACAGCCTAGGGATCGGGGCGCCTCGGCGTACCGGCCTAAAGAACGAGACCGAGACCATCCCTTCGGCCGGCCGAACACCGACCTCCGGGCGGATCCGCGGGCCGCCGGGCTCAGCGAGCGTGGGACCTACTGATCCTCACCTCGACAAACGGAGCCCACGATGAGCACACGTCAACCCACCACCACGTTGGACGAGCAGCGGATGCCGGTGCGAGCCAAGCTCGCCGCCGCGTGGACGAGCTTCATGTTCCTGTACGCCTACGTGGACATCCTCAACTTCTACACACCCGGCACCGTGGAGGACATCCTCGACGGCAAGGTCTTCGAGTTCGACCTCTCCCAGACCTTCTCCACCTCGGCGCTGGCCCTCATGGCGGTCCCGATCTTCATGGTCGTGCTCTCGGTGATCCTGCCCGCCCGGGCGAGCCGCATCGCGAACCTCGTCGTAGCCGCGGTCTACGTCCCCGTCACGGTGTTCAACATCGCGGGCGGGCACTACCTGTACTTCTATGGCCTTGGCATCGTGCTGGAGCTCGTCCTCCTCGCGCTCATCGCGTGGTACGCGTGGACCTGGCCCCGCGCTACAACCTCTGCGGTCATCGCGACCAGCCCGGACCGTGAATCCATCCCGAGGTAGGCGCGCAGTGGCTCCTCATTGGCTGGTGGGTGCGCGGGAGACGTATGTGTGCCCGGTGGGTGTGGTGGTTTCGACG
>DOWL01000239.1:12827-13109 GCA_003519585.1 Nocardioides sp. | reverse complement strand
GTTGGAGGTCGTCGACCAGGACGCAGCGGACGCGCACGAGGCGACACTGTTGGAGAAGGAGGAGCGGGACGCGCAGGCGGCTATGCGGCTGACGATGTACGACGACGGGCACGGCAAGGTCCACGGCCGGTTCGTGCTCGACTCCACCACCGGTGCGGCGTTGCGGAAGATGGTCCTCGCGATCGCGGCCCCCAAGCACCAGGCCTCGCAGGGTCCGTTGGGTGAGCGGAAGCCCACTGCGGAGCGGATGGGGCAGGCGTTCGGTGAGCTGATCAACCGCTA
>DOWL01000239.1:12187-12744 GCA_003519585.1 Nocardioides sp. | reverse complement strand
ATCAACCGCTACCCGGTCGGCAAGCTCCCCCAGGCAGGGGGTCTCAACGCCACTCTCGTGGTCACCATGACCCTCGAGTCGCTGATGGGTGGTCTCAAAGCCGCCCAGCTCGACACCGGCCAGACCATCTCCGCCTCCCTGGCGCGGCGGATGGCGTGTGAGGCGGGGATCATCCCCGCCGTCCTCGGCGGCAATCCGAGGTCTTGGATCTGGGCCGGTCCCGGCGGTTCCACTCCCGCGCCCAACGCATCGTCAAACTGCTCACCGCCGGGGGCTGTCAGGTCGACGGCTGTGACGCCCCACCCGGACTCGACGCACCTGCACCATGCGATCGAGTGGTCACTCGGCGGGCGGACCGACCTGGACAACACCATCATGATCTGCGGGCCGCACCACGCCCGAGCGCACGATCCGACGTACACGCTCAAACCGATGCCCGGCGACAAGTTCACCTTCCACCGACGCACGTGAGACCGGTCGCAACCACCAGCGGCGGTCGAGCAGGTGCCATCCCTGCAGCGGTTTCGACACCGTCGGCGCTGGCGCGCCTCCGGGCT
>DOWL01000239.1:0-12070 GCA_003519585.1 Nocardioides sp. | reverse complement strand
CCGTCGGCGCTGGCGCGCCTCCGGGCTCTCAACCATCAGTGGACGCCGCGGTCAGTCGGCGGCGACGCTCACCCGGCCGGCCGGTGCGAACGCGCGCGCGAGGGGCAGCATCAGCAGGATCAGCACCATCGGTACGGCGAAGCCGAGCCGGAGCGAGTTGGCGCCGACCAGGCCGGTCAGCACCGCACCGAGCAGGCCGCCGACGTAGTTGAACTGGTTGAACCGTGCGATCACCGCATCCACGCGCGCCTGTTCGCCGCCGGCGATCCGGGCGGCCGCCGAGAAGCTGAGGGGGGCGATGACCGAGACGCCGGCGCCTAGCAGCGTGAAGCCCAGCACCCCGATCGGCCAGGTCGGAGCAGTGACCACGACGGCTAGCGCCAACGAGGCGAGGACCGCACCGGTGCGCAGGACCGGTACGGCGCCGTACCGCGCCACCAGTCCGTCGCCCGCAAGCCGCAGCACAAGGCTGGCCACGAGGTAGGGGAGCGTGGCCAGCGCGACCAGTTCGCCCGGGGCGTCGAGAGTCTTGTCGAGGTAGGTCGGCCCCCAGGTCTGCGCGGCGGTGTCGACCATGTAGAAGAGCACCATTCCCAGCCCGACCAGCAGGATCGGTCGCCACGGGACCGCCAACCGCTCAGCGGCGGCCAGCGCCTCGCCGTGGTCGCGCGGGAGGTACGGCGCCGCGATGGCGGCCAGTGGGACGACGGCGACCAGCGCGGCGGTCCACAGCGGCAGCTGAGCGGCGGCCAAGGCATAGGTGGCGCCCAGGATCCCGCCGAAGGTCCAGGCGCCGTGGAATGACGGCAGGATCGGTCGGCCGTACCGGTGCTCGACCGCGACCGCCTGCATGTTGCTGGTGGCGTCGACGATGCCGAGCCCCACGCCGTAGACCGCCAAGCCGCCCACGAAGACCGCCTCGGCCGGCGCGGCCCCCACCACGGGGACGCTCAGGGCGATGATCAGCAGCCCTGCTCGGAGGGTGCGTGCGCTGGAGCTGTGCTTGGCGACCAGCTCGGCGACCACCGACCCGGCACCGGCGAGCAGGACGATCATCAGCAGCAGCAGGGACAGCTGGACCTCGGACAGATCCCAGCGATCGGAGAAGCGCGGCAACCGGGTGGTGAGGCTGATGAACACCAGCCCCTGGGTGGCGAAGGCCACCGCGGTGGCCTGGCGTGCCCGCCGATCGCGCTCGGTCATGGCCCGATCGTGCCAGTGACCATTCGGGGGCCGTGGGGGAGGATGCTCCGCGGCTCGGAAACGGGAATCGGGCCCGATGGGAGCAGGCATGGCGCGCACGGGACAGCAGCTGCGGGTCCGGACGGCGAAGGCGATGGCGGAGAGCCGTGGTCCGTCGGTCAAGACGGCGACGGAGAAGAAGTCGGGGTGGGGCGACCGGCTCCGCTACATGTTCGACAACTCGATGACCCGGGGCACCCCGGCGCTCATCATGTGGCTGACCGCGGTCACGATCCTGCTGACGCTGTTCTTCGCCATCATCACCACGATCTTCCGGCTGCGCAGCGAGAGCACCAGCGGTGGCGGCTTCTTCCACGAGCTCTTCTACACGCTGCTGCATGCGCTCGACCCCGGCTACATCGGTGGCGACGCGGGCAACTGGGGCTTCCTGCTGACCATGCTGGTCCTGACGATCGCGGGGCTGTTCATCGTCAGCGCCCTCATCGGGGTGATCGCCAACGGCATCGACAGCAAGCTTGCCGACCTGCGCCGCGGGCGGTCGATCGTCCTCGAAGAGGACCACACAGTGATCTTGGGCTGGTCGGAGTCGATCTTCACGATCATCTCCGAGCTGACGCTGGCCAACGAGAGCCGCAAGGACCCGGTGATCGTCATCCTCGCCGACAAGGACAAGGTCGATATGGAGGAGGAGCTGCACGTCAAAGTGCCCGAGCGTCGCGGCACCCGGATCGTCTGCCGCTCCGGCTCGCCGATGGACCTCGACGACCTCCGGCTGAGCAGCCACGACACCGCCCGGTCGGTGATCCTGCTGGCGCCCGACTCCGACGACCCCGACTCCGAGGTGATCAAGACCCTCCTCGCGCTCACCCACAACGGCCCGGACGGGCCGCGGATCGTCGCCGAGATCCAGGATCCGAGCAACCTCGAGGCCGCCGCGCTGGTCGGCAAGGGCCGGACCACCCTGCTCGACATCCGCGAGACCGTGGCGAAGCTTGTCGTGCAGACCTCGCGCCAGTCGGGAGCCGCTGCGGTCTACACCGAGCTGTTCGACTACTCCGGCGACGAGTTCTACTTCTTCGAGGACCACGGCATCGCCGGGTCGACGTACGCCGAGGCTCAGTTGGCGTTCGAGGCGGCCTCCGTCGTGGGCTTCATCGAGGGTGGCGTCTCCAAGTTGAACCCGAGCCCGGAGACGACCCTCACCGACGACCACACGCTGATCGTGGTGGTCGAGGACGACTCCGTCCTCGGAGCGCAGTCCCGTTCCCTGGTCGAGCCGACGCTCGACCGACTCGGGCAACAGGCCGGCGACCAGCCGCATCCGAGCCAGGCCCTGCTGATCGGGTGGAACGAGCGGGCACCGATCGTCCTTCGCGAGCTCGACCGCTACGCGCCGCCGGGTTCGACGCTCACCGTGCTCACGGCGTACGGCGAGCCGGTGGTGCCGGCGTTCCAGAACCTCGCGATCACCGTGGTGAAGGCCTCCACGACCAACCGGGCGGTGCTGGAGGAGCACGTCGCGGGCGAGCTCGATCAGATCATCGTGCTCTGCTACGACGAGTACCTCGAGGTGCAGACCGCGGACTCGCGGACCCTGGTGACCCTCCTGCACGTGCGCGACATCCTCAGCCGCCTCGGCTCGGAGACGCCCGTGGTGAGCGAGATGATCGACGACCGCAACCGCGTGCTGGCCTCGGTGGCCGATGTCGACGACATCGTGGTGAGCGGCGAGATCGTGTCGCTCCTGGTCACGCAGCTCTCCGAGGACGGCCGGCTGGAGGCGGTGTTCAAGGAGCTGCTCGGCTCGGAGGGAAGCGAGATCTACCTGCGGCCCGCCGAGTGGTACGTCCAGCCCGGCGACGACATCACCTGGGCCACGGTCGTCGCGGGCGCGACCAGGCGCAACGAGACCGCGATCGGCCTGAAGTCGGCGCTGCTCGCCGACCCCGGCATGCGGTTCGGTGTCGTGGTCAACCCGCCCAAGTCGCAGACCTACAAGATCGGCGCCGGTGACGCGGTGGTCGTGCTCGCGGAGGACTGATCGGGATGGGCGATGTCTGGCTGGTCCGGCACGGGGCCACCGAGTGGAGTGAGTCGGGTCGGCACACCTCGACAACCGACCTGCCGCTGCTGCAGGCAGGTGAGGAGGCCGCGCGGTCGCTGCGGCCCCGGCTGGCGGACCACGAGTTCGAGCTGGTGCTGACCTCGCCGCGCTCCCGCGCACGGCGTACGGCGGAGCTGGCGGGGTTCGCGTCGGCGCTGACCGACGAGGATCTGGTGGAGTGGGACTACGGCGACTACGAGGGCATCACGACCGCCCAGATCCGGGCGTCCGTCCCGGGTTGGACGGTGTGGAGCCACCCGTGCCCCGGGGGCGAGACGGCGGCCGACGTGTCCGCGCGGTTGGACCGGGTGGTGGCCCGCTGCGCGGCGATCCCCGGAGACACGTTGGTCTTCGGCCACGGGCACGCGCTCCGGGGTCTCGCGGCCCGGTGGCTGGCGCTGCCGGTGACGGAGGGGCGGCTGCTGCGGCTCGATACGGGAACCTTGTCGGCGCTGAGCCACGAACACGAGGAGCCCGCACTGTTGACCTGGAACGCTTGACCTCCGGCCCCCGCGACCCCGACGGTTGAGCCCATGTCGCTGACCGTCGGCTGCCCCCGGTGCTCGACGCCGGTCGCGCAGGCCGGCACCACCTGGTCCTGCCCCGACCACGGACCCGTCGAGCCGCTGTGGCGCCCCACCGAGGCGTCGTACGACGCGTTCGTGGAGCACCTCGGGGCGACGACGCGGTTCCCGACCTATCTGCCATGGCCGTTGAGCCCCGGGTGGAGAGTCACTGACTTCGCCGCCGTCGGCACCGCGGAGCGCGGCCGCGCCGCCATGACGTGTGTCTCCGGCACCTCGGCCCTCGATGGCCCGGTGGACGTGCTCGTGATCGCCGAGGAACCCGCCACCGGGCTGGGCGCTCGGATCGCCGGCACCGTCCACGACGACCCCGGAGTCGAGGTCGGCGAGGGCTCTCCGGCGGTCCGGATCCGGATCGACTCCAAGACGATCCCGCTGTGGCCGGTCTCCACGTCCGCTGCGTCCGGTGAATGGGACCGGTCCGTCGTCGCCGGCGAGGCCGACGGGCGCTGGCTGTGGCTGGTGCTGCGACCGGCGTCGGCGATCCTGCTGCTCGCCGACGACTGGATCCTGCGGGACGTCTCGCGGCTCGGGCCCCCACTCGTCGAGCTGCCGTTCGGCGGGCCGGCGCCGGCCTGGTGAGACCACCCCTAGGGTGCACACGTGCGCATCGACCTCCACACCCACACGCGGGCCAGTGACGGCACGCAGACGGCGGAGGAGCTGCTGCGGGCCGCGGCGACGCAGGGCCTCGACGTACTCGGGCTGACCGACCACGACACCGCCGAGGCGTGGGATGCAGCCGCCCGGACCGCCTCCGAGGTGGGGATCGAGCTGGTCCGCGGGATCGAGATCAGCTGTCGTCATCTCGGACGGGGGGTGCATCTCCTCGCCTACCTCCCCGACCCGACCTACCCGCCCCTCGTCGACGGCCTCCGCAAGGTCCTCGATGGCCGCAGCAGCCGGGTCCCCGCCATGTTGGAGCGGCTCCGTGGGGTGGGCATCGAGGTGGACATCGCCGACGTACGCCGCGCGGCCGACGGCACCGCCGCGACGGGTCGCCCGCATGTGGCCGATGCTCTGGTCGCGCTCGGCGTGGTACCCGATCGCAGCACCGCCTTCCGGCAGTACCTCAACCCCGGCCGGCCGGCGTACGTCGACAGGTACGCCGCGCCGCTGGTCGAGATGATCCGCGTGGTCGGCGAGGCTGGCGGCGTCACCGTCATCGCGCATCCCTGGGGGCGGCACGGTCCCGACTCGCTGCCGGAGAGCGCGATCGCCGAGCTCGCCGGACTCGGCCTCGCCGGGCTCGAGGTCGACCACCAGGATCAGCCGCCGGAGGCGCGCGAGCAGCTCCGGGCGATCGCGCAGCGGCACGACCTGGTCGTCACCGGCTCCAGCGACCACCACGGCATCGGCAAGTTCGACCACGAGCTCGGGTGCAACACGACCGCGCCCGAGGAGTACGCGCGGCTGCTGGAGCTGGCCGCCGTGGCCGCGGCCCGATCCGGAAGGACGACCCCCGAGGTCGTGGGGGTGGTCGGCGCGTGAGCTACTTGCGCCCGAGCGACTGGAACCGCTGGAGCAGCCCGTTGGGCACCAGCCGGGCCGCGCCGGCGATCAGCTTGTATTGGGCCGACGGGATCGAGTAGACCCGGCCCTTGTCGAAGTCGGCGAGCGCCGTCTCGACCAGCTTGTCGGCATCGAGCCACATGAAGTCGGGGGCGGAGCCGCGGGAGACGTCCATCCGCTCGTGGAACTCGGTCTTGGTGAACCCCGGGCAGAGCGCCGTCACCGTCACGCCGCGCGGACGGTACTCGTGGGCGGCCCATTCGGAGAAGGAGTTCACCCACGCCTTCGCCGCGCTGTAGGACCCGCGGGGGAGGAAGGCCGCCACGCTCGAAACGTTGATGACACCACCGTGGCCGCGCTCGGTCATCGCGCCCAGGGCGGCGTGGCTGAGCCGGAGCACGGCGGTGACCAGCACCTCGAGCATCACGGTCTCGGCGTCTGCGGTGTTGTCGAGGAAGCGGCCCTTGAGGCCGAAGCCGGCGTTGTTGACCAACAGGTCGACCGGTCGTTCGGCGTCGGACAGCCGCGCCTCGACCCGGGCCAGCTCGGAGCGGTCGGAGAGGTCTGCGGCGAGCACCTCCACCTGCACGTCGTACGCCGCGCGCAGCTCGGCCGCCGTCTGCTCCAGTCGCTCGGCGTCGCGGGCGACCAGGACCAGGTCGTAACCGCGGGCCGCGAGCTGGCGCGCGAAGGAGGCGCCGATGCCCGCGGTGGGGCCGGTGACGAGCGCGGTCTCGGACATGCCCCGAAGTCTTGCAGGTGGGTGGCGCGACCGGGCCGCCTTGTCCGGCATGATGGGGTCTGATGAACGGGCTGCAGGAGTGGCGTACGACGGTCCTCGCGGTCGCCAACCAGAAGGGTGGCGTCGCCAAGACCACGACCGTGGCGTCGGTCGGCGCGGCCCTCGCCGAGCGCGGACAGCGGGTGCTGCTCGTCGACCTCGACCCGCAGTCCTGCCTGACCTTCTCGCTTGGCATCGACCCCGAGGACCTCGAGCTGTCGGTGCACCATGTGCTCACCAAGGGGCTCGCGGTCACCGAGGCGATCATCACCACCGAGGAGAACGTCGACCTGCTCCCGGCCACCATCGAGCTGGCCCGGGCCGAGGCCGACCTGCTCACCCGCACCGGCCGCGAGCACGTGCTGCGCACCGTCGTGGAGGACCTCGCCGAGCAGGGTGAGCACTACGACTGGATCCTGCTGGATTGCCCGCCGTCGTTGGGGGTACTCACGGTTGCCGCATTGACTGCCGCCGAGGGGGTGCTCATTCCGCTCCAATGCGAGACGTTGTCCCACCGAGGCGTGGGTCAACTGCTCGACACCGTCCACGACGTACGCCGGTTCACCAACCGCGACCTCGTGGTCTGGGGCGTGCTCCCGACGCTGTACGACGGCCGTACCAACCACGCGCGGACCGTGCTCGAGACCATCGCCGACACCTACGACCTCGAGGTGCTCGGGCCGCCGATCCCCAAGACCATCAAGTTCGCCGAGGCGCCGGCCGCCGGGCGGTCGATCCTCGCCACCAGCCGCAGCAGCAAGGGTGCCCAGGCCTACCGCGAGGTCGCCGCCAACCTGTCCGCCAGGGTCGCGTCCTGAACCCATGAGCCCACTCGGATGAGCCGTCATCGGGCGGCGCCGCCGCGCCATCACGCCGGAGCTCCCGGCCGTAGGCGTGCGGAGCAGCCGCGGCCACGCTACGGCCGGGTCGCCGTACTCTGCGCGTCGCTGAGCGTCACCGGGATCGCCATGCTCGGCGGCATCGGCGTGCTCCCCTCGGTGGCCAACGGTGACCCCGGGAACTCCGACCGCGCCAGCGACTCCTCCGTCTCCGAAGCTGAGGCGGACGCGGCGGGATCGGTGCTGGCCGGAGCCGAGACGACCCCCTCGACCCAGCCGTCGACCCAGGTCTCGACGCAGCCGCCGGAGCAGGGTTCCGAGCAGGCGTCGGGCAAGCCGTCCGGGAAGGCGTCAGGCAAGCCGTCCGACCCGCCGGTGCCCGACGACTCGGGGACCGGCTACCGGATCGTCTTCGACCAGAGCGACCAACGGGTCTGGCTGGTCGACGACGACGACAAGGTCCAGCGCACCTACCTCGTCTCGGGCAGCCTCACTGACAACCTCGACCCCGGCACCTACTCGGTCTACTCACGCTCCGAGGACGCCGTCGGCATCGACGACTCCGGGACCATGAAGTACTTCGTGCGGTTCACCCAGGGCGACAACGGCGCCGCCATCGGCTTCCACGACATCCCGGTCAACGACGGCGCGCCGGTGCAGACCGTCGACCAGCTCGGCACACCCCAGTCGCACGGCTGCATCCGCCAGGAGCGCGACGACGCGATCGCCCTGTGGGACTTCGCCCCGATCGGGACCGAGGTCGACGTCACCGCCTGACGGCGGTTGGTTGCAGGAGTCGGGGTAGGAGTCAGACGGTCGCAGCCGGCTGACCGCCACCCGTGCCGGAGCCCGAACGACGGCGACGGCGACGGTTGCGGTTGCGCGACGTACCGTCGCCGGCCGGCTTGTCGGCGGACGTGGCATCCTCGGTCGGCGCGGCGGCGTCGACCTTCTCGCCGCTGCGGGTCCGGGTGCGGCTGCGGTTGCGCTGCGGCCGGTCGCCCCGCTCGCCACGGTCGCGCGGCGCCCGCTCGGAGCGCTCCTCGCGGGGCTCGCGAGGCTTCTCCGGCACGATCCGGCCCTTCGTGCCCGGCGGGATGCCCTGGTCGTGGAAGAGGTGCTCGGAGGTGGAGTAGGTCTCCTGCGGCTGGTCGAAGGGCAGGTCCAGCGTCTTGTTGATCATCTTCCAGCGGTGCAGATCCGCCCAGTCGACCAGGGTGATCGCGATGCCGGAGGCGCCGGCGCGGCCGGTGCGACCGATCCGGTGGACGTAGGTCTTGTCGTCCTCGGGGCAGGTGTAGTTGATGACGTGGGTGACGCCGGCGACGTCGATGCCACGAGCAGCCACGTCGGTCGCGACGAGGACCTGGAGCTTGTCCTCGCGGAACCGCGTCAGCGCCTTCTCACGCGCGACCTGAGCCATGTCGCCGTGCAGCGCGTTGGCGCTGAAGCCCCGGTCGGCGAGGTCGTCGGAGACCCGCTGGGCCTGGCGCTTGGTGCGGGTGAACACGATCATCTTGCCGGCGTCCTCGGCCTGCAGGATGCGGCCGATGATCTCGGGCTTGTCGAGGTCGTGGGCGAGGTAGATGAACTGCGCGGTGGCCGGCACCGTCGCGTTTTCGTACGACGACTCGGCCCGGATGTTCATCGGGTGGCGCATGTGCCGGCGGGCCAGGGTCACGATGGCCGAGGGCATGGTGGCCGAGAACAGCATCGTCTGCCGGGTCTCGGGCGTCTTGGACAGCAGCTTCTCGACATCGGGAAGGAAGCCGAGATCTAGCATCTCGTCGGCCTCGTCGAGGACCACTGCGTGCACGTGGGAGAGGTCCAGCGCGCGGCGGTCGGCGAGGTCGATGAGCCGGCCGGGGGTGCCGACGACCACGTCGACACCATCCTTGAGGGCGTCGAGTTGGGGCTCGTATCCCACGCCGCCGTAGACGGTCAGCACCCGCAGCCCACGGTCGGCGCCGGCGAGAGCGAGGTCGTTGGAGACCTGGAGCGCGAGCTCGCGGGTCGGGGCGACGATGAGCGCCTGCGGCTTGCCCTGGGGCAGCTCGCTGTAGTCGGGGTCCTTCGGCGCGACGCTGCGCTGCAGCACGGGGATGCCGAAGGCGAGGGTCTTGCCGGTGCCGGTGCGGGCCTGGCCGATGAGGTCGGTGCCGAGGAGGGCGACCGAGAGGGTCATCTCCTGGATCGCGAACGGGGTGGTGATGCCGGCGCGCTCGAGCGCGTCGCAAATCTCGGGGAGCACCCCGAGCTCTCGGAAGGTGGTCAGCGTCTTGTCGCTTTCGTGTGTGATTGTCAGCCTGCTACGTGCGGCCGACCATCACCGTCGAGGTCAACGTCTGCCGCGCACATACTGAGGGAGCCGCGGATCGCGCCTCTACCTACGTCCATGGTATCGGTAGGGTGCGCGCGTGGCTGAATCAACACCCGAATCCGCGCCTGAATCGACCACGGATTCAGTGCCCGAGGACCCGATGTACCGCGACGCGGTCATCGACCTGCTGGGTGCGGTGGCGTACGGCGAGATCTCGGCGTTCGAGCGGCTGGCCGAGGACGCCCGGATGGCGCCGAGCCTCGAGGACAAGGTGGCCATCGCGACGATGGCCAGTGCCGAGTTCGGGAAGGTCGATGCACTACACACCCGGATCCGCGAGCTCGGCGCAGACCCGTTCGCCGCGATGGCGCCGTTCCGCGACGCGATCGACCTGTTCCACGAGCACACGGCGCCCTCGGACTGGTTCGAGAGCCTGATCAAGGCCTACGTCGGCGACGGACTGGCCGACGACTTCTACCGCGAGATCGCGGCCTACCTCGACCCCGACACCCGCGACCTGGTGGTCGCGTCACTGGACGACGAGGGGCACGCGGCGTTCGTGGTCGCGCGGGTCCGCGCCGCGATCAGCGCCGACCCGCGGCTGGGCGGCCGGCTCGCCCTGTGGGGTCGCCGGCTGATGGGGGAGGCGCTCACCCAGGCCCAACGGGTCGCCGCAGAGCGCGACGCGCTCTCCGCCCTGCTGGCCGGGGGCGTCGACCGACCCGGTCTCGACCTGGCCGCGATCGGCCGGATGTTCACCCGGATCACCGAACGGCACGCGGCCCGGATGGCCGAGCTCGGATTGGCTTCGTAAACAGTCAGCGGGACTTGCGGCGACCCAACACGCTGGCCGCGCCGATCACCAGGATGGCGGCGACGGCGATCTGCCAGGCGTGCCGCCACCAGTCGAAGCCGGTGGTCTGAGCCCGGAAGTCGAAGACGTCGACGTACAGCCAGTTGCCCAGCAGGACCCCACCGACGCCGCACAGGACGGTTGCCCACAGGGGGATGTCTCGGTCACCAGGCGCGACCCACTTGCCGAGCAGTCCGATGATCGCGCCGCCGATGAGCGCCACGAGGATGGTGCCGATGCTCATCCGTGCTGTCCCTAGCTGCGGAACCCGACCGTCCCGGTCACGCCGGTGCCGATCTCGACGTAGGCGATCCGGTCGCCCGGGATGACGACCCGCCGGCCCTTGGTGTCGGTGAGCGAGAGGACGCCGGCCTCGCTGGAGATCGCCTCGCTCACCAGCTTGTCGATGGTCTCGGCGGACTCGTCGACCTCGACGGTCAGCTCGCGCTGGGCGTACTGGACGCCGATCTTGATCTCCACTGGTTTCTCCTGGTCAGTGCTCGTCGGTGAGGGGGTAGCCGCGGATGCCTCGCCACGCGAGGGCCGCCACGAGTGCGGCCGCGTCGGAGCGGTCGATGCCGCCGGCCTCCGTAAGCCAGAACCGCGCGCTGACCTGCGCCATTCCCACGAGGGAGACCGCCAGCAGCCGCGATTGCTCGTCGGAGAGCCCGGTGTCCTCGTGGATCACCTCGGCCACCATCGCCGCGGTCTCCGAGGTCACCCGCTCGACCTGCTCGCGGACCGCGGGCTCGTTGGTGAGGTCGGACTCGAAGACCAGTTTGAAGGCGCCGCTGTCGCTGGCGACATAGTCGTAGAAGACCGCCATCGTCGCCTCGACCCGCTGCTTGTTGTCCTGAGTCGACTCCAGTGCCGAGCGGGTGCTGGCGATGATCGTGTCGCACGAGCTGTCGAGCAGGGCGAGGTAGAGGTCGAGCTTGCCCGGGAAGTGTTGGTAGAGCACCGGCTTGGAGACCCCGGCGCGATCGGCGATGTCGTCCATCGCCGCGGCGTGGTAGCCCTGCGCCACGAAGACCTCGAGCGCCGAGGAGAGCAGCTGGGCGCGCCGCTCGCGGCGGGGCAGCCGCCCCCCGCGCGGGCGCGCGGCGTCCACGTCGTACTGGCCCGTGCTCACGGGCAGGACCCTACCCGGGAGGGCCCCATGACCGGATGACGGGACGCGTGTGGCCGTACGCCGGGGCGCTGCCAGCATGGAGGCGGACCGAGGAGGGAACACAGCGAGGGCCTCGCGACGTTCACCCCAGGTCACCGCTGAACCCCTGAACAGGAGCATCCGTGCCCACACCACAGCTGGCCCCGCTCGTGGAGCCCGCCGACGAGCTGACGATCGACGAGGTGCGCCGCTACAGCCGCCACCTGATCATCCCCGACGTCGGGATGACCGGCCAGAAGCGGCTCAAGAACGCCAAGGTCCTGGTCATCGGTGCGGGCGGTCTCGGCAGCCCGGCGCTGCTCTACCTCGCCGCCGCTGGCGTCGGCACCCTCGGCATCGCGGAGTTCGACGAGGTCGACGAGTCCAACCTGCAGCGCCAGATCATCCACGGCCAGTCCGACATCGGGAAGTCCAAGGCGGAGTCGGCCCGGGAGTCGATCGCGGAGGCCAACCCGTACGTCGAGGTCGTGATCCACCCCGAGCGGCTCGACAACGACAACGTCATGCAGGTCTTCGAGGGTTACGACCTCATCGTCGACGGCACCGACAACTTCGCGACCCGCTACATGGTCAACGACGCGGCGTACTTCCTCGGCATCCCCTACGTCTGGGGCTCGATCTACCGCTTCGACGGTCAGGCGTCGGTGTTCGCGCCGACCTTGGCGGAGGACGCGCCGTGCTACCGCTGCCTCTACCCCGAGCC
>DOWL01000245.1:24284-24538 GCA_003519585.1 Nocardioides sp. | reverse complement strand
ACAGCCGCGGTCCCCCGCGCCTGGGCGCCTTCGGCGGTGCACTTGAGGACCTCCAACGCCCGGATCACCTCAACCCGGTCGTGGTCCGACAAACCTCCCGCGTCGGCCGCCAACAGGGACGCGAACGCCGCGATCACGGCGTGGCTGGGCAGCACATCCGAGGGCAGACCAGACAGCGTGGTCGCACCGGCCCCGCTCGCTGCTACGTCCCCGAGATCCCTCATGGATCGCACGCTAGACGCGGCCACCGACAT
>DOWL01000245.1:0-24160 GCA_003519585.1 Nocardioides sp. | reverse complement strand
GCTAGACGCGGCCACCGACATTCCCTCCGGACTCCTCCACACCCCAATGCGACCTTCCAGAAGGGGCCCGGATCTGCCGAGATCCGTGCCCGGCAGAGTGCGTCGTTCCGCCCACAACGACGCACTGAAGCAGTGCGCGCGCGAAGGCGACGAGGCGCCTACGCGGGCAGCTGTCTGGGTGACAATCGAGGCTTGTCTCGACGTACGGTTTCCTTCTTCACCGCGACCCGACCTTCGTGGGTAACACCTCAGGGTTAAGTCGCATCCAGTCGAACGGGGATGAATGAGCGGGTACGCAGTCATCGACGTCCAGACCACGGGACTCGAACCTTCAATGCAGCATCGAGTGGTCGAGATCGCGATGGTCCTGACCTCAGCTTCCGGTGTAGTGGAAGATTCCTGGTGCACTCTTGTAAATCCTGAGCGCGATGTAGGCGAAACAGGCATTCATGGCATCTCTGCCCGAGACGTGTTGCAGGCGCCGATCTTCGACGACCTCATTCAGCTGGTCCTGCAGTCTGTGACGGGGCGGACGCTCGTCGCTCACAACCTCATGTTCGACCTTGGTTTCTTGGAAGCCGAGCTACGACGTTGCGGCGTACCCCTCACCATGCCGCTCTTAGTCGGAGTCCCCACGATGGAGTGGTTCCGGCTGCTGTCCGCAAGGAAGCGCCGGCGGCTTGTCGATTGCTGCGATGAGGTTGGCGTTCCGCTGGCTCGTCGCTATAGCAGCAGCCACCAGGCGGCGGCGGTCGCCGTTCTTCTCCAGCGCTGCATCGAAGCAACTGGCGGTTCGCCACCGTGGGCCGATGCGCTGGCCTGGTCGCAGGCCTATCCCTGGCCAGGCCTCACTTACGGTGACGAGCCCTGCCGTCTTGTGACGCGTGGCGAGCAGCAAGCTTCCGACGACTCTTCGTGGCTTGATCGGATCATCGGGAAGATGCCGAGCGGGGGCGACGCCGCCGTCGACTCGTATCTGGACGTCCTCGAGATGGCGCTGTTGGACAGGTATCTGTCCGCGCACGAGATCGACTCCCTGCTCGCGGTCGCCGAAAGTCATGGCCTCGATCGCAAAGCGGTCGAGGATCTCCATCAGGACTACCTCGTCGCTATGGCCCGAGTGGCACTAGAAGACGGCGTCGTCACGGACGACGAGCGGAGCGATCTAGCGCGAGTGGCATCACTCCTGGGACTGCCAGAGGAGGTAGAGAGCGCACTGGCCAAGGCCGCAAACCTGCCCGCCGACGCCGCTCGGGACTCAGGATTTGCGCTCCGACCTGGCGACGCCATCTGTCTGACCGGCTCGATGTCGGTGCCTCGAGACGTTCTCGAGCGGGAAGCGGCGAACATGGGGCTCATCGTTGGCGGGCTGACCAAACGAACCAAGCTACTAGTTGCCGCCGATCCCGACTCGTTGAGCGGCAAAGCCAAGAAGGCACGAGACTATGGGGTTGCCATCGTCTCGGAGTCGGGGTTCCGAACACTCCTCGAGAGAGCCATTCACGCCTAGGAGCAACTGCGACTCGATCACCGTGCGCACGGAGCGCGTCAATCGGTGGGTCTTGCCGCCCGGACCGCCGATGAGCGGGCCTGCCTACACGACGGGGCATTGAACCGCCACCAGCCGAGCTCGTAGGACGTGCCGATGCGATTGCCTTTGAAGGCATCGAGAGCTCGCTTGATGGCCGATGGTTGATGCCCCTAGCCACGGGAGGTCCGGTCGCGTCCCTCTGGCTGCCTCCCTTCGGTCGTCTTCCAAGAGGCCTTCTTGGCTTCGCTCGGGCGGGCCTGTCCGGTCGCCGTACGGCTGCATCTGCTTTCTGTCGCCGTACGGCTACATCCATGCCTTGTCGCCGTACGGCTACATCTATACTTTGTCGCCGTACGGCTACACTTGTCATCTGTCGCCGTACGGCTACACCGGTGCTGCTAGGAGACCGATGGAGATCAGAGCTTTGCAGGACGTAGCTGCAGCCGTCAGAGGACGACGGCAATCGCTCAAACTGACCCAGACCGCGCTAGCGAATCAGGCCGGCGTGTCCCGCACGTTCATATCCGATCTCGAAGGGGGGAAGCTGACCGTTGAACTGCGCAGTGTCATTGCTGTGGTCGAGGCACTCGGCTACACACTGGCTCTGCTCAATCCGGACCAAGCAGAGCCGACGTCGACAACTCTCAAACCAACCGGGGTCGGCAGCCCTAACGAGTTTGATCTTGACGAACTTCTGGACGACTACGACCAAGGCCGCCCGTGAGCACGAAGCGCCTCGAACTCTTCATGGGTGCCGATCATGCGGGCACAGTCAGCCAACTAGGAGGAGGCAAGCTCGCATTCGAGTACAACCCAAGATACTCAAATCTAGCGTCAGCAACCCCGATCTCGGTTTCGATGCCGAAGCAGGTCCCAACGCACCCCGATAGTCAAATCACGCCATGGCTTTGGGGGCTCCTCCCTGACAACGACGCAGTTCTCAGCCGCTGGGCGCGAGAGTTCCATGTGTCGAGCGGTTCGGCTTTCTCGATGCTCGCGACACCCGTCGGCGAAGACTGTCCCGGCGCAATCCGCTTGATCACCACTGAACGCCTAGAAGTGCTTCAGGCTCCCGATGCGGACCTGAGCAATGTCGAATGGCTCACCGACGCGGGGGTCGCAAAGAGACTGCGTGACCTCAGGGCAGACAACACGGCATGGCTCGGAGCGCGACATGGCGGCAGATTCAGCCTCGCAGGTGCACAGGCCAAGACTGCACTGCTGTTGGATCCAACGAACGGTTGGGGCGCACCCCAAGGATCAACCGCAACTACCCACATCCTGAAGCCGGCCATTGAGGGCCGCGACGACCACGACCTAAACGAGCACCTCTGCCTCTCGGCCATGCGGATTGCTGGCCTTCGTGCAGTGCGGAGTCGCGTCCAACGTTTCGAGGATCAATCGGCCATCGTGGTGACTCGCTACGACCGTATCTCCGTCAGCGGCCTGCAAGTACGCGTACACCAAGAGGACATGTGCCAGGCACTTGGCTTGCATCCAACGAGGAAATACCAGAACGAAGGCGGCCCAGGACCGAAGGAAGTCGCGGCCTTGTTCCGCCGAGTGATGCCGCGGGGAACAGCGCTTGAGGCGACCAGATCTTTTCTCGACGCTCTTATCTGGAACTGGATCATTGCTGGCACTGACGCCCATGCCAAGAACTACTCGCTAATGCTAAATCAGAACCAGGTTCGGTTGGCGCCGTTCTACGACGTCGCCTCGGCGCTTCCTTACGACATCGCGATCCAGAAGCAGAGATTAGCTATGAAGTTCGGCAGCTCTTACAAGATGAATCCCGTTTCAAGTCCTTGGGCCCGCTTGGCCGCGGATCTGGCCTTGACTGAAGCTGAGGTCCGGGATCATGCTCAAAGTCTTCTAGAGGCGGCACCAGACGCGTTCTCATCGGCTGCAGCCGAGGCCGAAGTCCGGATGCTCAACAGTCGGCTCCCGGCCAGACTAAGCGATCTGGTTGCTGCTCGGGTCCTGGATTGCGGGAAGCTCTTGCTGGGCCGAGCGGCACCGACAACGTCGATCAACGCTCTAGGGGATGGCAAGGTTCCTAGGTCCCGGAAAGCGATTGAGGCCCTCACTGCTGAGCGCACGGGACTCTGGGAGTACCTCCTCTACGGGGGTTTGCTACGCCAAAAAATGGACGAGTTGGAGCCGAAATACCGCGACTTCGCAATGGGCTATGCAAGGCGCACTGGCCGCCACGTCCCCCGCGACGACCTCCCTGAGTATGTTCAGCAGGCAATAGGCTCCATCCAAGGCATAGTGGACAACTTCAACCTGGTATTCGACCCCAACGTGCAGGAGCTTGCGTTTGGCAAGCCGGGTGAGCCCGGCGATGTGGACCGAATTTTGCACCTGGCTGAACGATTCGTGTCGGTCTACGAAGACTTTATGGACTGGGCGGCAGAACTGCGAGGAACTTCGGCTTCAGGCGATGGTGCAGAAGTCTTCAAGTTGCTGGCGCGATGGGCTGAGCAGCCGGTCGAGGAGTGTCGCCGATTCGTGAACGAACTCGTAACAGAGCTCGACACTGCCACCGAGCGGATAGCACGAGGCGAGAAGCTCAATCTCACCATGACAGTAACGCTGCAATTGGATGAGGCCATCTCGGAGGAGATGCACGAGAAGTTACGCGAGGTCCTGACGGAGGACTAGCAGGCGACGTCTTGCCTGCAGACTGCTGGGATCCGCAGGATGCGAGGGGTCTGCCACACGATCGGATCTGCCGCGATCCCGTCGTTCAGCGAGCCGCGTCATACCGCCGCGAATGACGCACCGGGGACATCCGGATCTGCCGCGATCCGGTCGTTCAGCGAGCTGCGTCACACCGTCTACCTAAGACCTCTCGCCAGGCTGGCGTGGGTCCACGTACTCGACCAGCCACGCTGTCTGTGGACTGGATCCGCCGCTACTGGGTGCCGCCTGCCCTTGACGAGCTCGACCCGCAAGACCCGCAAGGCTGAGGACGCCCTGTACCGGCCCCGACGTCCGGATCTGGCCCCAGGTCAAGACGCAGCCGGAAGCGGGGTTCAAGGCTGCCGCTTGGCGGGTCCGGGAGTGACCTATCCGAAGAGTCGGTGTTGGGATGTGAGCCGGCCACGCTGGAGTCAGAGAAGTTCCTACTTGTCCTCCCGGGCCTGTCCTTGCCTGTCAGCATATGCTGACACCATGAAGGTCTCGCTCGGCACTGACGACGGCGACGACGTCGTTTCGGAACTGGCTGCGGTGTCGGAAGCGAAGCGAGTTCTCGCCCGCCGCGAGGAGGTCGCCGTTCGACGAGCCAGGAACCGTGGTCTGAGTTGGGCGGAGATCGGCACCCTCCTCGGAGTGACCCGCCAATCGATGCACCGGAAGTACCGACGCGTCGGATAGTCCGACTGCCGCTCACCCGCGCCGTTCGGTGGAGATGTGGGGTACGTCGGCCTCGTCGTCGCCCCACGCGATCCGGTGCGGGGCCTCGGTCGTCGAGCTCTCGACGACGGCGGCGTGGTCGCGGTCGAAGTAGTCCCAGGCCCAGGAGAGGAAGGCATCGGTCTTGCTGTGGGCGCCGCTGAGCAGCATCGCGTGGACGCCCAGCCACGCGGCGAACGCCACCGGGCCCTCGACCTGGTGCCGGTGCTTGCCCACCTCGGCCACGGCGGCGTTGCGGCCGATCATCGCCATGATGCCCTTGTCCTTGTAGCGGAAGGGCACCGCCGGTTGGCCGGTGAGCTCGCGCAGGATGTTGTCGGCCGCCCAGCGCCCGGACTGCTGGGCCACTGACCCGAGTTGGGGCAGTACGCCGGGATCTTCATCGGACGGGATGTTGGCTACATCGCCCACGGCGTACACCCGAGGGTGGCCCTCGACCGTCAGCTCGGGAGTGACCTGTACGCGCCCGCCCCGTCCGGTCGGCAGCCCCGACTCCGCGACGATGGTCGCGGCCGACTCGCCGCCGCCCCAGACCACCGTGCGGGTCGGCACCACGGAGCCGTCGTCGAGTTCGACCCGGTCGGCGTACACCGCCGAGACGCCGGTGCCGAGTTGGAGCTCGGCGCCCTCCTTGGTGAGTCGCCGATGGGCGTACTCGTGGGACTTCTCGGAGAATCCGCCGAGCAGGACTTTGCCGCGGTCGACCAGCAGGATCCGCCCCGGCCGCGGGATCTCGCCGAGCGTGGCGAGTGCTCGGGTCAACTCGGCCAGCGCCCCGGCGACCTCGACTCCCGTCGGCCCGCCACCGACCACGACCACGTCGAGGGCCGACTCGAGTGCCTCCTGGTCGTCGCCGGCGTCGTCGAGCAGCTGCCGGAAGTGCAGCCGGAGCCGCTCGGCATCGGACACGGAGTAGAGCGGGAAGGCATGCTCGTCGGCACCGGGTACGCCGAAGTACTCCGCCCGTCCGCCGGCCGCCATGACGAGGTGGGTGCCCGTGAGGACGTCGCCGTCGACGAGCGTCAGGCTCGGCGCCTGCGGATCTACGCTCGTGACCTCGACGCTCCGCACCTCGACGGTCGGGTGGGCGCGGAAGATGGTCCGGTGCGGACGGGCGATGTCCTGGGCAGGCAGTTGCGATGTCGCGACCTGATAGAGCAGCGGCTGGAACTGGTGGTAGTCGTTGCGGTCGACCAGGGTCACGCGGATGCCCTCGTCGCCGAGCCGGTGGGCGCAGGCGACGCCGGCCAGTCCGCCGCCGAGCACCACGACGTGCGGCGCCTCGCTCGGCTGTGCGGTCACGGTCACCACGATCGGCGATCGGTCCGCATCGTCACATCACCCCCGGCAGATGATCAGGAGGTTGGAGCTACGCGATCCGCGACGTCCGGCACGCCCTCGTCGGGCAGCAGCCGGCGTTGCACGAGCACGAAGAGGAGCACGAACGCGGGGAGCACGGTCACTGCCGCGATCGCGACCGCAATCACCAACGCGGTGAGGGTTCCCGACGGTGCCGCGGCGTCGTCGACGGTCAGCGACTCAGGCAGCAGGTAGGGCCATTGCGCGACCCCCCAGGTCACGACCGTCCCGGCGACGGCGAGGCCGGCCAGCACTCGGATGCCCCGCGCGGCGCCGCGCCACAGCAGGATCAGGGCGGCCAGCCCGCAGAGCACGCTGACCAGGGCGACGGGTAGCGCGCGGGAGGTGAGCCCGTCGAAGACGTGTGGCGCCTTCGAGTGCAGCACGATCAGCCCGATGACCGAGAGCACGCCCACGACGAGGGCGGCGGCCGTGGCCCGGCGTAAGAAGTACTGCGCCATGGCGGCGTCGCCGGCTCGGCGCGCGTCCGAGACCAGGTAGACCGCGGACAGGTACGCGACGGCCGCGACCGCGAGCAGCCCGATCACGATCGACGTGGGGTTGAGCCAACTGTCCACCGGGTCTCCGGCCTTGCCGCCCGAGGGCACCTGGCCCGAGACGATGCCACCGATCATCGCGCCCATGCAGAACGGGACCAGCACCGACGAGAGCGCGAAGCCGCCGCCGAAGATCCGGCGTGCCTGTGGGTTCGTGACCGCCTTGCGGAAGGCGAAGCTCGCGCCACGCAGGACGATGCCGAGCGCGGCGATCGTGAGTGGCACGAACATCGTCAGCCAGATCGACTCGTACGCGACGGGGAACGCCGTCCAAGTCACCACGAAGATGAAGATGAGCCAGACGTGGTTGGCCTCCCACACCGGACCGATCGAGTGCTCGATGAGTTCCCGCGGCGCCTCGCCGCGCTCCGGCCCGCCAGCGGTGAGATCCCAGAACCCGGCGCCGAAGTCGGCGCCGCCGAACAGGGCGTACGTCGCGAGGGCGGCCAGCAGCACGGCTGCGATGAGGGTGCTCACGGTACGGCGCCGTCCAGTTCTGCCTCGGTCGGAGCGCCGCCGCTGGAGCCGTACGGCACGTCGTCGTCCACGAAGCCGCCGCCGCGCCGGAACCGGCGGCTCATCGAACGCAGCACGAGGATCGTGGTGATCGCGAGGGCGGTGTAGAGCAGGATGATCGCGATGAAGGTGATCCACACGCCGGTGTTGGCGGTCGCGGCGTCCTCGACCTTCATCAGGTTGTAGACGATCCAGGGCTGGCGGCCCACCTCGGTGACCACCCACCCCGCCTCCATCGCGACCACCGCGACGACCCCGGAGCAGGCCGCGACGCGCAGGAACCACCGGCTCTGCGGCATCCGTCGGCGGAACAGCCACACGGCGCCGTACCAGGCGGACAGGAGGAACAGCAGCGTGCCCAGCCCGACCATGACGTCCCAGGCGAGATGGACGATGTTGACCTCGGAGGTCGACGGACGCGCGTCCTCGGGGAAGCTGTCGAGCCCCTGGATGACCGTCGACTTCCCGGTCGACGGGTCGGACAACCACGAGGCGAGCCCCGGGATGGGCAAGCCGCCCGACACGGTCCCGTCGGAGTTCAGCTTCCCGAGCAGCGTCTCGGGTACGTCGGAACTCGTCTCCGGGACCAGTTCGATGGCCGCGAACTTCATCGGCTGCTCGTTGTAGACCCAGCGGGCCAGGGCGTCGCCGACGCCCATCTGCACCGGCGTCATGATCGCCGCGACCGTGAAGGGGATGAGGAAGCCCAGCCGGTGATAGCGGTCGTTGCGGCCTCGCAGCAGCGCCACGGCGTACACCGAGGCGATCATGAAGCCGCCCACAAGGTAGGCCGCGACCAGCATGTGCGCCGCCTGGAGCGGCATCGCGTCGTTGAAGATGACGCCCCACGGATCGACCTTCGTGACGTTGCCCTCGGAGTCCAGAGTGAAGCCGGAGGGCGCGTTCATCCAGGCGTTGGCGGCGACGACGGAGATCGAGCCGAAGATCCCGGCAAGCGTGATCGGGACGCCGGTCCAGAAGTGCGCCCAGGGGCTCAGCCGTCGCCAGCCGAAGATGTAGATCGCGACGAAGATCCCCTCGGTGAAGAAGAAGATGCCCTCGAAGGCGAACGGGACACCGAAGGCCTCACCCCACTGCCCCATGAAGCGGGGCCACAGCAGCCCGAACTCGAAGCTCAGGACGGTGCCTGTCACGGCGCCGACGGCGAAGGTCACGGCCATGTACTTCGACCAGCGTTGCGCCAACAGCAGGGCCGCCTGGTCGTTGTGGCGTACGCCGCGGTAGTTGGCCACCAGCGTCATGAACGACCACGAGACACCGAGCGGCACCAGGATGATGTGGAAGCCCAGGGTGAACGCCATCTGCGAGCGGGCCCACGGAACGGGGTTGACCGCGGCGATCGCCACGAGGTCGCTGAGGGCTGCACTCACGCCGGGTCACCCCTCCTCACGGCTCCGCGACGGTGGCATCGCCGCGTCGGACCAGTCGATCCAGGGTGTCCGGTGCCCGTGCCGTCTGCATCACCCACGGCGGACGACGTCCCCGCGATGCTCGGGGCGCTACCGCTCACACCAGGCCGAGCTGCTGGCCCCGTCGCACCGCCTCGTGGCGCCGCGACACCGAGAGCTTCTCGAGGACCCGACGTACATGGGTCCGGACGGTGTTGACCGAGATGTACATCTCGGCGGCGATCTCCTCGGTGGTGAGGAACTCCGCGAGGTGGCGGAGCACCTGGAGCTCGCGGGTGGACAGCGCATCCAGCACCGGCTGTGGCAGCGGCGTGGGGTCGGCCCCGGCCGGGCCCAGCTGCTCGGGGCTCAGCCAACCCGCGAGCGCGGACAGCCGGGCGTCGTTGCGGATGAGCGACTGCACAGCTGGCGAGGCATGGGCGAAGGGCCGGCGTACCAGTTCGGGCCGGGCGAGCTGCAGGGCCCGCCCGACCTCGGTCCGGGCGGCGGCCATGTCGCCGTCGCGATAGCGGAGATCGGCGTGGGCGAGCAGCTCCGCGACGGACGGCTGGTCGCCCTGGGTGCCGGCTCCGAGACCGCCCGCCTCCGCGGCGAGCTGGTCTCGGAGCCATCGGGGGATCGGCACCGATCGCCCACCGCCCTGGGGCGTGGACGCCGTCTGGTCGAGCTGGCGGCGGGCGCTGCCCAGCTCACCGCGATCGCGCAGCAGGCGGGCGCGGAGCATCACCGTGGTCGTCCGCCAGGTCTCGTCATCACGACCGACGCGCGCGCGGCCGGTGCGGTTGAGCGCCCTGTGGCAGACCGAGAGCTCCTGACGCTCCAGGGCCACCCAGGCTCGGGTCAGGTCGAGGACGACGGGGCGTGCCGACGCGGTGACACCCTGGTCCTTGGCGGTCCGCTCGGCGGCGTCCGCGAACTCGAGTGCCAGGCCGAGGCGGCCGCCGACCGCCTCGGCGAATGCGAGTTCGGCCAGGCACCGGAGCCGCAGCGGTACGCCGATGCCCTCGGTGCCGGTCGCCGCTTCTCGCAGCGCGACGCCGGCCGCCTCGAGGTCCCCGGCCCGGAGCTCGGCGAAGCCTTCGAACGCCGCCACCACGGCCGCGACGAACGAGTCGGGCGTCCGGGCTGTCTCGAGGCTCGAGCGCGCCCGGCGCGCTGCCTGCAGCGCCTCTGGCGAACGCCCGGACGCGTCGTACCACGCCGCGGCGAGCGCAGACGTCGCCAGGGCGGGGCGCCCGTGCGCCAGGTCGAGTGCGGCCCGCGCGCCGTCCAGGTCGTGGTCGAGCAGGGCGGTCGCGGCGCGCAGGGCGATCACCTCCGGCAGGCCCGACTCGGGGATCGTCCTCAACTCGCGGGCGATGGCGGTCCCGGTGGGCGTGCCGGCGATCACCTCCGCGAGTCCGCGACCGTGGACGACCCAGCCGGCGGCGGTACGCCAGTCGCACGCGGCGATCCCGTGACGTACGGCGCCCTCGAGGTCGTCGTGCGTGTGGCACCAGGCCGCGGCGCGTCGGTGCATCGCTGCGGAGCGCCCTGGGAACCGGTGGTCGAGCTCGTCGAGCAGCAGCTCCCGGACGAGCGGGTGCAGCCGGAAGGTCTCAGGCCGCCCAGGCACCGGGCACACGAACGCGTTGCCACGTGCCAGGGCGTGGACCACGACGTCCCCGTCGGGGCGGCCGGTCAACGCCGGCGCCAGCCCGGGCGCGAGTTCTTCGACCGGGGCGGTCGCGGTCAACACATCCCGCTCGATCGGCGCCAGCTCGGTGAGGATCTCCTCGCGGACATACGGTGCCGCGAAGCCGGCGAGGTCCACGCCGGGCCCCTCTTGGGCCAGGCGCAAGGCCGCCAGCCGGACACCGACCGCCCAGCCCTCCGTACGGCGCAGCACCTCGTCGATCAGCTCCGCGGAGGCCGGCACGCGGTGCCGGAGGAGCACCTGTTCGACCTCGTCGGCTCCCATCGCGAGGTCGTCGGCGCCGAACTCGGTCAGGCGGTCCTCCACGCGGTACCGATGGATCGGTAGGGGCGGCTCGGTCCGACTCGTGATCACGATGCGGAGGCGATCGTCGGCGGCCTCGATCAGGGCGCGCAACTGGTCGTAGATCGTCCGGGTGCGGAGCCGGTCGGCGGCGTCGACGACGAGCGCGACGGGTGCGCCGAGCTCCAGGAGCCGGGCGCTGAGCAGGTCGAGGTGCTCGGCGTCGGGCACGCCGGCCGGTAGGCCGGTCTCCGGACCGGAGAGGTCGAGCAGGGCAAGCGCCTCACGGAGATGCGCCCAGAACACCGCTGGGTCGTTGTCGCGCTCGGTCATCGTCATCCAGGCGACCGGGTCACCGCCGCCGATCCGTCGGGACGCCCAATCAGCGGCCAGGACGGTCTTGCCGGTGCCGGCCGGGGCTCGCAGCAGCGTGACGGTGGCGTGCTCGACCGAGCGCGAGAGCCGTCGGTGCTGCTCGGGCCGCTCGACGGCCAGCCAGGACGCTCTGGGGGGTCGGGCCCGACTGGCAGGTGGCGGGGCGGGTTGTCGGCGCAGCTCGACCGGAGGGGTTGCGTGGGCCTCGCACCACGCCGACGCCGAGCTCGTGATGAGATGCGGTCTCATCGATCCCTCCCTCCGCGATCCGAAGCCCTCCACAGCCGTACCGACTGTTCTCCGGGGCGATGGGCCCGGCATCGCCCGATCGGGGGGATATGGGGTCAGGTCAGGCCGGCTCGGCTACCTCGGCAGCGTCGGTCGCTTGGTACTCCGCGAGCAGCCGGGCCTCCTCCTCCTTGCGCGGGAAGCAGAAGAACACGATGACGGCGCCGATCAGGATGGCGATGATGCCGGCGCCGTACGCCCAGTCGGCCCCGTCGAGGAACGACGACTTGGCTGCGGCGGTGATCGCGGAGGCCTGGTCGGGATAGCGAGAGGCGAGGGCCTCGGCCGACGAGAACGATTGCGTCAGCGCGCTCTGGGTGGACTTGCTGACGCTGTCGGCCTCGGGGGACGAGGCGATCTGGGCGGCGAACGCCGAGGCGTAGCCGGCCGCGAGGAGGGCGCCCAGGATCGACTGCATGATCGCCCCGCCGAGGTCGCGCTGGAGGTCGGCCGTGCCCGAGGCCATGCCGGCCTTGCTGACCGGCACGGAGCCGGTCAGCGAGTGCGACGCCGGAGTGCCGGCGAAGCCGACGCCGGCCCCGACCAGGGCATAGCCGAGCCCGATCGCCCAGTACCCCACGCCTTCGTTCCACAGCAGCAGCATCGTGAGGAAGCCGAGAAGGCAGCATGCGTAGCCGATGAGGAGGGTGAGCCGGGCTCCGACCGCGTCGACCAGCTTCGCCGACCGGGGTGCCACGAGGACCATGGCGATCGCGGCGGGCAGGATGGACGTACCCGACTCGAGCGTCGAGTAGCCCTGCACGTTCTGCAGGAACTGCTGCCCCACGAACATGGCGCCCATCAGCGTGCCGAACACGATGATGCCCGCGAGCGCGGCGACCCAGAACACCCGTCGCGATGCCACCCTGAGGTCGTAGAGCGGGAACTTGTACCGCAGCTGCCGGATGACGAAGAAGACCGCGGCGACCAGTGCGATCGCGCCGAGTTCGAGCGCGAGGGTGAGCTGGTCGGGGACCGGCGCGAAGTTGATGGCCAGCACCAGGCCGGCGACGACGACCACCGACAGCACGCCACCGAGGTGGTCGACCGGATCGGTCGCCTCGTTGACGTGACTCGGCACGTACAGCAACGCCATCACGAGCGCGACGACAGCCAGCGGCAGCGTCACCAGGAACACCGATCCCCACCAGAAGTGCTCGAGCAGCAGTCCGGCCAGCAGTGGCCCGAGCGAGGAGATCGCGCCACCGAGGCCGGACCACAAGGCGATCGACTTGGTGCGGCCTGCCCCTGCCCACAGGGCCGTGATCAGGGCCAGCGTGGTCGGGTACGCCATGCCGGCGGAGAGTCCGCCGAGCACCCGCGCTCCGATCAGCACGGTGTCGGACGGCGCGTACGCCGCGAGCAGGCAGGCCGGGACGGAGAGCGAGACGCCGGCGATCAGCATCATCTTGCGGCCGTACCGGTCACCGAGGCCGCCGAGGTAGATCACCGAGGCGGCCAGGCCGAGCGAGTAGCCGACGGCGACCAGGTCGAGGGTGGTCTGGCTGGAGTCGAATGCCTTGCCGATGTCAGGCAGTGCGACGTTGGCCACCGCGAGGTTCAGGTTCGCGACGGCCGCGACCAGGATCAGGGCGGTGAGTACCAGTCCGGAGCGCGCCGGGGCTTCCTGTCGAGTCGACTCCACGAAGCTCACTGTGCTGCCGAGCGCCGGCCGATGACATCGCCCTTTCCGGATGAGCGGGGCCGTGCTCCCCGGGGTGCTCAAGGGCTCATCTAGGGGGTTCCACCCGATGTGCCGCCGGACCTCAGGCGGGCATTCTCCAGCCATGACGTACTACCTGGTCGAGCGGGACGTACCTGGCGCCGCCGGTCTCGACCGCACCCAGCTCGGACATCTAGCGCACACGATGCGCGAGGCCGCCGAGTCGCTGGGTGTCGAGTTCCGTTGGGTCTTGGGCACCGTCGCCGCCGACGTCGTGTCCTGCGTCGTCGAGACTGACGACTACGAGGCCGTGGTCGAGCATTGCAGGCGGGTGGGGCTTCCGGTGCGCAGCATCACCGAGATCGCGCACGCCTTCGGCCCCGACGATGCCGTGGCGCCGGCTCCGCCCTCGCTGACCCTGCCGCCCGCCCCCCGACCCGAGCGTGGCCTGCATGGCGAGCGGCCGCTGGGCTAGATCTGCGGTGGTCTTGGGTGGCGGTGGGTGATCAACCTCCTGATGTCCGCCGGTGGTTGGTAGGTCACCGCCGCCCGGCCCCAACTGACGCACGGGCTCGGATCGCGATGCGCAGACCGAGGTCGTCCAACTCGTCGGACAGAGCTGCGGCGACCCATATCTGATTGCGGGTGCGGGTCGTCAGCGGTCTGATGATGCCGGCTTCGTGCAGCCGGCCGATCGCTGCGTAGACGCTCGACACGGCACCTCCGATGCGGGCCTCGGCGTCCTCCGCGGAGAAGACCGGCTCGTCGAGCAGCCGCTCGAGGAGTGCGTGGGTGGCGCTCTTGGCGCGCGGCCCGCCCGCTTGTTCGTGCCACGTCGCAGGTAGGTCGGCGAGTCGCTTCGCGGTTGCCCGCGCCTCGACAGATGCGATCAGCGTCGACGTCGAGAAGGCCTCGATGATCGGCCCGGCATCGCCATCCCGGTAGGCGGTCAGCGTGGCGAAGTAGTCGTCGCGGCGAGCGACGAGGGCCGAGGCGAGCGGGACCACCACTCGTCGCGTTGCTCCGCGCTTGCGCAGGATGGTGTTGATGAGGGCTCGTCCGATGCGTCCGTTGCCGTCGGTGAACGGGTGGATCGACTCGAACTGGGCATGCGCGATGGCGGCCTGGCCGAGCACGTTGAGATCGGTCCGGTTCGCGAAGACCAGCAGGTCGGCGAGGTAGTCGGCAACGGTTGCGGGCGGCGGTGGCACGAAGAGGGCGCCGCGCGGGGAGTGGTCCGAGCCGCCGATCCAGCTCTGCATGTCGCGGATCCGGCCGGCGTAGGAGGCCTCGAACGGGTCGTCGGCCATCAGGATCGCGTGAGCGCACACGATGCCGTCCAGGGTGATCGGGCGCTCGTCGCCCACCGACACGATGAGGTCGTGGAGTGCTCGGGTCGACGCCACCATGGACGTGGCCGACGAATTCGAGCGGACGCCGTGCAGGGCGCGCGCGTAGTCGTCGGTCGACGCCTCGACCTGCTCGATCTTGGAGGAGGCCACAGACTCGGCCCGCAACAGAAGCATCGACAGTGACGCAAGGTGATCGCCGTGCTCCTCGTCCAGAGCCGCGATCTCCCTCAGCGCCTCCTCCATGAGCGCACTCAGCTCCCCCGGCACCGTGGGCGCGATGGTCGCTATGCGTGGCGGCAGCGAGACTCGCACGGAGGAGTTGGTGCGGTCCTCGACGGACCCCCCACGGACGGTCTGCCGCCACGGTTCGACGCGATGTCGGTGCGCCGGCAGCGGGATCCGCGATGTCGCGGCCGCTCCCGACGCCCGGTCTTCCATGCGGAAGAGCGTATCCGATATTCCGACTTAGCATTCCTAAGTCGGAATATCGACGACGCTATTCCGACTTACGCCGCCGCCAGTGCCTCAGCCCGGATCAGTCGTCCTCCCAGAACGGGCCGGCCGGCCGGTAGACCAGGGCCGGGTCGACCGTGACCTGCTTGCGGCGCTCGGTCCGGTAGGTCACGACCTTCTCGCCGTCGGCGCCCATCCGGACGACCGGCACCCGGAAGTTGGTGTACGACGTCGTGTAGGCGTTGCGGGAGTTGCCCGGGCGCCACATGAAGTCGAAGTTCGCCATGTACTGGCGGGCGATCTTCTTGCCCTGGACCGCGACCAGGATCTCGTCGTTGACCGCGCCCAGGGCGCCCCAGTTGGAGGAGCCGGTGAAGACCACGTTGGCGTGCGGGTCGCCGGCGTAGTTGCCCTGGATGACGAGGTACTTCTCGTGTGAGTAGTAGTCGAGGGTCAGGTCGAGCTTGCCGTCCGGGTTCTTCACCTGCTGGTCGGGGTGGTAGTCGAAGCTCGTGGACCGCAGCGGCATCCGCCCGCGCGGCGTCTTCGCGCCGAGGTGACCCTTGGTGTGGAAGCCGACCAGTCCGAAGCTGAACCGGGCCTGGCAGCCCTCGGCGAACTTGCGACGGTAGGCGTCGGCGAGGTAATCGCCGCGCCGGCCGCGGATGGTGTGCATGTTGACCGCGAGCTTGGTCCGGACCCGCTCACCGCTGGCGGTCGTGGTGATGCACTGGACCCGGTTGAGGATCGCGACGATCGGGTCGTTCTTGGGGCCCAGGAGGCGCGGGAAGGTCACCGTGGTGCCGAAGTCGACCGCGTCGTCGCAGGTGCTGCCGTTGCGGGGAATGCCGCAGAAGGTAGGCAGCGGCCGCTGCATCTTCTCGTAGTCCTTCTTCATGTCGTTGAAGAGCGCGACGTACTGGTCGAAGAGCTCGGCGTTGCCCGAGGTGAAGAACAGGTCGTTCCACTGGTGCCGGGCGGCGTTCATCGTGAGGTTCGCCGAGCCGAACAGGAGGGCGTCCTTGGTGCGACCGGTCTTGGTGAAGGTGTAGAACTTCGTGTGCAGCAGCCGCTTGCGGTTGTCGGTGCGGCAGCCCGAGTGGCACTTGTAGATGAAGTCCTTCTTCTTCACGTTGGTGCCGAGCCGCGCGCGCAGCATCTTCATCGCGCGGGTGTCCTGGTGGTCGTTGAGCAGCAGTTGGACGTGCACGCCGCGGTTGCGCGCCGCGATCAGCCGCTTGGCCACGGGGATCCGGTCGAAGGAGTACAGCGCGATCCGGATGGTCGAGCCCTTCTTGGTGTGGTCGATCGCCCGGACCACCTGCCGCTCGATCTTGAGCCGGACGTCCCAGCCGCCGCGCGGGTTGTTGAAGAACGCGCCGCTGGGCAGGTGGTAGGCACCCTTGCCCTTCCCGTCGCCCTTGCCGTCCTTCCGGCTCACCGGCGTCACCGGGGCCGCGGACGTCGCCGCGGACGTCGCCGCGGAGCTCGGCTCGAAGGATGACCCGTCCGCGCCGACCGCATGTGCGGTCGCCTGCGCGTCCAGGGTCAGGACGAGTACTGCCGCCACCGCGGCTGCCACGAGGGCATGGACCTTCTTCACGTGCACCCTTTCCTCCGGAGAGACCCTCCGCACGAAAGACGCACGAAAGGCTGCCCAGGTTCGCTCTCCCTGCCCGCATTGTGCGACGGCGGGTCAAGGAATCCCGCATCGGGCCCGCTGAAGCGCCTCCGGGGGCCGGCTCAGGGCCGATCTCGGGGAATACCCGGGTGCGGAACGATGTCGTGACCAGGTAGACCCGTGGGGGAGGAGGCGAGATGGCACTCGTGCACGCGGGAGAGGCACCGGCGACAGTGCGTCGAGCAGTGAGACGTGTCGCCCCGACGGTGCTGCGCGCGGTGCTCGAACTGGCGCTGGTCTTCGTCCTCTTCGAGCTCTACCGGTTCGGCCGGCTGCTGGCCCGCGGCCAGGAGGCCGCGGCGTACGAGAACGCGGTGCGCGTTCACCACCTCGAACAGGTGTTGCGCCTGCCGTCCGAAGCGACGATCCAGGGGCTGCTGCCCGACTCCGTGCTCCATCTCGCGAACGTCTACTACGTGTCGGTGCACTTCCCGGCAATGATCGCGTTCCTGGTCTGGGGCTACCTCTTCCGGCCGCGTGCCGAATACCGCTGGGCCCGCAACCTGGTCATCTCGCTCACCGGGATCGCCCTCGTGGTGCACATCGTCTTCCCGCTGGCTCCGCCGCGGATGTTCCCGCAGTGGGGCTTCCTCGACACGATGGCCGCCTTCGGCCCCGACGCGTACGCCGGGGCGAGCGGTGACCTGGCCAACCAGTTCGCCGCGATGCCGAGCCTGCACGTGGGCTGGGCAGTACTGATCGCCTACGTCGTCCACCGGACCGGACCTCGGTGGCTGGCCTGGGTGGCCTACGCACACGTGCTGGTGACCGTCACGGTCGTGGTGGTCACGGCCAACCACTACTGGCTCGACGGCGTGGTCGCCGTACTCCTGCTCACCGCGGTGGCGGTGGCCCTTCCCCCGCCCGCCGCGGATCGCCCGGCGTCGACCACTCCATCCGAAGGGGGAGCGGTGGACGACGAAGCTGTGTTACGACTTGCACGTGAGGACCGATGAGCCGACGGGCGCGGCCGCCGTCGACGCTGCCGGTCTGCAGTTCATCGCGGAGGGCGTGACCGAGCTCGCCGGATTCGAGCTCGCGGCGATCTCGATCGTCGACCAGGGCCGCCTCCACGCCGTCGCCATCGCCGGCGACGACGGCGCCCGCGCGGAGCTCGCGACCCTGCAGCCACCCATCGATGACGTCCTCGCGGAGTTGGAGCACGCCGAGGAGTGGGGCGCGCTGCGCTTCGTCCCGCACGAGCACCAGACCGGGCGGCTCGACGACTTCTCCTACATCCGGGAGCACCACCCGGGACCCGGCGACGGTGTGCGCTGGCACCCCCACGACCTGCTGGTGGCCCTGCTCGAGGACGACGACGGGGTGCTGCGCGGCGTCCTCTCGGTCGACCTGCCCAGACACGGTCAGCGTCCCGACGCCGAGCAGCGCCGGGTGCTGGAGCTGTACGCGCGGCAGGCGGGGCGGGCGGTGATCGCACTGCTCGACCGGGCCGAGCTCGAGCACGGCATGCGCCGGGAGCGGGCGACGGCCGCCTACCGCGGCCAGCTGATCGACGCGCTCTCGCACCAGCTGCAGAACCCCGTCGCGGCGATCAGTGGCAACCTCGAGCTGCTGCTCGACGACCTGCCGCCCGGTGATCACTCCGAGCGGGCACTCCGGGCGATCGAGCGGGCCAACGGCCGGATCCAGGAGATGGTGAGCGACCTGCTCGTGCTGGCCAAGGTCAACAACCCCGACCGGCCGTTGCACGAGGTGCCGGTCGACCTTGCCGCACTGGTGGGCGACATCCTCGACGGCGTCGCCCTCGAGGCCGCTGCGCACGGGCTGACCACCACGATCACCGCACCCATCGAGCCGCTGCTGGTCACCGGCGACCCCGGCGAGCTCGACGACCTGGTCTCCAACCTGGTCTCCAACGCCATCAAGTACTCCGATCCCGGTGGCTCGGTCTCGGTCACCATCGAGCACGCCGTGCAGGACGGATCCCAGGTCGTCGAGCTGTGCGTGACCGACCGCGGCATCGGCATCGCGGAGGAGGAGCAGGGCCGGCTCTTCGAGGAGTTCTTCCGCTCCGAGAACGTCGCGGTGCGAAGCCGGCCCGGCACCGGCCTCGGTCTGCCGGTGGTCGACCGGGTCGTACGTCGCCACCGCGGCCGCATCGAGGTCGAGTCCGAGCTGGGTGTCGGCACGACGTTCCGCGTGCTGCTGCCGCTGGCAGAGCGCTTACACCGGTAGTCGGTCGGCGCGCTGCTCGACCAGCGCGGCAGGTGCCGTGAGCCGCCAGGCCTCGAAGGTCAGCTCGGCCAGCTCGTCCCGCTCGACGCCCTCGAGCTGGACCACGACCCAACCGAAGCCGCCGGAGGTGTACTGCACCTCGAAGACCTCCGGCCGCTCGGCGACCAGCGCCAGCTGCTCCGCGATGGTCTGCTTGAGCCCGACGGTGCGGGTGCGCGGCCACAAGTAGGCGAAGCCGCGCCGGCCGACGTCGAACGCCGACCAGCGCTCCCGGTCGTGTTGCCCGACGTCCTCCAACTGGTGCACCAGCTCGAGGAAGTCGGCGATCTCGCAGCCCACGGCCGAAACCTAGTTGAGTGGAGACTAGGCGAGCGTCGGCACGGGGGTGGGGTCGAAGTTTGCGGGGGTAGACAACCAGCCCTACCTCATCTGAGGGGTGGCTCGTTGACCGGACGCGGTTGCCCGGAGCACCCTGACGAGAACGCGCTCTGGGGAGGTACGGCGTGCGCAGAGCAACGCTCGTGGCGACGGTCGTCGGACTGGTCGTGGCCTGCCTCTACGGCGCGCCCAGTGCGGCGGCGCCGACCACGACGGGGCTGATCCTGAACTACCGCTTCGACAACGACTCCGGCGTCGTGGCCCGCGACTCCTCGGGCCGGGCGATCAACGGCAGCTACGTCAACACGACGGCGGCTGCCGCCCGAAGTGTCGGACCACCAGGGCAGTCCAGGGCGATCCGTCTGGTCGGCACGTCGCACCAGTATGTCGCGGTGCCCGAGCGTGACGCCATCGACCTCGACCGGTTCACGCTCGCGGCGTTCATCAACCCGACCGGCGTCCAGAACGACCAGACCGGCGGTCGGTGGGAGGTGCTCGAGAAGGCCGGTGCGTACTGGATGAACCTGCGCACGGACGGCCACCTGCGCGTGGGCGGCTTCTTCGGGGGCTGCACCAACCCCGCCTGGACCTATCTCGACAGCACGGTGACGATCCCGCTCAACACCTGGACCCACGTCGCCGGGACCTACAACGGCTCGGTGCTGCGCATCTACGTCAACGGCGTCCGCGCAGGAAGCCTCTCGGTCACCGGCACCACATGCAAGAACGATCGGCCCCTGGCGGTGGGCGCCAAGAACTATCCGGACGAGGGGCTGCTCGAGGCGTTCTGGGACGGTCAGCTCGACGACATCCGGCTCTACCGGCGCGCGCTGTCCGACGCCGAGATCCGCGGACTCGTCGCCGGCTGAGCTGAGTCAGAGGACCTTCTCGGCTTCGGCCTCGGGCTTCTTCTCGTCGCCGTGGCCGGGCCACCACGCGGCGTGCCCGATCAGCGCGGTCAGCGCCGGCGTGAAGAACATCGCCATCACGAACGCCGCCACGAAGATGCCGAAGGAGATCGCGAAGCCCATCTGGGTCAGCAGCGAGTTGCCCGCGAGCATCAGCGACGCGAAGGTGCCGGCCAGGATCAACCCGGCCGCCGCCACCGTCGGCCCGGCGTGTCGGACGGCCTGGGCCGCCGCGTCACGCGGCGCGCGACCTTCGCGCGCCTCCTCGCGCAGCCGCGCGATCATCAAGATGTTGTAGTCGGTGCCGAGCGCGACGACGAACAGGTAGATGTAGATCGGCAGCAGGAAGACCAGGCCTTCGTGGCCGGCGAAGTGCTGGAAGACGATGACCGAGGCACCGAGGGTGGCACCGAAGCCGAGCCCGACCGAGATCATGAGGTAGACGGGCGCGACGAGGGAGCGCAGCAGCAGGGCGAGGATCAGCATGATGATCAGCGCGGCGACCGGGAACACGATGGAGTAGTCGCGGTTCATGGCCGCCTGGAAGTCGACGAACACCGAGGTGATCCCGCCTACGTACGCCGTCGAGCCGTCGGGCGCAAGGTCGTGGATCGCCGGCCGGATCGTGTCGCGGACGGCCACCAGTGCTGCGTCAGACGTCGGATCGTCCTGGAGCACGGTCATCACGATCGCCGTGGAGGGATTGCTCGGTGAGAGCTGCGCGCCGATCACCTGGGCGATGCCGTCGACCTTCGTCAGGCCCGCTGCGAACTGGTCGACCTGCTCCTGGGTGAGGTCGTCGTCCGAGTGCAGCACGACCGGCATCGGCTGGGTCGAGCCGGCCGCGAAGCCGCCGTCCTCCAGCGTCTTGGTGGCCTCGGCGGACTCGACAGTGCTCGAGGACGACGACGAGCCGAGGTCGAAGGTCGGGTTGAACCCGAGCGCGAAGATGGTGAGAACGGCGAGCGCGCCGCCCGACGCGACGGCGTACCGCACCGGGTGCTTGCCGAGGGAGCCTCCGATCCGCGCGAACCGGTCGCCCTTCGAGGGCTCCTTCCACTTCTTCGAAGGCCAGAACAGCGCGCGGCCGAGCACCGTCACCAGGGCCGGGAACAGGGTCAGTGCGGCCACCAGTGTGACGGCCACGGCGATGGCCAGCGACGGACCGATCGAGCGGAAGATGCCCAGCGACGAGAGGACGAGGGTCATGAAGGCGACGAACACCGCCGCCCCTGCCGAGGCGATCGCCTCGCCGGCTCGTTCGAGGGCGTGCGCGACCGCCTCGCGGTGCTCCTCGCCCTCACGCATCCGCTCGCGATAGCGGAACAGGAAGAACAGGATGTAGTCGGTCCCGATCCCGAACAGGACGACGATGAGGATGACGGTCGTCGAGTCGTCCTTCTGGAGGTCGAAGAGCTTCGCCGCGATGTTGATCAGCGCCGACGAGACCGGCGAGAGGATGAAACCGACCGCGAGGATCGGCATGAGCGCGATCAGGACGCTGCGGAAGATGATGCCGAGCAGCAGCAGGATCAGCAGCACCGTCGCGGCGCCGACGATCGCCTCGGCGCTGCTGCCCGACTCGGCCTGGTCGTAGGTCTGCGGCAGGTTGCCGGTGGTCTGCGCGCGAAGGTCGGTGCCCTTGGTCCCGTCGGAGAGCCCGTCGCGCAGGTCCTTGACCTGGTTGTACTCGTCCGGGTCCTGGCCGGTCACGTCCGGTGCGAGGGTGAGGTTGACGATCGCGACCTGCTTGGTCGGGGAGACCTGGATCGGCTCGGCACCGGTGAAGACCTCCGGGAGGTCCAGTTCGTCCACGACCTGCTGGGCGGTCGCGACGTCGGCATCGGTGAGCGGTTCGCCGTCGGTGCGGTCGAACACGATCGTCGCGCCGGCGTCCTGCTGCTGCGGGAACGCCTCGGACACCAGGTTGGTGGCCTTGATCGACTCGTACTTGTCCGGGAGGAAGTCGGCCTGGTCGGTGGTCGAGTCGACGCTGGGCGCGAACAGGACGAGCAGGACCGTGGTGACGATCCAGCCAGCGATCACCCACCACGGGCGGCGGGACACCAGGCGACCGAGAGCTCCGAACATGCCGCCGACGGTATCGGCCTGACGTTGCGGCAAGGTCAAGCGGGGCTGACTGTTCGAAGTCGGGTCTTCACTCAGATCATGACTCGGAGGATCCGGTCGTCGCCGGGCCTCGGGTCGGTGCGGCCGTCCCGGTTGGAGGTGGTGACCCAGAGCGAGCCGTCGGGAGCCGCGGCGACCGACCGGATCCGGCCGTACTCGCCGGTGAGGTGCTGCGTCGACGTACCTGCGTCCGGACCGTCCAGAACGACCGACCAGACGCACTCGCCCTGCAGCGCACCCAGCCAGGCACGGCCGTCGGCGACCGCGACGCCACTGGGTGAGCACTGGTCGACCGGCCACTCGGCGAGCGGGTCGACGTACCCGCCCGGGCCGTCCGATCCCTCGACGTCGGGCCAGCCGTAGTTCTTCCCTCGGCGGATCAGGTTGAGCTCGTCGGCACCCTTGTCGCCGAACTCGGCGCTCCAGAGCCGTCCCCGGCCGTCGAAGGTGATGCCCTCCACGTTGCGGTGGCCGTAGCTCCACACCAGGTTGCCGAACGGGTTGTCGCGCGGGGCGGTGCCGAGGTTGGTCATCCGCAGCACCTTGCCGTCGAGCGAGCCGGTGTCCGGCGCGCTCGCGGCGTCCTCCGCATCGCCGGTCGCGGCGTACAGCATGTCGTCGGGTCCGAAGGCGAGGCCGCCGCCGTTGTGGTGGATGGAGGTCCCGATGCCGGTGAGGATCGGTTCGGGTGCGCCGAGGGTCTTCCCGTCGTAGGAGAAGAGCACGATGCGGTTGTCGTCGGGGGTCGAGACGTAGGCGTAGACCATCCGGTTGTCCGCGAACGCCGGGTCCAGCGCGAGCCCGAGCAGTCCGGTCTCGCCACCCTCGTCGAGCCGGCTGTACACGTCGAGCGTTCCGATCTCGTCGACGCGTCCCTTGCCGACCCGGAGGAGCCGTCCGGTGTCCCGCTCGCCGACCAGCGCGGTCCCGTCAGGCAGGAACGCGATGCCCCACGGCACTGCCAGCCCGGTCGCAAGCTCACCGGCGACCTGCGGATCGGGAGTTGTGCTTGCGGGGTCGCTGGTGTCGCTGGGTTCGGGCGCCGCCGAGCTGGGAGTCGAGTCGGTCGGGCCCGCACCCGTCGAGGTCGAGGACGACGGCTCGCCCGGCGTACCGCTGTCGTCGGAGGACGAGCACGCAGCCAGGGACGCCGCGGCCCCACCGATCAGCAGGCCCCGTCGCGTCGCTCGCACGGACATGGGACCACCGTAGAGAGGCGTAGGTTGCCCGCATGGGCATGGAGGATCTGGAACCCATCGAGACCGCGTCCCTCGACGAGCTTCGCTCGCTCCAGACCGAGCGGCTCCGAGCGACGCTGCAGCACACCTATGCGAATGTCCGGCACTACCGCGAGGCCTGGGACGCGGCCGGTGTGCACCCCGACGACGTCCGCGAGGTGACCGACCTCGCGAAGCTGCCGTTCACGACCAAGCACGACCTTCGCGACAACTACCCGTACGACATGTTCGCGGTGCCGCGGGAGCAGGTGGTCCGCATCCACGCCTCCAGCGGTACGACGGGCAAGGCGACGGTCGTGGGCTACACCGCCGAGGACGTCGACATGTGGGCGACGGTGATGGCGCGCAGCATCCGCGCGGCCGGTGGTCGACCGGGCCACGTGCTGCACAACGCCTACGGCTACGGACTGTTCACCGGTGGGCTCGGTGCGCACTACGGCGCGGAGAAGCTCGGCTGCACCGTGGTCCCCGTGTCGGGCGGCATGACCGAGCGTCAGGTCCGGCTGATCGCGGACTTCGCGCCTGACATCATCATGGTCACCCCGTCGTACATGCTCGCGATCGTCGACGAGATGCGCCGCCAGGGGCTCGACCCGAAGGAGTCGTCGCTGCGGATCGGCATCTTCGGCGCCGAGCCCTGGACCGACGCCATGCGTCACGACATCGAGGTGCGCGCCGCGATCGACGCGGTCGACATCTACGGC
>DOWL01000096.1:12911-16876 GCA_003519585.1 Nocardioides sp. | reverse complement strand
AGCATCCGGTCCGCTGGGGGAGCGGAAGCCCACCGCCGAGCGGATGGGCCGGGCCTTCGGCGAACTCATCAACAAGCTGCTCGAGGCCGGGGGCTGTCAGGTCGACGGCTGCGACGCACCACCCGGACTGACCCACCTGCACCACAAGATCGAATGGTCACAAGGTGGCCGCACCGACCTGGACAACACCATCATGATCTGCGCACCCCACCACGCCCGAGCCCACGACCCCACCTACCAACTCACCCCGATCCCCGGCGACAAGTTCACCTTCCACCGACGCACGTGAGACCGGACTCGACCACCGGCGGTGGTCGAGCGGGTGCCTTCCCTGCGGCGGTTTCGACACCGTCGGCGCTGGCGCGCCTCCGGGCTCAACCACCGATCGGCGCAGCGAGCGTGTCGAAACCGTGGTGGACACCACGCCTCTCGTGTCTGTCGTGGGGTCCGGTCGACGGGCCGCTCGTGGTTGCGTTGCACGGCTTCCCGGACACGGCCTGGACGTGACGTCACCTCGGTCCGCATCTCGCGGGTCTCGGCTACCGAGTGGTCGCGCCGTTCCTGCGCGGGTATGCGCCGAGTGGACTCGCGGACTGCTACCACGTAGCGGCGGTTGCGGCAGACGCCGTGGCACTGCACCGCGCGCTCGGCGGAACGACGAGACGGTGCTGATCGGCCACGACTGGGGCGCGATCGCCACCAATGCGTTGGGTGCTCACCCCGACTCGCCGCTTCGGTTGGCGCCTCGCCAGCTTCGGCTCAGCTGGTACACGCTCTTCAACCAGCTTCCATCCCTCCCCGAGCGGACCGTCGACCGCTGGTTGCCCACGCTCTGGTGCGAGTGGTCGCCCGGCTACGACACCGCGCGGTTCGAGCTCGTCGAGCGCGCCGGCCACTTCCTCCAGGTCGAGCGGCCGGGTGTCGTCAACGAACTGATCGCAGACTTCCTCAGCCAGCGTCAGTGACCTGGAGTCGATCCGATCGCCGCCACGCCTCCCGTCTCGTCGTCCTCCCGGACCGACACCGCGAACCCCGCCGCTCGCATGGCCGCCTCGGTCCCAGTCAGCTGGGTGCGGCCGGTCTCCACGGCGACATGGCCGTGCGGACGCAGCCACCCGACAGCGCCGGCGATGACCCGGCGCTGCACGGTCAGCCCGTCCGGACCGCCGTCGAGCGCGCCCCGATGCTCGTGGTCGCGGGCCTCCCGCGGCATCAGCGCGATCGCATCGGTCGGGACGTACGGCGCGTTGGCGGCGACCACGGCGACCCGACCGCGCAGGTGGCCGGGGAGAGCGTCGTAGAGGTCGCCCTCGAAGACCCGGTCGGCCGGGAGGTTCCGCCGGGCGCAGGCGACGGCGGCCAGGTCCAGGTCCACGGCGTACACCTCGACCTCGGGTACGGCGGCCCGGACGGCGGCCGCGATGGCGCCCACGCCACAACCCAGGTCGACCACCACGTCGCCGGGGCCGACCATCGCCACGACCTCGCGCACCAGCAGCGCGGTCCGCTGGCGCGGCACGAAGACCCCAGGCTCCACGGCGAGCCGCAGCCCGCAGAAGTCGACCCAGCCGACCAGTGGTTCGAGCGGTTCGCCAGCGACGCGTCGGCGCACCAGCGCCTCCAGTTCGGCCGGGTCGCCGGCCGCCTCGACGAGCTGTGCGGCTTCCTCCTCGGCGAACACGCAGCCGGCGGCGCGCAGCCGGGCGACCAGCTCAACCGACGGGGAGACGCCATGCACGCACCCGATCATCGCGGCGCGAGCGGCCGAACACGAACCAGCGCATCGCGCAGTACATGAAGATCCCTTCGGCTGCGCCGGCCGCGACCCGGGCGACCGGGTACGGCACGCCCGCGGCGGCCAGGACCGTGGTCACGCCGAGCAGGAAGACGCCGAAGTTCACCGACACCGCGGCGCCGTACCGCAGGCTCTCGGGGCCGATGGGGTCGTGGGAGCGGAAGTTCAGGACCCGATTGAGCAGGTAGTTGGTCGTGAGCGCCACGGCGTACCCGATGGTCACGGCCACCGGGAGCGGCCAACCCAGTCCGCTGCGCACCAGCGAGAGAACAGCCAGGTCGAGCAGGAAGGTGAAGCCGCTGATGACCAGGTAGCGCGCCATCGTCGCGTCCACCCAGCGTGCAGCCACGGGCACAGCCACGCGCGGACCCTAGGGAGTCGAGGTGAACTCCCCGCGACGCACAGGTGTCTCGGGGCGATGCCCGAGGCGACCGGTCCGCCGCGCCCACTCCTCGAAGAGCACCGTGCAGAACGGCGGGATGGACGCGATCAGCGCCAGCGCAAGCACCGGGAGCGACCACCGTTGGGCCCGCCAGGTGATGAGGGTGACCACGAGGTAGGCGAGGAAGACCGTGCCGTGGATCGGTCCGAAGACTTCGACGCCGCGCTCGCCCGCATCGACGACGTACTTGAAGAACATGCCGATCAGGAGGCCGAACCAGCTCACCGCCTCCGCGAACGCCACCACCCGGAACGCCGTCACGACTGCGCTCTCGGAGTGAGCCGGGTCTTGGGCGCGCAGCCACAGCAACCCGGCCACCGGGAGCGCCACCGGCACGAAGCCGTAGCCGATTCCGAAGTCGGACCACACCGTCGCATCGGAGAACCACTCGGGACGGACGACGCTCAGCGTGCCCACGGTCAGCACCCCGGCGAGCTCGATCCAGAGCATCCGCGAGGCGAACGTGGTGTAGCCCTCGGAGGCTCGGCGGATCGCCCACCAGCCCAAGGCGTAGGTGATCGCGGCGAGCAGCGAGAGGACGTAGGCGAGCGGCGCCTCGTCGGCCTGGGTCGCCAACTGGACCAGCGATCGAGCGCCGGCCGCCAGAGTGAACAGCGCATACAGCAGCAGCAGGACCTGATGGCCCCCCGACCTCGTCGCGTTCTGGTCGTCCACGAACTCTCCCGTCCGGGTCACAGGGTCATCACCATCCGCACGCTGATCGCGGCGACCGCGATCGCCGCCACCCCGATCACTCCGAGCGACCACGGCCCGGTGTCGTCCTGGACCGACCGCAGCGCCAGCGGCATCACGCACACCGAGGAGAGCAGGTAGCCGACGTGGGTGGCGTAGTCGTCGGGCTTCGTCCCGGACAGCAGGACACCGAGGCCCGCCACCGCGCGCAACGCCAGCAGCGCCTCGAGCATCCAGGCCATCGAGTCGAGCCACGGCGGCCGCTCCCGCCAGCGGTAGGCGGAGTACGCCGCAACCAATGCGATCAGGACGGCGTAGCCGACCACGACCCAGCTGATCTGGTCGAGGGCGGCCACGCGGGCATTCTCCCTTCCCGCCGATGAGAACACGTTCTAGCCTGCCCTCTGTGGTCCCAGATGTGGTCCCAGATGTGGTTCCAGACGTGTTCGGGCCGGCGCTGCTCGGTCCCATCGAGGTACGCAACCGCACGGTCAAGGCCGCCACCTTCGAGGGGCGTACGCCGGCCGGCCAGGTCACCGACGGACTGGTCGACTACCACCTCGCGGTGGCCGAGGGCGGGGTCGGGCTGACCACCGTCGCCTACCTGGCGGTCTCGCCCGAGGGACGGACCCACCGCCAGCAGATCGTGGTCGGCCCCGACACCCGCAAGGGTCTGGCCCGGCTCGCCGAGGCGATCCATCAGACGGGGGCGAAGATCGCGGGCCAGGTCGGCCACGCCGGACCGGTCGCGAACGGTCGCTCCAACGGCGTCCACGCACTGAGCGCGAGCCGGATGCCGAGCCCGCTGTCGATGCAGCTGATCCGCTCCGCGTCCGAGCGCGACCTGACCCGCATCACCACGGCCTACGTTGCCACCGCGCGGACGCTCGTGGAAGCAGGCTTCGACGTACTCGAGCTGCACATGGCGCACAGCTACCTGATCTCGTCGTTCCTGGCGCCGGGGCTCAACCGTCGCCGCGACGAGTACGGCGGCTCGCTGGAGAACCGGGCACGACTCGCTCGTCAGGTCGCCCG